>NZ_JADBQM010000021.1:0-412099 GCF_014895895.1 Enterobacter cloacae complex sp. P14RS
GAATAAATCCGCGGAAATGATCATCGTTGTGGTGAATGATTGAAAATGATTCATATTAAATAAAAATTATTAATCAGCGGTTGAATCAGGTAATCTCTGCGGCGTTATATGCCTTTAAGATTATTTATCCATAATTATCGTGAATGTCATTTGGGAAACTAAAGAGAGATTCATTAATTATCTGGATTAGCCCGATGTGAAGACATCGGGCTTTTTTTATGGCAAAAAAATGCCCGGACAAGCCGGGCAGTGGAGTTAGTCGCTGGTTGATTTTTCGGCTTTACCCGCCATTTGTGCCAGGAAGTCATACCGTTTTTGCAGATCTTCGGCGGCGTCTTTCCAGAGCTGTTCTGCCACCTCAGGCTGTTGCGCATTCAGACGGCGGAAGCGCTGTTCCTGCATCAGCGTCTCTGCCAGGGCATCTGACGGCGGACGTGAATCCAGCGCCAGCGGTAATTTGCCCTCGTCCGCACGGCGCGGATCGAACCGGTAGAGCGGCCAGAAGCCGGTGGCCGTCAGCTGACGCATCTGATCGTGGCTTAGGGCCAGGTCGTAGCCATGCTCTTCGCACGGGCTGTAGGCAATGATCAGCGACGGCCCCGGATACGCTTCAGCCTCCTGAATGGCTTTCACCGTCTGGTTAAGCTGCGCCCCCAGCGAGATTTGCGCGACGTAAACGTGGCCGTACATCATCATGCTCACGCCGAGATCCTTACGTGCCTTGCGTTTACCGTGTTCACCAAATTTCGTGACGGCGCCCAGCGGCGTGGCTTTCGATGCCTGCCCACCGGTATTGGAATAACATTGCGTATCCAGAACCAGAATGTTGACGTTTTCGGTCAGGCTTAACACATGATCCAGCCCGCCAAAGCCGATGTCGTAAGCCCAGCCGTCACCGCCAATCAGCCAGATCGATTTTTCGACCAGCGCGTCCGCGTCGGTCATCAGCTGTTCTGCGCCGTCAATTCCCTTCAGTGCGTTGCGAAGTGCAGCTACCTGCTCGCGACGAACCTCTGGCGTGGCTTCTGCATGTAGCGCCGCGTTAAGTTCAGCCGGGATCTTATCGGCAAATTGTTCAAGCAGGCGCATCACACGCGCGCGGTGCTGGTCAACGGTGAGTCGGAAGCCCAGACCAAATTCGGCGTTATCCTCGAACAGGGAGTTTGCCCATGCCGGACCGCGCCCATTCGCATCGGTGGTGTACGGCGTGGAGGGCAGGTTACCGCCATAGATAGACGAGCAGCCGGTGGCGTTGGCAATCAGCATCCTGTCACCATACAGCTGGGTAAGCAGTTTGATGTACGGCGTTTCACCGCAGCCGGAGCATGCGCCGGAGTACTCGAACAGCGGCGTGATCAGCTGCGAGGTACGAATATCAATGCGTTCCAGCTTGCTGCGATCGATTTCCGGCAGGTTCAGGAAGAAGTCATAATTCACTTTTTCTTCTTCAACGTGTTCAAGGCGCGACATCATATTGATGGCTTTGATGTCCGGGTTCTGCCTGTCCTTCGCCGGGCAGACCTCAACGCACAGGTTACACCCGGTGCAGTCTTCCGGTGCGACCTGCAGAACGTATTTCTGGCCGCGCATGTCGCGGGATTTTACATCCAGAGAGTGCAGGCTGGCCGGGGCATCTTCCATTGCTTCCGGTGACACCACTTTGGCGCGAATGGCAGAGTGCGGGCAGGCCGCGACGCAGTGGTTACACTGGGTACAGAGTTCTTCTTTCCAGATGGGGATCGCTTCGGCGATGTTGCGTTTTTCCCAGCGGGTGGTGCCCATCGGCCAGGTTCCGTCCGGCGGCAGCGCAGAGACGGGCAGGGCATCACCCAGCCCGGCCAGCATGGCGGCCGTGACGGACTTCACGAAATCAGGTGCGGCATCCGAGACCACCGGAGGGCGATTCGGGCTGGCGTCATTGACCGGCTGCAGCGGCACCTCGAACAGCGACTCGCGCGCCAGCGCCAGCGCCTGCCAGTTTCGCTCTACCAGCTCCTGCCCCTTGCTGCTGTAGCTTTTGGCGATGGCGCCCTGAAGTTCCACCAGCGCGCTGTCGCCCGGCAGGATATTGGTCAGATGGAAGAAGGCCATTTGCATGACGGTATTAATACGCGCGGCCAGGCCACATTCGCGGGCAATTTTCGCCGCGTTAACCACATAGAATCGGGCTTTTTTCTGATTCAGCACCGTCTGTACTTCCTGCGGCAGGCGCGCCCAGACCTCATCCGCATTGTATGGCGTATTGAGGAGGAAAATACCGCCGGGCTTCAGGCGCTCAGCCATCTGATACTTGTCGATAAACTGCAGCTGATGGCAGCCAACAAAGTCGGCCTGAGAAATAAGGTAGGCCGAGCGGATGGGCTGCTCGCTGACGCGCAGGTGAGAAACGGTCAGACCGCCGGCTTTCTTGGAGTCGTAGACGAAGTAACCCTGCGCGTACCACGGGGTTGAATTGCCGATGATCTTGATGTTGTTTTTGGTGGCCGAGACGCTGCCGTCGCTGCCCAGGCCGTAGAACAGCGCTTCAAGTTTGGCCGTCGCAGGCAGGGTATTTTCCTGTAAAGGCAGGGAAAGATTCGTTACATCATCATAAATACCGACCGTGAAACGCGGCTTGGGTTTCGCTTCCCTTAGCTCGTTAAACACGGCCAGCACGCAGTCCGGGCCAAACTCTTTGGAAGACAGGCCATAGCGACCGCCGATAACGCGCGGTAGCGTTTCACGTTCGCCGTTATTAAAGGCTTCAGCGAGAGCGGTCATCACGTCAAGATACAGCGGTTCCGCGTGTGCGCCCGGCTCTTTGGTTCGATCGAGCACCGCCACGGTACGCGCGCTTTCCGGCAGGGCAGAGAGCAGATGTTTAGCCGAGAACGGGCGGTAAAGACGCACTTTAAGCACGCCGACCTTTTCGCCGCGGGTCAGCAGCTCGTCAACGACTTCTTCACAGGTGCCGATAGCAGATCCCATCAGCACAATCACGCGCTCGGCCTGCGGATGGCCGTAATATTCGAACGGCTTGTACTCGCGTCCGGTTGCGGCGGCAAAGTCATTCATTGCCTGCTCGACGTGGTCATAAACCGCGTTGTACCACGGGTTTGTGGCCTCGCGTGACTGGAAATAAGTATCCGGGTTTGCCGATGTCCCGCGAATTACCGGATGTTCCGGGTTCAGGGCGCGGGCGCGATGCGCGTCGATTTCCGCCTGCGGCAGAAGCTCAAGGATAGTCTCGTCAGCCAGCGGGACGATTTTGTTGATTTCGTGAGAGGTACGGAAACCATCAAAGAAGTGAATAAACGGCACGCGACTTTTGAGCGTGGCGATATGCGAAATTAAGGCAAAGTCCTGCGCTTCCTGAACGCTGCTGGCACACAGCATCGCGCATCCGGTCTGGCGCACGGCCATCACGTCCGAGTGATCGCCAAAAATTGAGAGTGCGTGGGTGGCCACCGTACGCGCCGCGACGTGCAGGACGAAGGGGGTCAGTTGACCCGCGAGTTTGTACAGCGTTGGGATCATCAACAGCAATCCCTGAGAGGAGGTGAACGACGTGGAAAGCGCGCCAGTCTGCAGCGCACCGTGGACCGTAGCAATCGCACCCGCTTCAGACTGCATTTCAACCACTCTCGGGACATCGCCCCAGACGTTTTTTAACCCGTTTCCCGCCCAGGCATCCGCCTGCTCGGCCATAGTTGAACTTGGCGTGATCGGATAAATGGCGATAACTTCACTGGTGCGAAACGCGACTGAGGCAACTGCACCATTACCGTCAATAGTTTGCATAGGACGACACCCTTACATTGCGCAAAAAATAGGGGGCTGTCATAAGGCGACAAACCCTGAATATTATCTGTGTAGTCTAGCAAACAGGGGGTTTTACGATTTTCGCTTTTGTGTCCTCGGTATTCCCACCATCAATGGTTAGATCAAACTTAGGGCGAAAAAATTGCGAGAAATTGTTTCAGCGGCGCATAAATACGCACTTCCGCTCTCGACGACACGGGATGTGATGCCTATTATGCTTAGGTTTCGCACTAATTACGGGGAAGAGAGCATGCGTTCAGCATTTTGGGTAGGGTGTGCCGCGTTGTTGTTGTCGGCATGTAGCAGTGAACCTGTGCAGCAGGCCACGGCGGCCCACGTGGCGCCGGGAATGAAAGCGGCAATGTCCAGTTCAGGCCAGGCCAACTGCGCCATGATTGGCGGCTCGCTGTCTGTTGCCCGCCAGCTTGACGGTTCGGCTATTGGGATGTGCGCCTTGCCAAACGGCAAACGCTGCAGTGAACAGTCGCTTGCCGTTGGAAGCTGCGGTAGCTACTGATTATTCTGCTCGCTTAAACATCAGCGTCTTATCGGCCGTCGCCAGCGTCAGCTGGTCTTCAGTCAGGTCGACCTGCGCCCCTTTGCGCAGCATGTCGCCGATGGCCTGATCCAGCTCGTTAAGCTGTGGTTCGGTACAAAGTTTGCGGGTCATCGCCAGCGTTTTCACTTTCAGCTCACCTTCGGACAGCTTTCCCTGCCCGTTGAAGCGGTTACACATCTGGCCCGAAACGCTAATGTTATCAATGAGGCTAATGTCGGGAAGCGCGTTAAAAGCGATCTCAGGCTGCGTTGTCATGCCCTTCACGGATTTGCCGTCCACGTTTTCCAGAACAAAACGGTGGCTCTTCAGCTGATCCGGCTGAACGGATGCTTTGCCCGGATTAACGCAGCCGCTGAGGACAAGGCTGATAACACTTAACGCGATGAGCTTTTTCATTTTTCTTCTCAAATAATAAATTCTGTGAATCTTTTACCAGTGTAACGATACTCTGCGGTGCGTTAATGGGGTTTATCTGAAAGTGCGGGGTGGTGACGGGCAGCGCAGGGCTGCCCGGAATGAAGTTTAATGCGATTTAAACCCGGCAGCCGTCATCAGCATGCGAAATAGCATGCTGACTGCTGCCAGCGCAAGTACGCTGCCGCCCCAGATAATGGCCAGCCACAGCAATCTTTTCCAGACAGGTTGTTGCATCAGTGATAACCCTCCCCAGGCTGAACTTTGCCGCGAAATACGTAGTAGCTCCAGAAGGTGTAGACCAGAATAACGGGAATGATCAACAGCGCGCCCACCAGCATAAAGCCCTGGCTTTGCGTCGGCGCGGCGGCCTGCCACAGGGTGATCGACGGCGGTATGATATGCGGCCAGATGCTGATCCCAAGCCCGCTAAAGCCGAGAAATATTAGCCCCAGCGTCAGAATAAACGGCCGAGCATGGCTGTCAGGATTACTCAGGCAGCGCCACTGGTAGAAGCTAAACATGACGACCAGGGCAGGGACGGGCAGCAGATAAAACAGATTCGGCAGCGTAAACCAGCGCGCCGCGATGGCCGGGTGCGCCAGCGGCGTCCAGAGGCTGATCGCTGCGATAAACGCCAGCAGCACGATTAACAGCGTTTTCGACACCTCACGCATCCGCTGCTGCAGCGCATTTTCGCTTTTCATCACCAGCCAGGTTGAGCCTAACAGCGCGTAGGCCACCACCAGACCCGCGCCGCAGAACAGGTTAAACGCGGTAAACCAGTCAAACGGTCCGCCGGTATACGTTCTGCCAGTGACGCTAAAGCCGTTAATGACGGCACCTACCGTCACGCCCTGGGTAAAGGTCGCCAGAACGGAACCGCCAATAAACGCCTTATCCCAGAAAGGACGGTGGGCCGGCGTGGCTTTAAAGCGAAATTCAAACGCCACGCCGCGGAATATAAGTCCGATCAGCATTAACGTCAGCGGAATGGTCAGAGCATCAACAATCACCGCATAGGCCAGTGGAAATGCACCGAACAGGGCGGCACCACCTAGCACCAACCAGGTTTCATTGCCGTCCCAGACCGGTGCGACGCTGTTGACCATCACGTCGCGATCGTCGGCGTTTTGTGTTGCCGGGAACAGAATACCGATTCCCAGATCAAACCCGTCCATGACGATATACATCAGCGTGGCAAAGACGATGATGACAAACCAGATAATGGAAAGATCGATACCCATTATGGCTGCTCCTTATGTTCAGCTGTGACGGCAGAAAGCGGGCGCGCCGGGCGTCCATCGGACTCGGTGGCGAACGATTCATGCGGCTGCGGGCCTTTTCGGATGAGGCGCACCATATAGCTGTAGCCCACGCCAAATACCGAGCTATAGACGACGAAGAAGGCCAGCAGGCTCACGCTCATATGCAGGTCACCATGGGCTGAAACCGCATCCTTTGTTCGCTGGAGTCCGTAGACCACCCACGGTTGGCGGCCGACTTCGGTGGTGACCCATCCGGCCAGAATGGCAATCAGCCCGGATGGCCCCATCAGCAGCGCAAACCACAGGAACGGACGCGAAGAATAAACCCGCTTTTTATAACGCAGCCAAAGCGCCACTACTCCAAGCAGCATCATCAGCATCCCTAAGCCCGCCATAATGCGGAACGACCAGAAGACGATGGTGGAATTAGGACGGTCTTCTTTTGGAAACTCTTTTAGCGCAGGGACCTGTTTATCCAGGCTGTGCGTCAGGATGAGGCTACCCAGCGCCGGGATCGCCACTCCAAAGCGGGTGCGTTCCAGCTCCATGTCAGGCCAGCCAAACAGCAGCAGTGGGGTAGGCTCGCCCGGCGGATTTTCCCAATGGCCTTCAATAGCGGCAATCTTGGCGGGCTGATGCTTTAAGGTGTTCAACCCGTGCATATCGCCAACCAGGGCCTGGATGGGTGCAACAATCAGCGTCATCCACAGCGCCATCGAAAACATCGCCCGAATGGCAGGGGTATTATTCCCGCGCAGCAGATGCCATGCCGCGGATGCACCGACAAACAGGGCGCTACTCAGGAATGCCGCAATCGACATATGCAGCAGGCGGTAGGGGAAGGAGGGGTTAAATACCACGGCGAACCAGTCCACCGGTACCACCTGACCGTTGACGATCTCGTAGCCTTGCGGGGTCTGCATCCAGCTGTTCGAGGAGAGGATCCAGAAGGTTGAGATAATGGTGCCCAGCGCCACCATGCAGGTGGAGAAGAAGTGCAGCCCTGGCCCCACTTTATTCCAGCCGAACAGCATCACGCCGAGGAACCCGGCTTCGAGGAAGAAGGCGGTAAGCACTTCATAGGTCAGCAGCGGGCCGGTAATGCTGCCTGCAAACTGCGAAAAGCCGCTCCAGTTGGTGCCAAACTGATAGGCCATCACCAGCCCGGAGACCACGCCCATGCCAAAGTTGACGGCGAAAATTTTCGACCAGAAATGGTACAGCGAGCGCCAGACCGGATTTTTTGTTTTCAGCCACAGCCCTTCGAGCACGGCAAGATAGCTGGCCAGGCCGATGGTGATGGCCGGGAAAATAATGTGAAAGGATACGGTAAAGGCAAACTGTATCCGCGCAAGGTGAAAAGCATCTAAACCAAACATGCACAGCCTCAATGTCAAACGGTGTACTGTTATGCTATAGGGGCAACGTTCGGACTTTCAGACGCAGAAAAGTGATTTTTAACCATAACAGTTGGCATAAAACGTATGCTTTAGCTATCAGATATACCTCGCCAACGAGGAATAAAAATATTCTTTTTATGAATTTTCCGCATTAAACCGCTTGCTTTGTCGTCATCGCCGTGCGTTAATGGTCTTCTGGTTTTGAGTCCAAAAAAATATCTGACGTAGTTTCATAAAGCAGTTCTCATCACGTTGTGCCTCTCCGCAGCCTCTCTTGGGTCTTTATCTACATTCCGATTAGTTTTGTTTAAAACCAATATTGCCTGATCGGCTCATGAGTAATTTACGTTTTTACGTTCACAGGAGAATCCTATGACTTCTTATATCCATTTCCGCTGCCCATGCTGTCATGGCTCGCAGTACCGTACCTCAGTCTTTGATGTATCTGAGAAAAACCCGCTCGGTGCGAAATGCATCTTTTGCAAATCGTCAATGATCACGCTCGATCACCTGGCCGCTGCGCGTCAGGCGCAAAGCCACGTTACCGAGTACCGTAAGTAATTTTTACTTAAACTATAACAGTTAGCAAAATCTTCTCTTTTTCTCCTGCTGATATACACTGTCGGCAATAAGGAGAATCTGATGAAAAAATACCAACGTCTGGCGCAACAAATTATCTCGCAGATTGAGCTTGGCGTTTGGCTGCCAGGCGATAAGCTGCCTTCCCTGCGAGAGCAGGTGGCAAGCAGCGGCATGAGCTTTATGACCGTTGGCCACGCGTATCAGATGCTGGAAAGTCAGGGGCGCATTGTCGCCAGGCCGCAGTCGGGCTATTACGTTGCCTCGCGCCCGACCGCACAACAGCCTGCGCCGCCTGCCCAGGTAATGCGTGATGAAGCGGTAGATATCAACACATATATCTTCGAGGTCTTACAGGCCAGCCGCGATCCGTCCGTTGTTCCTTTCGCCTCCGCGTTTCCCGACCCCCGGCTTTTCCCGCTTCAGCAGCTCAACCGCTCGCTGGCAAACGTCAGTAAAACCGCTACCGCAATGAGTGTAATTGAGAACCTGCCGCCCGGTAACGCTGAACTCCGTCACGCCATTGCGCGCCGTTATGCGCAGCAGGGGATGAACATCTCGCCGGACGAGATCGTCATTACCGCAGGCGCACTTGAGGCCCTCAACCTGAGTTTGCAGGCGGTGACGGAGCCTGGAGACTGGGTGATTGTTGAAAACCCGTGTTTTTACGGCGCGCTGCAGGCGCTGGAGCGTCTGAAGCTAAAAGCGCTGTCGGTCGCCACAGATGTCCGGGAGGGAATCGATCTGAATGCGCTGGAGCAGGCGCTGAACGACTACCCCGTAAAAGCCTGCTGGCTCATGACCAACGGCCAAAACCCGCTTGGCTTTACGCTAAGTGCGGAAAAAAAAGCGCGTCTGGTCGCGCTCCTGACGGAGCACAACGTCACCTTGATCGAGGACGATGTCTACAGCGAGCTCTATTTTGGTCGCGAAAAACCGCTTCCGGCCAAAGCCTGGGACCGGGTAGATATGACGCTTCACTGCTCTTCCTTTTCAAAATGCCTGGTGGCGGGGTTTCGCATCGGCTGGGTGGCGGCAGGAAAACACGCGCGCCGCATTCAGCAGCTGCAGCTGATGAGCACGCTTTCAACCAGTTCCCCCATGCAGCTGGCGCTGGTGGACTACCTGGCGACAAAACGCTACGACGCCCATCTGCGCCGCCTGCGACGAACCCTCGCCGAGCGAAAACAACAGGCGTGGCAGTCGCTTCTGCGCCATATGCCCGCCGGCGTCAAAATCCACCACAACGACAGCGGCTACTTTTTATGGCTGGAGCTACCTGCGCGGCTGGACGCGGGGCTGCTGAGCGAAAAGGCCTTAACGCACCACATCAGCATTGCGCCCGGAAAGATGTTTTCCACCTCTGACGCGTGGACGCCGTTCTTCCGGTTTAATACGTCCTGGGCGTGGGGCGAGCGGGAAGAGCAGGCGGTCATTCAGTTAGGTAAATTAATTAGCACAATGATGGAATAACTTTTCCCCTTTATTTAAATAATCATTTTTTATCCTGACGACGGCACGGCAAATATTTTGCGGTGCCGTATCATATGAAATCTGCATACCGGCTTTCGCGGCTAACTCCTTGTCTATAATCCAGTTAACGGGGAATGCGTCCTCGGTCACACCTTGATGAAATTTCCTTAAGCCGAACGGTGCGGCGCATTTGCGCGGTCTACGTTTAATAAGGGAGATATTTTTACGGCACGGCTGCCGCTAAATTTCATTGCGACAGGAGTAACTCTTATGAGCAAAAAATTTGCCCGCAGCAGCCTGTGCGCGCTCGGCATGACTATCATGACCGCGCAAGCCGCAGAACCACCAAAGGCCATTGGCGACGGGGAAGGCCGACTGGATATTATCGCCTGGCCGGGGTACATCGAACGCGGACAGACGGATAAAAATTATGACTGGGTTACCCAGTTTGAAAAAGAGACCGGCTGCGCGGTCAACGTTAAAACGGCGGCCACGTCCGATGAAATGGTCAGCCTGATGGCGAAGGGAGGTTACGACCTTGTCACCGCGTCAGGTGATGCCTCGCTCCGCCTGATTATGGGAAAACGCGTTCAGCCGATTAACCCGGAACTGATCCCCAACTGGAAAACCCTTGACCCGCGCATCGTGAAGGGCGAGTGGTTTAACGTGGGCGGCAAGGTCTACGGCACGCCGTATCAGTGGGGGCCCAATCTGTTGATGTACAACACCAAAACCTTCCCGACGCCGCCGGACAGCTGGAGCGTGGTCTTTACGAAGCAGGATCTGCCGGACGGCAAAACCAATCAGGGACGCGTGCAGGCATACGACGGCCCGATTTATATCGCCGATGCGGCGTTGTTCGTCAAAGCCACTCAGCCGCAGCTGGGTATTAGCGACCCGTATCAGCTCACTGAAGAACAGTATGCCGCCGTGCTCAAAGTACTTCGCGACCAGCATGCCCTGATCCACCGCTACTGGCATGACACCACCGTCCAGATGAGCGACTTCAAAAATGAAGGCGTCGTGGCCTCCAGCGCCTGGCCGTATCAGGCGAATGCTCTGAAGGGCGAGAACCAGCCCGTTGCCACCGTCTTCCCGAAAGAGGGGGTGACCGGCTGGGCGGATACCACCATGCTGCATGCGCAGGCAAAACACCCGATGTGCGCCTACAAGTGGATGAACTGGTCGCTCACGCCGAAAGTGCAGGGCGATCTGGCGGCATGGTTTGGCTCGCTGCCCGTCGTGCCTGAAGGGTGTAAGGCCAGCACGCTGCTGGGTGACAAGGGCTGTGAAACCAACGGCTATAACTATTTTGACAAAATCATGTTCTGGAAAACCCCCATCGCAGAAGGCGGAAAATATGTGCCTTACAGCCGCTGGACGCAGGATTACATCGCCATCATGGGTGGTCGTTAATCATCCGGGAGCAGAACATGACGTACGCGGTAGAGTTTAATGACGTTTCCCGTCTGTACGGCGACGTGCGGGCGGTGGATGGGGTCACCATTGCCGTTCGTGACGGAGAATTCTTCTCCATGCTGGGGCCTTCGGGCTCCGGCAAAACCACCTGCCTGCGTCTGATTGCCGGCTTTGAGCAGCTGTCAGGCGGCACGATATCTATCTTTGGCAAAGAGGCGAGCGCGCTGCCGCCGTGGGAGCGGGACGTGAACACCGTATTCCAGGATTACGCACTGTTCCCGCATATGTCGATCCTCGATAACGTCGCCTACGGGCTGATGGTGAAAGGCGTCGACAAGAAAAAACGCCACGCGCAGGCTCGCGACGCGCTGGAAAAAGTGGGCTTAAGCTTTGCCGTCGCCCGCAAGCCTTCGCAGCTTTCCGGAGGCCAGCGCCAGCGTGTGGCCATCGCGCGGGCGCTGGTGAATGAACCGCGCGTCCTGCTGCTCGACGAGCCGTTAGGCGCGCTCGATCTCAAGCTGCGGGAGCAGATGCAGTTCGAGCTGAAGAAACTTCAGCAGGAACTCGGCATCACCTTTATTTTCGTCACCCACGATCAGGGTGAAGCCCTCTCTATGTCGGACCGGGTGGCGGTGTTCAATAATGGGCGCATCGAGCAGGTCGATACCCCGCGCGATCTCTACATGCGCCCGCGCACGCCGTTTGTCGCCGGTTTTGTCGGCACCTCGAACGTCTTCGATGCAGGCCTTGCGCATAAAGTCTGCGGCATGGAGGGCAGCTATTCCCTGCGTCCGGAACATATCCGCCTGAATGAGGGCGGTGAGGTTCAGGTGCAGGGCGTCGTCCAGGCCGTTCAGTATCAGGGGGCTGCCACGCGCCTTGAGATCAGGCTCACCGACGGTGCCAAACTGCTGGTGAGCCAGGCCAATCTCAGCGATTTCTCGCCGCTAAGCGGCATTGCGCCGGGGCAGGCCGTCACGGCGTCGTGGTCGCGCGAGGCGATGATTCGCCTGCAGGAGGAGAGGTGAAATGGCTATGAGTGTCGCGCACCCTCCCGCCCCGCGCGGCCGCATCAGCCGCATTACGTCACTGTTCTGGCGTAAACCGTCGCTCGGACTGTTCCTGCTTCTGCTTGCACCGCTGATGTGGTTTGGCATTGTCTATTTAGGATCGCTGCTGACCCTTTTGTGGCAGGGTTTTTACACCTTTGACGATTTCACCATGGCGGTCACGCCGGATCTGACCCTGGCGAACATACTGGCGCTCTTCAATCCGGCAAACTACGACATCATCCTGCGCACGTTAACGATGGCGATTGCGGTGACGATTGCTAGCGCAATTCTGGCGTTCCCGATGGCCTGGTACATGGCGCGATACACCCGCGGCAAGTGGAAAGCGTTTTTCTATATCGCCGTGATGCTGCCAATGTGGGCGAGCTACATCGTCAAAGCCTACGCCTGGACGCTGCTGCTGGCGAAGGACGGCGTGGCACAATGGTTCCTCAACCACCTGGGGCTGGAGCCGCTCCTGACCTCGATCCTTACGCTACCCGCGGTAGGGGGCAACACCTTATCCACCTCCGGGCTGGGACGGTTTCTGGTCTTCGTCTATATCTGGCTGCCGTTTATGATCCTGCCCGTTCAGGCGGCGCTGGAACGTCTGCCGGCCTCGCTGCTGCAGGCCTCAGCCGACCTCGGCGCGCGCCCGCGCCAGACCTTCCGCTATGTCGTTCTGCCGCTGGCTATCCCGGGCATTGCCGCGGGCTCAATCTTCACCTTTTCCCTGACGCTGGGGGATTTCATCGTACCGCAGCTGGTCGGGCCGCCGGGGTTTTTCATCGGTAACATGGTCTACTCCCAGCAGGGGGCAATCGGCAATATGCCCATGGCCGCCGCGTTCACGCTGGTTCCCATCGTGCTGATTTCACTCTATCTGGCGTTCGTGAAGCGTCTGGGAGCATTCGATGCACTCTGAACGCGCACCGCTGTTCCTGAAAGTGGCAGCGTGGGGAGGCGTCATCTTCCTGCACTTCCCGCTGCTGATTATCGCAGTCTATGCCTTTAATACCGAAGATGCTGCCTACAGCTTTCCGCCTCAGGGGCTGACGCTTAAGTGGTTTACTGCGGCGGCGGGGCGCGGCGATATCATCGAATCAGTGACGTTGTCACTTCAGGTTGCCGCGCTATCCACCGCGATAGCCCTCGTGCTTGGCACGCTTGCTGCAGCGGCGCTCTGGCGAAGCGAGTTTTTTGGCAAGAACGCGATCTCGCTATTGCTGCTGCTGCCGATTGCGTTGCCGGGGATCATCACCGGCCTGGCGCTGCTGACAGCGTTCAAAACAATCAACCTTGAGCCGGGGTTTTTCACCATCGTGGTTGGGCACGCCACGTTCTGCGTGGTGGTGGTCTTCAATAACGTGATTGCCCGGTTCAGACGCACCTCCTGGAGTCTGGTGGAAGCGTCGATGGATCTCGGGGCCGACGGATGGCAAACCTTCCGCTATGTGGTGCTGCCCAACCTGGGCTCCGCGCTGCTGGCCGGGGGAATGCTGGCGTTTGCCCTGTCGTTTGACGAAATTATCGTCACAACCTTTACGGCGGGACACGAACGCACGTTACCGCTGTGGTTGCTCAATCAGCTAGGCCGTCCGCGCGACGTGCCGGTCACCAACGTCGTTGCACTGCTGGTGATGCTGGTAACAACCATCCCCATTCTGGGAGCCTGGTGGCTAACCCGCGACGGCGAGAACATCGCCGGCGGCGGGAAATAACATTGATTTGAACAGGACAATGCTATGCAAACACATCTGCTGATAAAGGGTGAACTGGTTGCCGGAGAGGGAGAAAAACAGCCGGTCTATAACCCAGCCACCGGAGAGGTGCTGCTGGAGATTGCTGAAGCGTCAGCGGCACAGGTCGACGCGGCGGTTCAGGCCGCCGACCGGGCTTTTGCTGAGTGGGGACAAACGACACCGAAAACGCGCGCCGAGTGCCTGCTGAAGCTCGCGGATGCGATTGAAGTGCATGGCGAAGAGTTTGCCCGGCTCGAATCCCTCAACTGCGGCAAGCCGCTGCACTGTGCGCTGGGCGATGAAATTCCCGCAGTGGTCGACGTTTTCCGTTTCTTCGCCGGGGCGGCCCGCTGCCTGAACGGGCTGGCCGCGGGTGAGTACCTTGACGGCCACACGTCGATGATCCGCCGCGACCCGGTGGGCGTGGTTGCCTCTATCGCGCCGTGGAACTACCCGCTGATGATGGCGGCATGGAAGCTGGCGCCTGCGCTGGCGGCCGGTAACTGTGTGGTCATCAAGCCGTCTGAAATCACGCCGCTAACGGCGTTAAAGCTGGCGGAGCTGGCGAAAGATATCTTCCCGGCTGGCGTTCTCAACGTGCTGTTTGGCCGCGGGAAAACGGTGGGCGACCCGCTCACCGGACATGAAAAAGTGCGCATGGTGTCGCTGACCGGTTCGATTGCCACCGGGGAGCATATCATCGGCCACACGGCGTCCTCCATTAAGCGCACCCACATGGAGCTGGGCGGTAAAGCGCCGGTTATCGTGTTCGATGACGCCGACCTGGATGCGGTTGTAGAAGGCGTGCGGACGTTTGGTTTCTACAATGCCGGGCAGGACTGTACGGCGGCCTGCCGTATCTATGCCCAGAAGGGGATCTATGCCCAGCTGGTGGAAAAGCTCGGTGCCGCGGTCGCCAGCCTCAAAATGGGTGCCCCGGAGGATGAATCTACTGAACTCGGTCCGCTCAGCTCGGCTGCCCATCTTTCACGCGTCTGTCAGGCGGTTGACGAGGCGAAAGCCCTTGGCCATATCCGCGTGGTGACGGGCGGGAGCAAAAAAGAGGGGGCGGGCTACTACTTCCAGCCAACGTTGCTGGCCGGGGCGAAACAGGAGGATGCCATCGTTCAGCGCGAAGTGTTTGGACCGGTGGTGAGCGTCACCGAATTCGACGATGAAGCGCAGGTCCTGGCCTGGGCGAACGATTCGCAATACGGCCTGGCGTCGTCGGTCTGGACGAAAGACGTGGGACGCGCCCATCGCCTGAGCGCGCGCCTGCAGTACGGCTGCACCTGGGTCAATACCCACTTTATGCTGGTGAGCGAAATGCCGCACGGCGGCATGAAATTGTCTGGCTATGGAAAGGATATGTCGGTGTATGGGCTTGAGGATTATACGGTTGTCCGGCATGTGATGATAAAACACTAGGAAATCATGCCCGGCGGTCGGCATCGCCGGGCGTTTGCTTTACCAGCCACACACCTCGTGCTCATTTTCCGTGTCGTAAGCGCGGACGGTATTCACCAGATCTTTTACCACATCTGCGGCGATGTCGGGGATGAGCAACTCCATGGGGGCCTCTGTTTCATAATCCACCGAGACGCCGTTGCTGTTGTTGGTCACGGTCACTGTGTACGTTGCTTTACCCATGCGGTTACTCCTTATGTGTATTGACCACTTTGCCGATGCCCGCGCCCTGAAGCGTAACAGCAGGATCGGCAAAAAAGTCGATATTGAAATAGGTATCGTCGGTCAATAGCTCGATGCGGTGCCATTTCTCTGGCGGTGAGATGCCAAACGATCCGGCTTCAATCACCAGCTCCAGATCCGGTTCGGTCGCGTCAGCGTTCGGGAAACCGAAATAGCGCACCGCACCCTGCATCACCGACAAACGGCCATATACGCTGGCTTTCGTATTATGGTGGGTGAAAAGCGCTTTTGGCGCGGTGTCTTTGTTCCAGAATGGCGTGGAGCGGGTATGAACAACATTCTCAGGGATACGTAGCATAAAGGTTTCCTCGTAAATAAAAGCCGCTCAAAGCGACTTCAACACCTCTGGTTCGACGAAAAATTCAATATTGAACAGCGTGTCGTCGCTCATCACCTCGATGTGATGCCATTTCTCAGGGGGAAAAACACCGAAGTGGCCGGCCCTGATAATCAGTGTGCTGTCAGGCTCAGGGACATGTTCATCAGCATAACCCAGGTAACGGACGGCACCCTGCATAACGGACAGGCGGGGATAAACGCCCGGACGGGTACCCGTATCGAGATGACGCTGAAAGATCCCGGCGGGGGCGGTTTCTTTATTCCAGAAAGGGGTAGAGCGGGTATGAATACAGCTTTGCGGAATGCGTAGCATATTGCCTCCCATGTATGTCTGCCTTTATTAGACGCCTTTGCGGAAGAGAGAATTTATCAAAAAGTGCATTTAACTTGCATGTTATCAATAAAGATAATGGGTGGCTCCCCCTGTTTGTAATACAAAATACTCAGTTGTTATTAGCCTTAATATTTAAGTGGTTATTATGTAATGAAAAAACTTGATCTGTATCAACATTTGACGCATATTGCGTGCGGTTATTTTTTCGGCTCTGGTATACAGAATGACGTTGTATCAAAAGATGTTGGTTTTTTACGCAGTGATGGCTTCCATCTGTGCATTAATTACCTGGTTCCTTTCTAAAGACCGCAAGCGCATCCGCCTGCTTAGCGCGTTTCTGGTCGGGTCGACCTGGCCGATGAGTTTCCCCGTTGCGCTGCTGATTTCTCTTTTCTGAAGCATCCTTCCAAGTTCGAAAGATGAACATAGCATTCCAGTTACGATAGCTGTATAAATACACAGTGCATCGTAAAAGGAGTGCTTATGAACAGTTTTTACTCGCAGCATGCGGGTTGCACCGTGCGCTGGCATGATTTGCCCGGCTCTGGCGATCCCGTAGTCTTTATCCACGGATTGGGCTGCGCCTCTTCCTATGAATATCCTCGCGTCGTCCGAGACCCTCAGTTTGGCGGGCGCAGAGCTATTCTCATCGATTTACCCGGCAGCGGTTACAGCGATAAGCCTGAACATTACAGCTATAAAACGACTGAACAGGCGCGCGTCGTGGCGGAGTTGATTGACCATCTTCAGCTGGATGCCTTCTGGTTATACGGTCACAGCATGGGCGGCAGCATTGCTATAGAAACGGCGGGGCTGCTGGCACCGCGCGTGAAGGGACTGATGGTGTCGGAGCCCAATTTTCACGCCGGTGGGGGGATGTTTAGCCGCGCTATTGCGGCGCAAACCGAACACCAGTTTGTGGCGCAGGGCTATAATGCCATGCTCCGTAAAGAGACCACCGCCTGGGCCGGGTGCCTGCAAAGCAATGCACCCTATGCCGTCTGGCGCGGCGCATCAAGCCTGGTCGCCGGTGTTGAGCCGGACTGGGAAGCGCAATTTCTGTCGCTGCCTTGCCCGGTGACGTTGATTTTTGGTGAGCTCTCACTGCCGGATGACGATGTGGATAATCTGAAGCTGAAGGGCGTTGAGGTCAAAATCATCCCTGCGGCGGGGCACTCCATGTCGTGGGAAAACCCGTCGGCACTGGCGCAGGCGTTAGCGGAGTGTATGGCGGCGTGATTATCGTCGCGGAATACAGGCCGGGTAAGCGCAGCGCTACCCGGCAAGATAGGCCGCTACAGGATTAAAGCCCGCAGTGCCCGACGTGCGTCAGGCTGAACATCATGCGGATGCTGATAATCAATGTTTTCGATTGCCCGGCTATAGAGGGCAACCAGCCAGTCGTAAACGTACGCGGTGGCCGCATGAACAGGCTGCTCCCCCAGACGCGTCAGGCGCGGTGCGGCACTGCTGACGACGGGCGTAACAAAGATTGCCTGACCTTTGCGAATGCGGCTTGCGGGGCGTTCTGCTGACGGGGTCTGGTCGTAACCCAGCCAGCCAACGAAATTCCCTATCACCGCATGCAGCTGCGCCGCGCTGCTTTTATCCGCGTCGACAATGCGCTGAAGCTGTTGCGGCAGATTAAGCCGGTAGCTGGTTACCACCAGCACATCCGCGATTTGCTGCAGCACCGCGGGCTCCAGACCAAGACGGGCGGCGGTAGCTTCATTGCGGCTCCACTGGCGCAGATGATTTATCCATACTCTGTGCGCCAGGCGCGCTTTGTCTTTTGTCTGGAATCGTCCTGCGCTTTCCTGGGCGTTATCGGCGAACAGATCGATGGTGTCCGTGAACAGCCCGTTCACCTGCTCCTCGCGCGGCTGCTGAACGGCGAGCAGCGTTTCAAAGGCTTTCAGCGGCGGCAGCAGGCCCTCAAGCAGCTCGCCGTGACGGGCGGCGCTGCTTTGCAGCGTGCGCACCATGTTTTCGGCCTGAGCACGTCGTGTACCCGGTTCCTCAACCAGCGGCGCCAGATAGCTTTGCATCAGCGACGCGATCTCCTGCCGCAGCAGGTTTTTCAGCGTGCCAAGGCGCTTCTGCCGCTGTGCCGGGAGCGTCGCCTGAGACAGCCACTCAATGACGCGCTGCATGCTGTGGCTGTCCAGCGCCTGCAGAGTTCCCCAGCGCAGGCCTGGCTTGCCCAGCAGATGCTGTACGGCTTCATCGAGATTCTGTCGGGTAGTGAAACGAGCGTCATGCGGGGTGATCGCCCATACCAGCCCCGGCAGGGCAGACTCCTCGGCAGGCTGGGTCTCTTTAATCCAGTTAATTAACACTTTTGCTTTTTGGGCCGTCTGCTCGTGCCGCGCTGTCGCGTTGCAGATAACCAGCACATCCGGCTGGAGCTGCTGGCGGTAATGTTCAAGCAGCCACTGACATTTAGCCTGTACTAAAGGATCGGCACTGCCGTCTTCATAGACCGGAATATCAATGATATCAACGTTATCCAGCGCGCCATTCTCAACCGGCAAGACCAGCTCGCGGGTAAGGAAAGCAAGCACGTCGACCGGGATGCTGATGGCGTTGAGCATTTCACCGTTGTTCAGCGGATGAAGCAGCGTCTCCTGAGTTTCCTGCTGGGTTAAGGTGCCATGCGTCAGGAACCCTTCACCAGGCAGACCAAAGCTGTCCACCAGCAGGCTCAGCGGCGCAGCCAGCTCGCTCGCATGGCTGGTCTGATGCAGCACGTGGGCAAGCTTCAGCCACTGCTGGGTTAACTCCTGTTGCTCGCCCCACAGCAGCGACCAGACGCTGGCGCGGGTGCTGAGATCGAGCGATGGCACCAGCTGGGCAAACTCATGCCACAGGGCGTCATCAATTTGCTGTCTCGCGGCGGGTACCGTGCTTTGCCAGAAACGCGAAATCGCACCCACATCCTGCGCCGTGATGCCGGGCACGCTCTGCGGCTGGCGAAGGCCGCGCCATTTCTCCAGACGCGTCTCAATGACCGCCTTATCCACCGCGCGCATCTGCGGGTGCAGCGTCGTGCGGGCAATAAACAGCTGTACCAGTTCGGCCTCGGTGACCAGGTTCAGACGCAGCGGAAACGCCTCATCCGCTACCTCCGGGGTGTCTCGGGTGAAGCGCACGGCCATGTTGGTCAGGGCATGTCCTGGGTTGATATGCGAAAAATAGTCAAAGGTGCGCTGGCCCGGCATCACGTTCAGGCGCCCGTTACCGCTGCCACACAGCGACAGCAGCAGGTGCGCTTTGGCGCTTTGAGAATGGCCGTAAAGCCCAATGCTGCTCCGGCGGGTCAGGGCGCGTTCAATGGCATGCTCCCGCGCCTGCGCCGCGTTGATGCGAGCAAGCAGGGCATCAGCATCGTTATCCAGCACAGGGGCGGTCAGGCGCGTCTCATTAATCCACCCGATCAAGGCCTGGGTGGTGGTGGTGGTCGCTGTCATTTCAGGTATACGCTCCCGCTGTCGATCCAGTAGTGGCTACCGCTGTGTCGGCGATCGGCCAGAGTATTCAGTTTGAAGGTTAACGCGTCAGGCGCAACCGGCGTGCCGTCCTGCAGCCAGGCATCGCTGAGCTCGAAGGACTCAGGGCCCTCTAATTTGCTGCCGCCGCAGAGCTTAAGCCGCACGTTCAGCACGCCGTCGCCGGCAATCGCTTTTGCCAGTTCAGCCGAGTTGATGCTGAGCGTATAAAGCGGCGTGGCGGGCCAGCGCGCATTCGCCAGCTGGCGGAAGCCGAGGGTGACGTTACCGCGCAGCGGGAAGTGCAGCCGCGCGTCAAGCTTCGCGCCGGGTTTATCGAGATCGATATCCTGATACCAGACGTTTTCCTCGCGCAGGGTATTGACGGTGTTATCCAGCACGCCCAGATAGCGCACGGTGGAATAGGCGCCAATGTCCGCGGCCTTAAAGTTAAAGCGCGGCAGACGCAGATCGAGCGCCAGGCTGCAGAGCATGGCCCCCACCGCGGCGGTCGATTTCGGATTGCCTATGCGCCCCTGCTGGCTGAAGGGATACCACTCGTGAACCTGATATTTATCCAGCCAGACGATGCGGTTGACCGGCACCGGCTGCAGATGCCGAATCAGCGCCTGAACGCCCGGCAGGCAGCCCGGGCGCCCGGTGATGAGCAGAATATCGCAGCTGTAATGGGAAATCGCTTCACACACCGCGTGGAGCGGCGAGGTCAGCGTAAACTGACCGGCCAGCATTGCATCCTGCATTTCGCGGAAGTTCACGTGCAGCGGCACGGCGAACAGGTCGAACGCCTCTGAGCCCGCCGGCAGGGCATGATCGATTGCCTGCTGAAGATAGTTCATCACGTTGCGGGTTGGTTTCTGCGCAAGGAGCTCGCCAAAGGTGGCATGCAGGCCCGCCAGCGGATCGTCAATATCGCTGGCTTCCCACGCGGAAAGAATGGCGTGGCCAATCGGCATAAAGAGCTGAAGCGCCGTTTGCTGGCGCAGTACCGCCTGGGTATCAATACGCCCGGAGTCGCCGAACAGCGACGCCATCAGCAGTGAGGCGTCCGCAATGCCGGATTTCTGCAGCTGCGTTTGCAGGGCGGGCAGGACATAGCGCTGAATCACGTCCAGCAGGGTATCGTCGCCCGCCACCTTGAACCCTTCGCGGAACAGCAGCTGCGGGGTGATTTTGACATTATTACCGGAGCCGTCATCAAGCTGGTAATGGGTTATTGCCATATCCGTGGTGCCACCGCCGATGTCGATAGACGCGACGCGTAATGCGCGGCCCGGCTGCACGCCCGGCTCAGGTTCACGATCCGTGCGGGCGAGGGAGGCGAAAAAGGCTTCCGTCTGGCCGCCAAAACGGGAAATCGCTTCGTTATACAGCCAGACCAGCTGACCGCAGCTGGCTTCATCCCACTCCATCTGGATCTCAGGGACCGGCACCACGCTTTTTTCCTGCTGCTTGCGGGTGGCAAAATCTTCATCCTGTGGGTGCCAGCCCATCGCTTTCCAGACGATGGCAATGGCTTCAAACATGCGGCGACGGAAAATCTCGCGCTCCTGCTTCGGCATGGCCGAGGGCAGGGTCAGGATCAGGGTGCGCAGCTGGCGCGGCGAGGCCGGGAAGCCCAGGCGCAGGCGGGTGGCGACGCTGTTGATCTGGCCCAGCGCCTGCGCCAGCAGCTCGCACAGCATGTGCGTCATCAGCGTGCTGCGGCTGTACTGCGGCGAAAAGACCGGCAGCCGCTCGTCCTGCGGCAGCGTAAACAGCGGCTCACCGTCATCGTTCATCAGGTTCATCAGCGGAAACGCCGTGGCGAGCGGTTCACGCTGGGTTTTGCCGTTCATCTGGCTGAAGCGCCAGTCCTGCACGACAGGCGTTTCATCCCACAGGTAGCGGCGCGGGCTGGAGATGCCGCTGTTACCTTCGGTTCCCAGGCGCTGCATCGCCAGCTTGCGGGCTTCATCGCCCACGCGAACAATCGACGGCCAGACAAACGCATCTTCGCGACCGCTTTCCACCGAGAAGTGCTGTTTGCCAAAACGCGCTTCGGAAAATTCAAGACGGCTGGTAAAGAGAGGTTCGTTCAGGAACTGCGGCTCGCTTAACGAACGAACCTGCAGCTCGGCGGTCTGCCGAAGCCCGTCGTTTGCATCACCGTGGTCTTCAATAATGACGCCGCAGGTGTGGGTGTTGCCCACGTCGAGGATCAGGTCGACCGGAATGGCAGGCGTGCTGAGCGTGTGGGTGACAAATTTCACTTCCGGAATGGTGAGCTGTTCACCGAGCATGGTCAGTACATTGAGCCAGTGGGCCTGATATTCAAAACTGCGCATCGCCTGATGCAGGTCGCGTTCAGAGCGGTTTTCAACGCCGTCGGCATACTGGGTAAATGCCTCGCGCAGCCAGCCGTCAATCCAGGTCTGGTCGAGGAAGCTTTCTACCTCACTATCGCGCCACGCCAGCGCAAAGCGGGTTCCATTCAGAATATCGTTTTCAACCGGTGACAGGGCGGAGGTGGCATGCTCCGCGATCTGGCTGTCGAGCGCGAGGGTGACGCGGTGCGAGTTGCCTGCCGTGTCGGGCTTCTCGAGCTTGCGCACCTGAACGCGCGCCCAGTTATCAGGTCCTTCCACAAAGGTCCGCGGCGGGTTGAAGCGCAGGAAGGGCACTGGAAGCCAGACGCCGTCCAGCACGGCAAGGGACTGATGCAGCGGAATGGTGGTTTCCGGTTTAACCACTTCAGGCTGACCGCCGTTCGTCCCCGGCAGGGTATAGCGCCCGTTCACCAGGTCGAAATCGAGTCGCAAAAGGGGGCCGTTCGCGGTTTTACGTACGAAGCGCCCGTTGCTGGCGGTGTCCTGCGGCGTCAGGCCGAAATCCAGGAACTGCACGCCGCTGTTGGCAATAAGCGTGACGCTTTGTTTATAGTCGCAAAGATTTACCAGCATAGGATCAGGCACCTGCTTTCTTGAACGTCAGTGGGACGACGGTGTTGGCATCGTAGCGAGCGCGACATTCTGCGATATCGCTGGCCCCGGCTTTACAGGCGACTTCCGGCATCGGATAGCGGGAACCGTCGGTGCAGCGAGCATTGCCGCGACTTTTAATCATCAGCTCGCCATTGCTGTGCAGTCCGGAGAAAATCTCCGCGCGGCAGACAATGTTGTCGCCGTGCACGACGCGGGCGAAACCTTTATTGTTCTGGATTTGATAGCGCATTGACGGCGGCTTGCCGGTGACCGGATCTTTCACGTCGAGAACCGCGCGCCAGGTACCGTTCAGGAAGCGCGTCGACCCGGCTTTCACCTGACCGGCTTCCATCACCATGGCATCTTTCGGGATCGGAACAATTACCACCGGTGCGGCTTCAGGTGCAGGAGCGGGTTCTTTTTCTTTACTGGCGACGACCTCAGCCTGATGCAGGGGGAGATTCATAGCCAGCGGCTCTACCTCTTTGATCGGCTGCGGTGCAATAGCCACGGGCTCAGGAGCCGGTGCCGGAGCGGGCTCTGCCGAAGGGGCCTGTTTTGGCCACAGCAGCGGCGCGGCAACGGCTGCCACAATCACGGCGGCAACCGGCAGGGTCCACAGGGGAACGCGACGTTTTTTCGTGACGGCAACAGGCGCAGGTTCCTGAGCGGGTTGCGCAACAACCGGCGCGGGCTCCGGCTCATACAGTTCTTCCGGCGTAATACGCACGGCGGCGACGGGCGCAATCAGCGGCTCGTCTGCTTTTTCAAAGGTGATGGCCGGTTCGGGCGCGGGTTCTGGCTCGGGCTCTTCAATCACAACGGGGGCAGGCTCGGGGATCAACGCTTCACGCAGGCAGTCGAGGACATCGTCGCGCGCATTTTCGTTCAGGTTTACAAAACCCCAGAAGCAAATAATCGGCTTTCCTGCGACCAGGAAAACAAAATTCTCGCCGGGAAACTGAAACGCTTTCGACAGCAGCGAGCCGAAAAGCTGCTGCGCGGTTTTGGGCGACTGGAGGCATTTCTTGCTTAACGACTCAACGCTGGCAAGCGTGTTTTCCAGATAGCGCAGGGCACGATAGCGGTCGTCTTCACTGGCCGCCTTCCAGCTGGTGACGCTTCCCTCAACGGGGGAATACCAGTCCACGCGGTCGCCGCTGTCGTTGACCTGAGGAATAGCCAGACAGTCCACTATGGCCTGCTGTTTGCGCAATCGAAGCGCTTCCCGGATTTGTAACGCTGATTCAAAAACGGCCTGTCCGCCGCCGCCAACGGCCTGAAAATCATCCAGATTACCGCTGCGTAAAAGAGTTTTTGCCACGATTTGATCCCATATACTTCTTCACACCGTTACTTTAACGAAACGAGGAAGCAAACAAACGGAGGAAGAGACGCTAAAAGCGCCGATTTCTTGCGGCATAGATCGTGACGGTTGTGCTTGACGAATAACGTCACTTAAGGCAAATCACCTTTTTTTGCTCTGGTGGCAAAACCGGCAAAAAACGCGCCTTTAGAATAACCTGATAGTGTTTCGTTATTTGCCAGGTGATAACGGCTGTGCTGTTATTACTGACCTATATAATAAAACTGTCAGGGTTATAACTATGTCTACAGGGAAAACGCTGCTCGCCCTTGCGCTGAGCGCTCTTTTACCAGCCGGTGCCGCATGGGCGGCAAACAACGACACCCTTATTTACTGCTCCGAGGCATCGCCAGAGTCGTTCAACCCGCAAATCGCCAGCTCCGGCCCGTCGTTCGTGGCCAGCTCTCAGGTTCTGTACAACCGCCTGATCAATTTCGACCCGGTGAAAAATACCCCGGTACCGTCACTGGCGGAATCCTGGACGATTTCACCGGACGGCAAGACCTATACCTTTACCCTGCGCAAAGGGGTGAAGTTCAACAGCAACAAATACTTCAAACCGACGCGCGACTTTAACGCCGATGACGTTATTTTCTCGGTAATGCGTCAGAAAGACCCTAAACACCCGTACCATAATGTGTCCCAGGGCAACTACGAATACTTCAACGATGTCGGGCTCGATAAGCTGATTCAGGACGTTAAAAAGGTCGACGATTATCACGTCCAGTTCACCCTGAGTGAACCCAACGCCGCGTTCCTGGCCGACTGGGGAATGGATTTCGCGTCGATCCTTTCCGCCGAATACGCCGATGTGATGCTGAAAAAAGGCACGCCTGAGAACGTAGATACCTGGCCGATCGGCACCGGGCCCTATGTGCTCCAGCAGTACAAGGTGGACTCGCTGATCCGCTACGTCGCTAATCCGAACTACTGGGATGGCGAGGTGCCGACCAAACATCTTATCTTCTCCATCACGCCAAACGTGGAAACCCGCCTGGCGAAATTACAGACCAACGAGTGTCAGATTATTCCTGCGCCGTCTCCGGTTCAGTTTGACGTGATTAAAAAGAACAAAGACCTGACGCTGCACTCTGTCGATGCGCTGAACGTCGGCTATCTGGCGTTTAACACCGAGAAAAAGCCGTTCGATAACGTGCTGGTGCGTCAGGCGCTGAACTACGCGACCGACAAGAAGGCTATCGTTAATGCGGTCTTTATGGGCTCCGGTACGGTGGCTAAATCGCCGATCCCGCCAAATATGCTGGGCTTTAATAAAGATCTGCAGGACTACAGCTACGATCCTGATAAAGCAAAAGCGCTGCTTAAGCAGGCCGGGCTGGAGAAGGGCGCAGAGGTCACGCTGTGGTCAATGCCGGTTCAGCGTCCGTATAACCCTAACTCGCGTCGTATCGCGGAGATGATCCAGAGCGACTGGGCGAAAGTCGGCGTGAAGGCCAAAATCGTCTCTTACGAGTGGGGGGAATACCTCTCCGGGATGCGCAAAGGCGAGCACGACTCCGCGCTGTTCGGCTGGATGTCCGATAACGGCGACCCGGACAACTTCGCCGATGTGCTGCTGGGCTGCAACAGCATTAAAACCGGGTCAAACGCCGCGCGCTGGTGCGATAAGGGTTATGATGCCCTGGTGCAAAAAGCGAAGCTGACCAGCGATCCGGCCGAGCGTGCGAAACTGTACGGCCAGGCGCAGGAGATTTTCTACCAGCAGGCACCGTGGATCGCGCTGGCAAACGGCAAAACGTTCTTTGCAACCCGCAGCAACGTGACCGGATACAGCGTGAGCCTGATGGGCAGCGATTTCTCTAAAGCGAAGCTGAACTAAGCATTTATTGCCGGGTAAGGCTTAAGCCACCACCCGGCAAAAACAAGGAGTGACAATGTCACATTTAAACGAAGTTACCGCCCGCGTGGATGCCGCCATTGAAGAGAGCGTCATCGCCCACATGAACGAACTGCTGATTGCATTGAGCGATGATGCCGATCTCAGCCGTGAAGACCGTTACGCCCAACAGCAGCGTCTGCGTACCGCGATTTCGCACCACGGTAAGCAGCACAAAGAGGAGATGGACGCACGCCAGGAACAGCTGACCAAGGGCGGCACCATACTGTAATCAAAACTGGCGTCGCGCTACCAGCCAGGCCCCGACGACCAGCATCACCGCGCCGCATACCGGGCCGATCAGCGCGCGCAGGGGAATGCCATGGCTTCTCAGCACGTCAAGGACCAGCCCGCCAATCAGCTGGCTTGCGACCAGCACCGCGATGGTCGTTGCCGCGCCCACGTTCTGGTAGCCGCTGATGCTGGCAAACACAAAAAACGACCCCAGGAGCCCCGGGATCAGCGTCCACCAGCGCACCGTTGCGGCCAGCTCACTGAACCCGGCGAAGCCCTGCTTCAGCAGCAGAATGCTGACAAACAGCACAATGCCGACCAGGGAGTTCAGCAGCATTGCGATAAGAATGGTGGAGGAGGACTGGGTGATACGCACCATTAAGGTGTTTTGCACCACCAGACCGATCCCCGCCGCCACCAGGAACGCCAGCGTCAGCGACTGATTCATGGGATTGCGTCCGGGTCGCTGCGCTCGTCCAGCTGCAGCTGCATAAAGGTTAAGTCCAGCCAGCGGCCAAACTTGGTTCCCACCTGCGGCATCTGCCCCGTGGTCACAAAACCGAGCGTTTCGTGGAGGTGAATCGAGGCCTTATTTTGCGCTTCAATGCCGGCCACCATCACGTGTTTGCCGATGGCGCGGGCCTCGTTGATCAGCGCTTTCATTAACGTGCGGCCAATGCCTTTACCCTGATGCTCCGGATGGACATATACCGAATGCTCAACCGTGTGACGAAAGCCGTCGAAGGCGCGCCAGTCGCCGAAAGAGGCGTACCCGGTAACCACACCATTTTCCTCAGCCACCAGAACCGGGTAACCCGCGAGCGTGCGGGCCTCGAACCAGGCGATTCGGTTATCGGTATCAACGGTTTTATCGTTCCAGATCGCGGCAGTATGCAGCACCGCATGGTTATAGATCTCTCCTATCGCAGCGCAGTCTTCTTTACAGGCGTGACGAACGATCATGATTAAACCTCTGTATGTTGTTTACTATAGTATTACGCTATAGATATGATATTACACAACTGTATCGTCAGAGCGCTACGTGAGAATGATTATGAGCCCCATTGAAACGGCGTTCATACGCTTTAGTATGACGTTATGAACACAATAACAGACACAATGAATCAGCGTATTAGCGCCAGAATTCGCCTCGAACGTGAATCACGCGGCTGGTCTCTTAGCGAGCTGGCCGAGCGGGCAGGCGTATCTCGCGCCATGATCCACAAGATAGAGCGCGGCGACAGCAGCCCGACGGCAACCTTGCTTGCCCGCCTGTCAGGCGCGTTTGGGATCAGCATGTCGACCCTGATTGCCAGAGCCGAGATGCAGGAGGGAAAACTCCTGCGCCTGGCGAACCAGCCCGTCTGGCGCGATCCGCAAACCCACTACCTTCGTCGCCACGTTTCTCCCCGTACCGATCTGCCTATCGACCTCGTTCAGATTGAGCTACCCGCGGGGAGCGACGTCCCGATGCCGGCGTCCTCCTACGCGCTCGCGCGGCAGCTGATCTGGCTGCAGTCCGGCGAGCTGGTATTCCAGGAGGGCGATACTCGCCACGAGATGAAGGCCGGAGACTGTCTGGAGCTGGGGCCGCCAAACGACTGCCGTTTTATCAACGAAACGAACGAAACCTGCATCTATCTTGTGGTCCGGCTTAACTAGTCTGCCTCGTAATGTTAAGGCGATAATGCCGATCGTGAGCCAGGCTGTAATGACATTTGTACCAGAAGGAGAATCCGATGAATCAATCTGTTTCGCAAAACCGCCGCTGGGTGCTGGCCTCTCGCCCACAGGGCGCGCCGGTGGCGGAGAATTTTCGTCTGGAAGAGCAGCCCGTTCCTGCTCCTCAGGCGGGGCAGCTGCTGCTTCGCACCGTCTGGCTGTCGCTGGACCCTTACATGCGGGGCCGCATGAGCGATGCGCCATCCTATTCTCCGCCGGTTGAGATTGGTGCGGTGATGGTAGGGGGAACGGTTAGCCGCGTTGAGCAGTCAAACCACCCCGACTTTAAAGCGGGTGAATGGGTGCTGAGCTACAGCGGCTGGCAGGAGTACGCGCTTTCGGACGGCAGCGGCCTGGTCAAGCTGGGCGATAATCCCACCCATCCCTCCTGGGCGCTGGGCATTCTTGGGATGCCGGGCTTTACCGCCTATATGGGGTTGCTGGATATCGGACAACCGCAAGCGGGTGAAACGCTGGTGGTCGCCGCCGCGACGGGCCCGGTTGGGGCGACCGTCGGGCAGATCGGTAAAATTAAAGGCTGCCGCGTGGTCGGGGTAGCCGGTGGGGCAGAAAAATGCCGCCACGCCGTTGAGGTTCTTGGATTTGACGTGTGTCTCGATCACCACGCGGCGGATTTCGCTGAGCAGCTGAAACGCGCCTGCCCGAAAGGCATTGATGTCTACTTTGAAAACGTCGGCGGGAAAGTGTTTGACGCCGTGCTGCCGCTGCTGAATACCTCCGCGCGCGTGCCGGTGTGTGGCCTGGTGAGCGGCTACAATGCTACGGGCTTGCCTGAGGGGCCAGACCGTTTGCCGCTTCTGATGGGCACTATTCTGAAGAAACGCATCCGGATGCAGGGCTTTATCATTGCCCAGGACTACGGCCACCGCATTCATGAGTTTCAGGAAGAGATGGGGCGCTGGGTGCAGGAGGGTAAAATTCACTATCGTGAACAGGTGACGGACGGGCTGGAAAACGCCCCTGAAGCGCTGATTGGCCTGCTGGAAGGAAAAAACTTCGGTAAAGTCGTGATTCGCGTCGCGGGTGACAATAAATAAAAGGCACTATGGCGGGGTTTCCCGCCATATTTATTTGTGAAGATACGATATATTGTCTTTAATTAACGGACATGGCTTTTCGCGCCATCATCCCGGATGAGCCCGAAACCGATAAAAAAAACACATTTTGCATTTTTTGCTGTTTTACGTACTTCCCACCACCAGGCATGACGATACAGGATATATCGGACCAGCGTCGTTTTATTAAAACTGGCGTTTAAAAATAGCATTAAGTTTTAGCTACAGGAATTGAACATGCTTGATTTGGATCACTTAGAAAAAGCCCAAAGGATCAGTCTTACCATGCAAGTTGAACTCAGTTTGAAAGGAGCGTTAATTACAGGCTCCCTTAAACCGGGTGCACGACTGATTACGAAAGAGATCGCCGATAAATTAGGAACCAGCATTACCCCAGTGCGCGAGGCGCTGCTGCGTCTGGTGTCAGCAGGGGCATTACATGCCACGCCGGCACAGGCATTTCTGGTGCCGGAGGTGACGCTGGACCGTTATAACGAAATCAACGCTATTCGCAAGCAGCTTGAACCCATGGCGGTTGCCGCAGCCTGTCAGAATATGTCTGACCAAAAGATCGAGACGTTGCGCAAATTGTCGGAAGCGTTTCATGAGGCCATGCGCAACGGGAACGTTCAGCAGGCATTGCAGGCAAATCGCATCTTCCGCTTTACGCTTTATCAGTACGCGGAAATGCCCACGCTGAATGCATTAATTGAACAGCTTTGGGTGCGTATCGGGCCTTGCATTAACTATCTGCACCAGGAGCTTAATGACATTAAGGAAGCGACGTATCACTATGACGAACTGCTTTCAGCCCTGGAACGCCGGGATGTCGACGCCAGCCAGAAGGCGATTGAAAAATCGATTGATGAAGCGAATACGCTTTTACAGCGACAATATTTTAACTGAGAGATAATTTAACAGAGCGACTATATACCGCGTCTATTTATTTATCTGGTGAATAACTCCTGATGGCATTTTGCCATCAGGATCGTTATTTTCGGTATAAAATAAACTTTACTTATTTGTTACTCGAATCGATAAGACACCGACAGACCCACACCGTAGTTACGGCCAGGCGCTGGCTCGTAATAACGCCCGTTGGATTCGTTGACAATAACCGAGCCAACGTACTCTTTGTCGAACAGGTTATCTACGCGGCCAAAGACGTCCATCCCCCAGTTACCGTAGTTGAATTTATACCCGGTATTCAGCCCGACCACCGTGTACGATGGCGCTTTCGCCGTGTTCTCGTCGTCGGCCATGATATCGCTCATGTAGCGCACGTCCGAGCCCGCGTACCAGCCTTCTTCAGGCTGCCAGCCAAACGACGCATAGCCCATATTGCGGGCAATGCCCGGCATACGGTTGCCGTTACAGTCCGCGTCGCCGCAGACGTTGGTTCGGTAGGTAGCATCAAGGTAGGTCCACGCCATTTTCAGCTTCCAGTTCTCGGCAAACTGCTGATCGAGAGACACTTCGACTCCCTGACGGCGGGTCTTTCCGGCATTTTTATAGCTTGTGCGGCCACCAGAGCTGGCATCCACCACGATCTCGTCATCCGTATCGGTGCGGAACAGCGCTGCCGTCAGCAGGCCATTGCCAATGCGGGTTTTGCTGCCCACCTCATACGTGTTGTTCGTGGAAGGTTGCAGGCCAATATTCAGGCCGCCCTGGTTATCGGCGCGATACGAAAGCTCGTTGATGGTTGGCGTTTCGAACCCACGCCCTGCGGCAGCGTAGAGGTTCCACGCGTCCGTCACCGCATACTTAACGGAGCCCGCCGGGAGCCACTTGTGATAGCTCGCGTCACCGCTGTCGTCGCCGTTGCCCGGCGTAACGTAATGGTCGTTAGAATCAAACCAGACCGAGCTGTAACGCACGCCCGCATCAACGGACAGTTTCTGCGTCAGCTGCCAGCTGGTCTGCAGGTAAGGGTCGACGTTCCACATCAGGTTACGTTCGTTCCGGCGTTTATCACCCTTCACGCCGTAATCCGGCACGCCGTTGTTCATCACAAAGTTCTCGTACCCGCGACGATCTTCACTCATGTTTTCATAGTTCAGACCGGTGGTGAAGGTGACCGGCACCAGCAGCTCGCCGCGGTGCGTCCAGCGGGTATCAACCCCCTGATAATGACGCTGCATATCGATCACGCCGCCGGAGTGAGAAGGCCTCAGCTGCGGCTGGTAGGGAATCGACTGGTACTGGGTCATTTCACGCTCGCCGGCGTACATCATCACGCTGAGATCGTCCTGAGCGCTAAGCTGGCGGTCGTAGCGCAGCCCCGCCTGAGTCTGCTTGATGGTCTTGCGCGTGTTGTACTGATCGCCGCGCGGGGACTGACGCGGGTTATCCTGCCACTCCTGATAGCTCAGCCCGCCCGGATCGTTTGCTTTCATGTCCACGCTGTTAAAAATCAGCGTTAACTTGCTGGCATCGTCAATGCGTACGCCCAGTTTGGCATTAGCGAGATTCTTCCGCGCGCCGCTGTGGTCGCGGTAGCCTTTAGTGGTGAAGCGGGTGGTGGATACGGTGTAATCCACGTCCCCGGCATGGGTGCCATCGCCCATTGCGCCGGTGGCTTTCATGCCGTAGCGCCATGTCCCGTAACTGCCGTAATAGCTGCTTGCCTCGATGGTCGGCGGCTGCTGCCCGGTTTGCGTATTGATGTTAATCACGCCGCCAGAGGCGTTGCCATACAGGGCGGAGAAGGGACCGCGCAGCACCTCAACGCTGTCAATGCTGGAGAGATCGATGTTGGAGGTCTGGCCCTGTCCGTCCGGCATGGTGGCTGGAATACCGTCGACGTACATGCGAATGCCGCGCACGCCAAACGTTGAGCGAGCACCAAACCCGCGCATCGAAAGCTGGAGATCCTGAGCATAGTTCTGACGGTTCTGAATCTGTAGTCCCGGAACGCTGCCAAGCGATTCGGAGAGATTAATGCGCGGCGCAGCGTGGCGCATATCCTCGCCATTCACGACGCTGACCGCCGCCGGAGTATCAAGCTCTGATACGGTTTGCGGCGTGGCGCTGACGATCATGGTCTGTTCCTCTGCGCTCATTGCGCTTAGAGGCGCAAAAACAACGGGAACCAGCAGCAGCGGGAGAGATGCCTTACGGGCAGATATGATTTTCATGAGTAAAACCGGTTGTGATGTATAAACGAACCAAATGGAACATGTCCATACATGTTAAAGGTTTTGTAAATGTTTTGAAAACTATAACCGCACATTGCGTTAATGAAAGGCAATAGGGAAAAGAAAAACTCCACTTTTAACTTATTAATGATTACTATTCTCATTATCAAAACGGCAATGCCATGACGTTGCCAGCCGGAAGCGATGTCAGCAGTACCCCCAATTTTCAAAAAAGGAATTGTTATGTCTTTACGCCATCTGTGCTCGCCACGCCTGAGTACGTCTCTGCTGTCTGCCGCTTTACTGTTTGCCGGAACCTTCCAGGCGCATGCCGCCGAAGAGATGCTGCGTAAAGCGGTGGGTAAAGGTGCCTATGAAATGGCGGTCAGCCAGCAGGAGAACGCGCTGTGGGTTGCGACGTCGCAAAGCCGTAAACTCGACAAGGGTGGCGTTATCTATCGCCTCGATCCTGCTACGCTTGAGGTGACGCAGGCCATTCATAGCGATCTCAAACCGTTTGGCGCCACCCTCGACGGCGCGACGCAAACCCTGTGGCTGGGTAATACGATCAACGGCGCAGTGACGGCCATTGATGCGAAAACGGGCGACGTGAAAGGGCGACTGGTGCTTGATAGCCGCCAGCGCAGTGAAACCGTCAAGCCGCTGCAGCCGCGCCAGCTGGTGGCGGATGACGCGAGCAACACGATTTACATCACCGGTGTCGGCAAAGAGAGCGTGATTTGGGTCGTGGATGGCGCAACGCTGAAGCTGAAAGAGACCATTGCCAACACCGGCACATACAGTACCGGTCTGGCGCTGGATGCAAAGGCGAAACGCCTGTACACCACCAATGCAGACGGTGAATTGGTCACCATTGATACCGCCACCAACAAAATCCTGAGCCGCAAAAAAGTGCAGGACGACGGAAAAGAGCACTTCTATCTGAACCTGAGCCTGGACACCGCCGGTCAGCGCGCGTTCCTGACCGATTCAAAACAGCCGGAAGTGCTGGCGGTTAGCCTGAAAGACGGCAGCGTGATCGAGAAAATCGCCGCGCCTGAATCCCTGGCCGTTCTGTTTAACCCGGCTCGCAATGAAGCTTACGTGACGCACCGTGAGGCCGGCAAGGTGAGCGTGATTGACGCGAAGACCTACAAAGTGACGAAAACGTTCGATACGCCGGTCTACCCGAACAGCCTGGCGCTCTCTGCGGATGGCAAAACGCTTTACGTGACGGTGAAGCAGAAATCTACCCGCCAGCAGGAAGCGACCCAGCCTGACGATGTGATTCGTATCGCGCTGTAATATAAAAAAAGGGAAGGCATATGCCTTCCCTTTTTAATGCCTGTGTGATGCTTAACGCGAGGTCTCTTCCACCAGCGGCGCGTCGTGTTTTTCATCGTCTGGATGAACCGGTGCGGTGCTGTGAATTTCGTGAACGCGCTTACGCACACCGAACCAGCCAGCGATCAGCAGCACGGCCAGCAGCGGGATGGTGGCGATGGTATAGGTGCCGTTCGGGTAGTCGAACGCCATCAGCACCAGCACGCTGAACAGGAAGAGCAGGGTGAGCCAGGAGGTCACCGGCGCGCCCGGCAGCTTGAAGCTGATATCTGCGGCTTTGCCTTCTTTAATGGCTTTACGCAGACGCATCTGGCAGACCACGATAAAGGCCCAGGAAGCGATAATGCCGAGTGCGGCCACGTTCAGAACGATCTCAAAGACCTGAGACGGCACCAGATAGTTCAGGAAAACGCCGAAGACATACACCACCAGCGTGGCAAGAATGCCTGCGTAAGGCACGTGCTGCTTGCTCATCTTCGACATGAACTTCGGCGCTGAACCGCCCATCGACATGGAGCGCAGGATACGCCCGGTAGAGTACAGACCGGAGTTCAGGCTGGAGAGCGCCGCCGTCAGCACCACGATGTTCATGATACTGCCCACGTAAGGCACGCCGAGCTTCGAGAAGAAGGTGACGAACGGGCTCTGGCCGGCCTGATAGGCGTTCCACGGCAGCAGCAGAACCAGCAGCACCACGGAGCCGACGTAGAACAGACCGATACGCCAGATCACGCTGTTAATGGCTTTTGGCACCATCGTTTGTGGGTCTTTACATTCGCCCGCAGCGGTACCGACCAGCTCAATAGAGGCAAAGGCAAACACCACGCCCTGAACCAGCACCAGCGCAGGCAGCAGACCGTGCGGGAAGAAACCGCCGTTATCGGTTATCAGGTGGAAGCCGGTAGCATTGCCATCCAGCGGCTTGCCGCTGCCGAGGAAGACGGTACCGACCACCAGGAAAATCACAATGGCGAGCACTTTGACCAGCGCAAACCAGAACTCCATCTCGGCGAACCACTTCACGCCGATCATGTTCATGGTGCCGACGATCGCCAGCGCGCCAAGGGCAAAGACCCACTGCGGCACATCACCGAACGCGCCCCAGTAGTGCATATACAGCGCAACGGCGGTGATATCGACGATACCGGTCATCGCCCAGTTGACGAAGTACATCCAGCCTGCCACGTAGGCGGCTTTTTCACCGAGGAATTCTCGGGCGTAAGAGACAAAGCTTCCGCTGGAAGGGCGATGCAGTACCAGTTCACCCAGCGCGCGAAGAATGAAGAAAGAGAAGATCCCGCACACCAGATAGACCAGGGCGAGAGCCGGGCCCGCCATCTGCAGACGCGCGCCAGCACCTAAAAACAGACCCGTTCCGATAGCGCCGCCGATGGCGATCATTTGAACCTGACGGTTGCCCATCGCTTTGTGGTAGCCCTCTTCGTGGGAGTTCAACCAGCGACGTTTCGCAGCGTGATGATCGGCTGCGCTTTTATTGCTTGTTTTCATTGAGTTACCTGTTTGCCTGTCTGAACCATTATCGTGATAGTCCTGCCTGGCAGAGCGCAATACAAACGATTGCTTCTGCGCAAACACATGCCGCCTTCCCAGTCATTCTGCGTATGGATAAGGCGAAACATGGCGAGGCATCCTACCTGCAATTGATAAGCGACGCAAAATATAACCGTGCCGAAAGTGATGCACGTCGAAGGAAATCGTGTGGTCAGAGCAGACAAGGTTTACAACGCGCTGAATCGTGGTGAGTTTTTAGTCAAAACAATCGCGACGTTGTTTATTTAATCATCAGATTCCCTTAATTATTACCAGATGGTATAAATTTTTACTGCCGCAGGGCATCGAGAAGCAACCTGAACGCAGTTGTATGCTGTCGACGGCTTGGATAATAGAGGTGATATCCTTCAAACGTGGGGCACCAGGACTCAAGGACCCTGACGAGCCGTCCGTGCTGAAGGGCGCCCAGGACCGAGGACTCGGGCACGTAGGCTAATCCGAGGCCACTCTCCGCCGCGTCGATGCGCTGCGACAGATTACTCAGCGTAAGCTGTCCTTCAACCCGCACCCGAAGCTCGCGCCCGTCGCGCTCAAACTCCCAGTCATACACTGCCCCTCGGGTGGGCAGGCGGAGATTGATACAGCGGTGTTCACCCAGCTGCTCCGGCACGAGCGGCACGCCAAAACGAGCCAGGTAATCCGGGGAGCCGACGACCGCCATGCGCATGTCCGGCGCTATCCGCACCGCAATCATATCTTTTGCCACCTGTTCACCCAGGCGTACCCCCGCGTCGAAGCGGCCATCGACGATATCTGTCAGGCCGTTGTCGACCGTCACTTCGACGTTGATTTCAGGATACTGCAGCATAAAAGCCTTCAGTGCCGGCCAGAGCACGGCGTCCATCGCGTGCTCGCCGGCGACTATGCGGATAGCGCCTGCGGGTTTGTCGCGGGTGCTGCAAAGCGCCGTGAGTTCCTGTTCGATCTCCTGCAGATGCGGGCTGAGGCGCGAAAAGAGCTGCTCACCCGCGGGTGTCGGAACCACGCTGCGGGTTGTGCGGGTTAACAGGCGAACGTCTAATCGCGCTTCAAGCTTGCGCATCGCATGACTCAGTGCCGATTGCGAGACGCCCAGCTGCGCCGCTGCGCGCGTAAAGCTGCGCTCGCGGGCCACTACCATAAAGGAGAGCAGGTCGTTGAAATTATCTTTTAGCATTGCGGTTCTATTTATGAATTTCAATCATGTGTTCTATCTCATTATGCACCCTAATGCTCCAGAATGCTTTGCGCTACTGTTAACGCAACAGTCAACAAGGAGCAAAAGATGAAAATTATCCGCAGCGGTTCATTACCTTCAGCAACAGGCCCGGAGGCCTGGTTTACCGGCGCTGTTCGCATTGACGCGCCCTTTCAGGCGAGCGAACCTGCCAGCGTCGGCGGGGCAACCGTGACCTTTGAGCCGGGGGCGCGCACGGCCTGGCATACGCATCCCCTGGGACAAACGCTGATTGTGACGCAGGGGCGCGGCTGGTTACAGGCGTGGGGCGAAGAGGCGGAAATCCTGAATCAGGGCGATATCGCCTGGATCCCACCCGGCGTGAAGCACTGGCACGGCGCAAGTGCGCAAACGGCGATGACGCATATCGCCATCGCTGAAGCGGTAAACGGCAGCCCGGTAACGTGGCTGGAAAAAGTGACCGACGAACAGTACCCGAACGGCTAACCGCCAAAAACGGCAATCGCCTGCTGCAGGCGCGGTTGATCAAACTGCAGCACCAGACTGGCCAGCTGCAGACGTTTCTCAGGGAATAAATAGACTGCCAGACAGGAGAGTAACACCGCCGCGGTAATACCAGGAAGCATTTCGTTAACAGAATGAAAACGTTATGATTCGGTCTCATTTTCGTAAATACAGGGAGGCTGAGGTGAAAATTAACGTCATCGGAACCAGCGGAAGTGGAAAAAGCACGCTGGCGAAGCAGATTGCGACCGAACTGGCTATTCCCTATATCGAGATGGACAGACTCTACTGGCGACCCGAATGGCAGGGAACGCCGGACGATGAGTTTCAGGAAAAGCTTGAGCAGGTGCTACAGGCGTCGCCAGACTGGGTACTCGACGGCAACTATAACCGCACGCGGCCCGTTAAATGGCGTAATGTAGACGTTGTAGTGTGGGTGGATTATGGGTTTGTCCGCACCCTCTGGCAGGCCGTCAACAGGGCAATCAAACGGGCCTGGCATAAACACGAGCTTTGGCCCGGAACCGGGAACAAAGAGAGTTTCCGGCGCGCGTTCTTCAGTAAAGAGTCGATTCTCATCTGGACGATGAAAACGTGGCGTAACAACCGCACGCGTTATGAAGCCGATCTGCAAAACCCGCAATATGGGCATATCCGCTTCGTCCATATTACCCGCCGCGGGCAGGCGGAAACGCTGATTGCCGCCTTAAAATCTTATTCTTAGTAGGGTTTTATATATCTGATTTCCGGCAAACCAAATGTAAATTAATTGTTTCTCAGTGGTGAAGTGCGCCTTTAATAATGTCGACATGTTAAGTCAAACGAGAACGCAACATGTCATGGCGAATCAGCATTCTGGATAAAAGCCCCATCGCTGAAAATGAAACGGCTGCCGATGCGCTGGCGCGGACGTTAGCGCTGGCGCAACAGGCGGAAAATCTGGGCTATCACCGCTTCTGGATTGCCGAACACCACAATACCCCGCAACTCGCCAGCCCCTCGCCGGAACTGCTGATTGCCTGGATCCTCGGGCAAACAAAGCGCATCCGCGTGGGCTCTGGCGGCGTCATGCTTCAACACTACAGCCCCTATAAAGTCGCTGAAAACTTTAACGTTCTGGCCGCGCTGGCGCCGGGTCGCGTGGATCTGGGCGTCGGGAAAGCCCCCGGCGGTTTGCCGCTCTCAACCCGCGCGCTTCAGCAGGGCCTGAATCAGCAGGAAAAGGGCAGCTTTGCCGAACAGCTGGCCCAGCTCGACCGCTGGATCCGTCCTGAGCATCTCTCTGCTGAGGAGGCCGTCCGCGCCACGCCGCTGCCGCCGCTGCCCGCTGAGGGTTTCCTGCTGGGCGCGAGCATCGAAAGCGCGCTGCTGGCCGCCAGGCTCAACTGGCACTTTGTGTTTGCCGCACACCTGAACGGCGATCCGGAGCTGCTGCGCGAGGTGGTATCGACCTGGCGTGAGAACAGCGCGCGGGACGTGATAGTGGCTGTGCAGGCGGTTGTCGCGCCGACCCAGGCCGAAGCGGACGCGCTGGCGCAGAAGGTCGAAGTGTGGGGCGTTGAGCTGGCAAACGGCCAGCGCGTAACCGTCGCCAGTGAGGAACAGGCCTACGCCTTTGCGCGCCAGGCGGGCAGTGAGCCGGTGCGTATTGCCCGTCGGGCCCAGTCGCTGCTGGCGGGCACGGCTGAGTCGGTGCTGGAACAGCTTAACGCGCTGCACGAACAGTGGGGCATTGACGAATTTATCATCGACACGCCGGTCGCGGAGGGGGCAACGCGCGTCGCGTCTCTGCGTCTGCTGGCCGAGGCGCGTCTTAACAGGGAGGTCACCGTATGAGCTTCGGCGAACAACTGATTGCCTGGCGTCGTGAGCTGCACCGGAACCCGGAGCTGTCCGGCCAGGAAGTGGAGACCACCGCGCGCCTGCGCCAGTGGCTGACGAATGCCGGTATTCCCCCGCAGCCTTACGATCTGCCAACCGGGCTGGTGGCGGAAATTGGAACCGGTAGCAAGCTGATTGCGCTGCGGGCAGACATTGATGCCCTGCCAATTGAGGAGCGCAGCGGCGTGCCGTTTAGCTCGCAGCATGCAGGCGTGATGCACGCCTGCGGACACGATATCCACACCAGCGTGATCCTCGGCGCCGCGTTAAAGCTCAAAGAGCGGGAAACCTCACTTAACGGCCGGGTGCGTATCCTGTTTCAACCTGCCGAAGAGAACTTTGGCGGTGCGAAGAGCATGGTACGTGCCGGTGCCCTGCGTGACGTCAGCGCCATTTTCGGCATGCACAACGAGCCCGGCCTGCCGGTCGGTGAGTTCGCCACCCGCGGCGGACCGTTTTATGCCAACGTCGATCGCTTCGTGATCCGCATCACCGGCAAGGGCGCACATGCGGCCCGCCCGCACGAAGGCAACGACGCCATTGTGCTGGCGAGCCAGCTGGTGACGGCGCTGCAAAGCGTCGCCAGCCGCAACGTCAATACGCTGGACTCGGTGGTGCTGAGCGTGACGCGCATTGCTGGGGGTAACACCTGGAACGTGCTGCCGGAAAGCGTCGAGCTGGAGGGCACGCTTCGCACCCACCGCACGGAGGTTCAGCAGAACGTGAAGGCTCGCGTGGGCGAAATCGCCGCCGGGTTTGCCAGCGCCTTCAGCGCGCAGATCGACATCACCTGGTATGCCGGGCCCACCGCGCTGGTGAACGACGAGCGCTGGGCCGACTTCGCCACCTCGGTCGCGCGTGAGGCCGGTTATGAAACCCGGCACGCGGAACTGCATATGGGCGGGGAAGATTTTGCGGTCTACCTGCAGTCTGTTCCCGGCGCGTTTGTCAGCATCGGCAGCAATAGCCCGTATGGTTTACACCACCCGGCGTTTAATCCTGACGAAGCCCTGATTGAGCCCGCAGCCCGCTATTTTGCACAGCTGGCGGAAAAAGCCCTGCAACACGTTTAATTCTGGAGAGGTAAATATGTCTGCACATCGTCAACTGCGGCTTGGGACCATTTTGCATGGTGCATCGGGCAATATGTCCGCCTGGCGTCATCCGGCGGCGGTCGCGGATGCCAGCATTAATTTTGAATTCGTAAAAGAGACGGCGTTAAAAGCGGAGGAGGGCAAACTCGATTTTTTATTCGTTGCCGACGGTCTTTATATAAATGAGAAATCCATTCCGCATTTTTTAAACCGCTTTGAGCCGTTAACGGTATTATCCGCGCTGGCAAGCATCACCACGCGGCTGGGGCTGGTGGGAACGTTATCCACCTCCTACAGCGAACCCTTTACCACGGCGCGCCAGTTCGCCAGCCTCGATCATCTGAGCAACGGACGTGCGGGCTGGAACGTGGTGACTTCGCCGCTGGAAGGGTCGGCAAAGAACTTCTCTCGCGAAAAACACCCCGAGCATGCGCTGCGCTATCGCATTGCGGATGAGTATCTCGACGTGGTGAAAGGGCTGTGGGACTCCTGGGAAGGCGACGCGTTTATCCGCAACAAAGAGAGCGGTCAGTTTTTTGACCCGGCCAGGCTGCATACGCTCGATCACCACGGTGACTTCTTCCAGGTCGCCGGTCCGCTGAATATTGGTCGCACCCCGCAAGGGCGTCCGATTGTTTTTCAGGCGGGCGCGTCGGACGACGGGAAAAAGCTGGCGGCAAAACATGCCGACGCCATTTTCACTCATCACGAAACGCTCGACGAGGCAAAAGCGTTTTACCGCGACGTGAAGCAGCAGCTGGAAACAAACGGCCGCCGCGCGTCAGATTTACATATCTTCCAGGGCGTCAGCGTGATTGTCGGTAAAGACGCCGATGACGTGGAAAACCAGTATCAAACCACGGCGGCGCTGGTGTCGGTTACCGATGCCCTCAATTACCTCGGGCGTTATTTTGAACATCACGATTTCAGCCAGTATCCGCTCGACGAGCCGTTCCCGGATATCGGTGACTTAGGCAAAAACAGCTTCCGCAGCACCACCGATGAAATTAAGCGAAATGCCCGCGAGCGCAACTTAACCCTGCGCCAGGTGGCGCTTGAGGCCGCATCGCCGCGCCCGCGCTTTTCCGGCACGCCGGAGGAGGTCGCCGACGGTCTGCAGGCCTGGTTTGAAGGCTATGCCGCAGACGGCTTCATCATCCAGGGCGGTACGCCGGATACCTTTCCGCGCTTTGTTGACCAGGTGGTGCCCGTTTTACAGGCCCGCGGCCTGTTTCGCACCGACTACCCGGGAACCACGCTGCGCGAAAGCCTGGGCTTAGACCAACCGAAAAACCAGTTCACACAACAATAAAAGAGAACTCCGCTATGCAGAAAACATCGCTTATTCTGGCGCTCGCGCTGGCCTTTACCCCTGCCGTCTGGGCAGAGAATGTGAACATTAACGGCACCGGCGTGAGCATCGAGGCCAATAAAACGCCGATCAATACCGCCAAAAACAGCGATGCAGTGGCGCAGCTGCCGAAAGATTATCGCTTTGCCGTGCCGGGGAAATTTACCGTGGCGGTGGCGGGCCTGAATCAACCGCCGCTGACGGTATTTTCCGACGACAACAAAACGCTGCTCGGGAGTGAAGTTGACGTCGCCCGTCTGGTGGCCGATAGCCTCGGACTTGAGTTGAACGTGGTGCCAACGTCGTGGGAAGACTGGCCGCTGGGCGTGGCGTCCGGGAAATACGATGCCGCCATCAGCAACATTACCGTTACCAAAGCGCGCAAAGAGAAGTTTGATTTCGCCACCTACCGTAAGGACTCCCTCGGTTTCTACGTGAAATCGACCAGCCCGATCGAATCGCTTCAGAAGGCTGAGGACATCGCCGGGCTGCGGATTATCGTTGGTTCCGGGACCAATCAGGAGGCCATCCTGTTGGCATGGAATGCTGAAAACCTGAAGAAGGGGCTAAAACCGTTTACCCCGATCTACACCAAAGACGATGCGGCGCAAACGCTGGCGCTCCAGTCCGGGCGCGCGGATGCCTACTTTGGCCCGAACGTGATTGGCGCATGGAAGGCGGCGCTGAACGGGAAAACCAAACTGGTGGGCAGCGTCGACGGCGGCTGGCCGAAGGCGGCGCACATTGCGGTGACGCTGAAGAAAGGCAGCGGGCTGGTTGAGCCGGTGCAAACCGCGCTGAACGGCGTCATCAAAAACGGCGATTACGACAAAGTGCTGAACCGCTGGGGGGAAGGCGTTGAGCGTATTCCGCAGTCAGAAGTGAATCCTGATGGCCTGGGTGATTAAGGAGGCGCTATGCGTGAACAATTTCGTGACGTTTCACCGGAAGATGCCGAACTTCAGCCCATTATCGAGGGGCTGTTCGGTGAATATGCCGCCCGCTACGGTGATTACTTCTCTAAAGACGCGGAAGTGGAACTCACCGAGTGGTATTTAGCGCCGCAGGGGCTGTTTATCGTCCTGGAGCGTGACGGAAAAATCATCGCCACCGGTGCGTACAAACCCTTCGACGAACGCACTGCGGAAATCAAGCGCATCTGGACGGACAAAACCCTGCGTCAGCAGGGGCTTGCCGGACGCGTAGTGCAGGAGCTGGAGCGCAGGGCGGTGCTGGCAGGTTACAGCCAGATCTACCTGACAACCGGTTTTCGCCAGCCGGAAGCGGTCAGGCTCTATCTCAGCCAGGGCTACCAGCCACAGTTTGATCTGAACCGGGATCCGGAAGAGTACAGCCAGCCGCCGTTTGACGGTCGGCTGCGCTTCACTAAAACGCTGGTACGCGAAGCGTTCAGTAAAACCGCATGAGGAACGACGATGAGCAACGTTGAAACCATTAAGGTGGTCCCGGCGCGTTATCCGCTGCGGACCGTCGGCGCCGCGGTGGCGCTGTTTGTGCTGGCGGTCGTGATCCAGTCCGTCGCTTTCAACCCGCGCTGGGAGTGGGCGGTGTTTGCCCGCTGGTTCTTTGACCCGGTTATTCTCGAAGGCGTAGGGCAGACTCTGCTGCTTACCCTGATCGGTACCGCGCTGAGCGTGGTGTTGGGCGGCATGCTGGCGCTGGCGAGACTCTCCTCGTCATGGCTGCTGAGCAGCCTGGCGTGGGGCTATATCTGGCTGTTTCGCTCGCTGCCGCTGATCGTGGTGCTGATCATTCTCTACAACTTTTCCTATCTCTACGACACGCTCTCCCTCGGCGTGCCGTTCACCGGCATCACCTGGGGCAGCTTTGAAACCATCAACGTGCTCGGGCAGTTCTCCACCGCCGTGGTGGGGCTGACGCTGGTGCAGAGCGCCTACACCGCAGAGATTATTCGCGGGGGTTTCCTCGGGGTGGATCACGGCCAGTATGAAGCGGCCGCCGCGCTTGGCCTGCCGGCCTGGCGACGTACGGTGCGGATAATCCTGCCTCAGGCGTTGCGCACCATTCTGCCGTCCGGGTTCAATGAAATTATCAGCCTCGCCAAGGGAACGGCGATGGTCTACGTCCTGGCAATGCCGGAGCTGTTCTATACCATCCAGATGATCTACAACCGTACCCAGGAGGTGATCCCGTTGCTGATGGTCGGTGCCGCCTGGTATCTGGTGATTACCACCGTCTTGTCCGCTATCCAGTACGGTGTTGAACGCGCACTCGCCCGCAGCGAACGCCGCTCTGCGGTTAATCAGAACCGTGCCGCCCGTCGCACCCGTTCCGTCACCACCACGCCAGCACAGGAGCCTATCCATGCAAGCCTCTCCTGAAGGACATATCTCGATTACCGGTGTCAGCAAGTTTTTTGGTCGCCATAAGGCGCTCGACAACGTTTCGCTTGAGATCCCGCCCGGTTCCGTGACGGTCATTCTCGGGCCCTCAGGCTCGGGCAAATCGACGCTGCTGCGCACCATTAACCATCTGGAGCGCGTCGACGAAGGCTTTATTCAGATCGACGGGGACTACATTGGCTACCGTCGTCAGGGCGACAAGCTCTATGAGCTGAAGGAGAAAGAGATCCTCAAGCAGCGCGTCAACGTGGGCTATGTGTTTCAGAACTTCAATCTCTTTCCTCACCTCACGGTGCTGGAAAACCTGATTGAGGCGCCCATCGCGCATAAGAAGCTCAGCAAAAAAGAGGCGGTGGAAAGAGCGTACAGCCTGCTGGATGTGGTCGGGCTGCGGGATAAGGCCGATGCCTGGTCTCGCCATCTCTCCGGCGGGCAGCAGCAGCGCATTGCGATTGCCCGCGCGCTGGCGCTACGCCCCCGCGTGATGCTGTTTGATGAACCTACCTCGGCGCTGGATCCGGAGCTGGTGGGAGAGGTGCTGGACGTGATCAAAAAACTGGCCCGGTCCGGCACTACGCTGGTGGTGGTCACCCACGAGATCGGCTTTGCCCGCGAGGTGGCGGATCAGGTGGTGTTTATGGTCGACGGGAAAATCGTGGAGCAGGGCAGCAGCGACGCGGTATTGAACCGTCCGTCGCATGCGCGAACGCGCCAGTTCCTGTCAAAAGTGCTGTAAGGAGCGCAGATGAAATACGGACTTCTGGCGGGGCTGGTCTTCACAACGGCAAGCCACGCCAGCATCGATCTGAAAGCCAACGAGCAGCCGCTGCCGGTGACGGTGGATCGGCAGGCCGTGGCGAAGATCCCCGCCGGTTATAAATTCGTTGAGCCGGGTACGCTGACGGTCGCCGTCTCGATGCTGAACTCCCCGCCGCTGGCGCTGCTGGCCAGCGATAACCGCACGCGGATTGGCAGCGACCCGGATATCGCCCGCCTGCTGGCGGGCAGCCTGGGGCTGAAGCTAAAGCTGGTGCCAACGGCGTGGGAAGACTGGCCGCTGGGGATCGCCTCCGGGCGCTACGACGTGGCGCTGGTGAACATTGCGGTGACCGAACAGCGTAAAGAGAAGTTTGATTTTGCGACCTACCGCGTCGATTCGCTGGCGTTTTCGGTGAAGTCCACCAGCGAGATTCAATCAATCAAAAGCGCGGAAGATCTGGCCGGGAAAAAGGTGATTGTCGGCTCGGGCACCAATCAGGAGCGCATCCTGCTGGGCTGGAACGAAGAGAATAAAAAGGCGGGGCGAGCGCCTGCGCTGCCGGTCTATCTCCACGACGATGCCTCGGGCAATCTCTATATCCAGTCCGGCAGGGCGGACGTGTTCTTTGGCCCTCAGTCGGTTTCAGCTTACAAAGCGGCGCTCACCGGCAAAACCCGCGTGGTCGGTTTAGGTCCGAAAAAAGCTTATGTCGCCACCACGACCAAAAAAGGCAATGGGCTGGTGTACGCGCTGCAGGCCGCGCTGAACGGGGCGATTGAGCGCGGAGAGTACCAGAAAGTGCTGGCGCGCTGGGGCGAACAGGGCGAAGCGGTGGCGCAATCGGAGGTCAACCCGCCTGGGATAACCTACTAATGGTGCTCTACACTTAGGATTTTCACTCCTGAGGGGGCAACATGATGAAACTCTATGGCGTACCCGGCTGGGGCTCGGCAATCAGTGAAGTGATGCTGACCCTGGCCGATATCCCTTATCAATTTGTGAACGTTGACGGGTTTGACCAGCCCGGCCCGCAGCGTGAACTGCTGCAAAAACTCAACCCGCTGTGCCAGGTGCCGACGCTGGAGCTGGAAAATGGCGCCATCATGACCGAAACGGCGTCGATTGCCCTGATGGTGCTCGACCGTTGTCCCGATCTCGCTCCACCCGTGGGGCAGGCTGAGCGTCAGCAGTTTCAGCGTCTGCTTATCTGGTTCGTGGCGAACGTCTATCCCACCTTTACCTATGCCGATTATCCCGAACGCTGGGTGCCTGATGCGCCGGAACAGCTGCAGAAAAACTGCATTGAGTACCGGAAATCCCTCTATCTGTGGTTTGAAAATCAGCTTAAGGCCGCGCCGTTTGCGCTGGGTGAACGGCTGACGCTGCTGGATGTGTATATTGCGGTGGCGCGCACCTGGGGGCCTCGCCATGAGTGGTTTGCGACAAATACGCCGAAGCTTACGGCGATTGCGGATACCGTGTGTCAGCTGCCGGAACTGCACAAGGTGTTAAAGGCAAACAACATTATCTGATAACGTGGATTGCTCACACATAACAGGAAGCCTGCATATGCCACACGTAGATATCAAATGTTTTCCCCGCGATCTTAACGACGAGCAAAAAAACGCGCTGGCGGCAGATATCGCCGAGGTGATAATTCGCCATTTCAACAGCAAAGACGGTTCAGTATCGGTGGCGTTGAACCAGGTAAACCCGGAAGACTGGAAGGCGCAGGTCTGGGATACCGAAATCGGACCGAAGCAGGACGAGTTGATTAAAAAGCCCGGGTATTCAATGTAATCTTTCGCCGGGTGAGGTCATCGTCTTACCCGGTTTCTCCTGCCGCTTACGCCTTCTTTTCGCAAAAAACGATAAAAATAAGTTTTATCTGATCCGTTACACTTAACGTTCACGACCGACATTTCATCAATCCTTAGGAAAGATCGACAACAGAATCAATTAAGGACAGTCACATTAAAGGATAATTTTCTCATGACAAAATTACCCCGGTTTTCACCTGCTTTTTTCCACCCGCGATACTGGCTAAGCTGGACAGGCATCGCCGCCCTGTGGCTTATCATGCTGCTGCCTTACCCGCTGTTGTTCAAACTCGGACACGCTCTGGGCCGGTTAGCCATGCGCCTTTTACCGCGCCGTGTCGAGATTGCCCGCCGCAACCTGGAGCTTTGCTTTCCGCAGATGGAAGCAGAAGCGCGTGAATCTTTGCTGCAGCGAAATTTTGAATCCGTGGGAATGGGGGTTATCGAAACCGGCATGGCGTGGTTCTGGCCTGAATGGCGGGTGCGTAAATGCTTTACCGTGCGCGGTTACGAACATATGGAGCAGGCCAGGGCGCAGGGAAAGGGCGTGGTGCTGGTTGGCATGCATTTTCTGACGCTTGAGCTGGGCGCGCGGATATTTGGCATGCTTAACCCCGGTATTGGGGTTTATCGTCCCAACAATAATGCGCTCCTGGACTGGCTACAAACGCGCGGTCGTCTGCGTTCGAATAAAACCATGCTGGATCGTCATGATTTAAAAGGCATGATCCGTGCCCTGAAGCAGAATGAAATTCTCTGGTACGCGCCGGATCATGACTATGGCAAAGCCAACAGCGTGTTTGCGCCATTCTTCGCCGTCCCGGATGCCGCCACGACGGCGGGCAGCTATATGCTGGTCAAAAGCGCGAAACCTGCCGTTATTCCGTTTGTGCCGCGCCGCAGAGAGGACGGTACAGGGTACGAGCTGATTATTCTTGAAGATATCAGCGCGTCATTGCAGGGTGCGGATAAAGAGTCTGTTGCAACCCAGATGAACCGGGCGATCGAGCGCGCGGTGCTGATGGCGCCGGAGCAGTATATGTGGCTGCACCGTCGCTTCAAGACGCGTCCTGAGGGCGTGCCGGACAGATATGCCCCTAAAAAAATCTCCGCGCCCCCTCGGGCTGGCTTAACCGACGATGAATTCTCGCAGCAGTCGGGCATGCAGCACTAAAACGCCACGCAAAAGGCTGCTGGAGCTAGTTTCCGGCAGCGCTTTTGGCCTTTAGCAGTATTTCCATCAGCCCGGGAAAACGGGCATCCAGATCCTCCCGACGCAGTGAAATCATATTTTCTCGTCCCTGCGGACGCTGCCAGATGACCCCACTGTCGCGCAACACGCGCCAGTGGTGGGTCATCGTGGACTTCACCACATCTTCCGGGCGCAGTGCGTTACAGCTGAGTTCGCTGCCATCGGCGAGCCGGCGAATAATCGATAGCCGGAGCGGGTTGCCGAGGGCAAACAGCACATTTTCCAGCAGTATTTGTTCAGTTTCAGGGTGATTAGGGATCATCGTTTTCCTGCGCGTGATGTCAGATTGAGCTATATCAACAATAGGTCAACCCTTAAAAAATAGTTCGATAATACTCGTACAATAGGACTATTATAGCAAACGAACCAATGCACGACCATCCCGGTCGTCACAAACACGTCATAGTGACTAAGGAAATATCATGCCCCGACCCATTCCTCTCGAACGTTATCGCAACATCGGTATCTCCGCGCATATCGATGCCGGTAAAACCACCACCACTGAGCGCATCCTGTTTTATACCGGGATGAGCCACAAGCTGGGTGAAGTACACGATGGCGCGGCAACCACCGACTGGATGGCGCAGGAGCAAGAGCGCGGGATCACCATTACGTCCGCGGCGGTCAGCTGCTTCTGGCCAGGCATGGACAGAGGCTTTGAGCCGCACCGGATCAACATCATCGACACCCCGGGGCACGTGGACTTCACCATTGAGGTGGAGCGTTCCATGCGCGTGCTCGACGGCGCGGTGATGGTGTATGACTCCGTGGGTGGCGTGCAGCCGCAGTCGGAAACCGTCTGGCGTCAGGCCAATAAATATCACGTACCGCGTCTGGCCTTCGTCAACAAAATGGACCGTCCGGGTGCCGATTTCTTTCGCGTCGTGCGGATGATGCAGGAGCGCCTGAAGGCCAATCCGGTGCCGATTGTCATCCCGGTGGGTGCCGAAGATCATTTCACCGGCGTGGTGGATCTCATCAAGATGCGCACCATTCTGTGGGACGATGCGACGCAGGGTATGGTGTTTACCTATGCCCCCGTGCCGGACGATTTAGTCAGTACCGCCCAGGAGTGGCGGGAAAAAATGGTCTCCGCGGCGGCGGAAGCCAGCGATGAACTGATGGACAAATACCTGGAAACGGGCGACCTGACGGAGGCGGAAATTATCCAGGGGCTGCGCATTCGCACCATCTCGGGCGAAATCCAGCCGATGCTGTGCGGCAGCGCCTTTAAAAACAAAGGTGTGCAGCGCATGCTGGATGCGGTGATTGAGCTGATGCCGTCCCCGCTGGACGTGCCGGCCATTGATGGCGTGGATGAAAAAGGGCAGCACGCGGAGCGTCATCCGAGTGATGATGAGCCGTTCTCGGCGCTGGCGTTCAAGCTGATGAGCGACCCGTACGTCGGGCAGCTGACCTTTATTCGGGTCTACTCTGGCGTGCTGCGCAAAGGCGACGCGGTCTATAACCCGGTGAAAGAGAAGAAAGAGCGCATCGGGCGCATCGTGCTGATGCATGCCAACGATCGCCATGAGGTGGACGAACTGCGCGCGGGCGATATCGCGGCCTGCGTGGGGCTGAAGGACGTGACCACCGGTGACACGCTCACCGATCCGAACGCCGTCATTACGCTTGAGCGCATGGAGTTCCCGGATCCGGTGATCTCGCTGGCGATTGAGCCGAAAACCAAAGGCGATCAGGAGAAAATGGGCATTGCGCTGCAGCGTCTGGCGGCGGAAGACCCGTCTTTCCGCCTGCACACTGACGAGGAGTCCGGTCAGACCATTATCTCCGGGATGGGTGAGCTACACCTCGAGATTATCGTCGACCGCATGAAGCGTGAGTTTGGCGTCGAGGCGAATATCGGTCGTCCGCAGGTAACCTACCGCGAAACCCTGCGCAAAGCGGTGAAGGATATCGAAGGCAAATTTGTCCGGCAGTCTGGCGGTAAAGGGCAGTACGGTCATGTGGTCCTGAGCCTGGAGCCGCTGGAGCCCGGAAGTGGTTTCGTATTTGAAGATGCCACCAAGGGCGGCGTGGTGCCGCGCGAGTATATCCCGTCCGTGGAGAAAGGGCTGCGGGAAGCGATGAACAGCGGCGTGCTGGCGGGCTATCCGGTCGTCGATGTTAAGGCGACGCTGACGTTTGGCTCGTATCACGACGTCGACTCCTCGGAGATGGCGTTCCGTATGGCGGCGATCCTCGGCTTCAAGGAGGGCGCTCGCAGGGCGGATCCGGTAATTCTTGAGCCGATCATGCACGTGGAGGTGGAAACGCCGGAAGAGTACGCCGGGAACATCATGGGCGATCTCTCTTCCCGCCGCGGCATGGTGCAGGGAATGGCGGAGCAGTACGGAAGCCAGATTATCCGCGCCGATGTGCCGCTGGCCGAGATGTTTGGCTACGCCACCACGCTGCGCTCGATGTCCCAGGGACGCGCGACGTACACGATGGAGTTCCATCATTTTGCGGAGGCACCGCGGAATGTTGCGGATGAGATTATTGCGCGGCGTGCGAAGTGATACGGTCGGTTTCCTACAAATAATGCCTGCACGGACAACCCCTCTCCCTTGAGGGAGAGGGCTGGGGTGAGGGGGAACATACTACACTCGTGGTCATTCCGTTCACTTTATGCTCCTTGCTACTCTGTAACGACAATACCTGTGAACGTGCCAGGGCGGCTCAATCGCCGCCGCCCTGGCAACCCGGGCTCCCGGCGGTAAATCGCCGCTTCGCGGTGCCCTCAGCTTATTCCTTCAGGCTATCGGGTCGGGCATGAGCCTGCATCCCTGCAGGCCACGCCCTCTCGGCGCATCCCTGCGCCTCGCCCCGGCCTTACGGAAACGCTTCGGCGATTTACAGCCGGACCAGGGCGTCGCTGAAAGCCTACAGCCATCATGAAAGCAACTTTATTGCTTCTGCTTAAAATTACTGGGCATGCCTCAGCCCATAGAGGAAGGTTATCTCAATCCAGCGCCTTCACCATCTTCCCGCTCGCCACAAATGTCCCAGCCCCTAGATGATGCAGTGTATTCAGTTTATCCCCGTCAAACTGCCAGCGTCCGGCAATAAACGCGCGCTCATCGGCTGCCGCTGAAACCACTTCTCCAAACAGCGTGTCGTATTTCTCTGCCGCAGAGGTGACGGGAAGTAATCGGCACTCCATCCACGCCAGACATTTTTCTTCAATCACCGGCAGCCCGAGCTCAGGGCCGTTCACGACCGGGATCCCGTAGCAGTTGAATTTGTCCTCGTCGCGCCCGCTGACGCTGCCGACAGCGTATGTCCAGTTAGCTGCCGCCACGCCGGGGATGACGATGCCAAACTTCCCGCTGTGCTCAATCAGCTCACGTGACCAGGTACTTTTATCCACCACAATCGCGATGCGCGGCGGTTCAAACTCAACGGGCATGGACCACGCGGCGGCCATCACGTTGCGTCTGTCGAGGTTTTCATCCCGACTGGTAATAAGCACGGTAGGGCCGTGGTTCAGCAGACGGCTGGCATGACGTAATTCAACAGGGCGAAAGTGGCTCATAGGATCTCCTCATCTGTAACGATGAGTATGACGAAAAAGCACGTAAATCAAAGTGAGTGCGTAAAATTAGTTTATAAACAGAACATCACAATCAAAGGAAAATGATGTATGTCCCCCTTTCTGACTGACTATTTTGCCCGCATTCGGTGGGCGCAACCGACACGGGTTGATATAGACACCCTGCGCGCGCTGCATTTACACCACAACTGTGCGATCTCGTTCGAAAATATTGATGTCGTCCTGCCGCGCGAAATCCATCTTGACGATCAATGTCTGGTCGACAAGCTGGTGACGGCGCGACGCGGAGGATATTGCTTTGAGCAAAACGGCCTTTTCGAGCGCGTGTTGCGTGAAGTCGGGTTTAACGTGCGCAGCGTGCTGGGACGCGTGGTATTAGCGAGCCCGCCGCAAATGCCGCCGCGCACGCACCGCCTGCTGCTGGTTGAGCTGAACGGCGAGCGCTGGATTGCCGACGTGGGGTTTGGTGGACAGACGCTGACGGCGCCGATTCGCCTGCTCGCCAACGAGGAACAGGAAACCCCGCACGGCATGTACCGTCTTCTGAGCGAGGGTAACGACTGGGTATTACAGTTCCGTCACCACGAGCACTGGCAGTCGATGTACCACTTTGACCTGACGACGCAGTATTTCAGCGATTACGTGATGGGGAACTTCTGGTCGGCGCACTGGCCGCAGTCCCATTTTCGTCATCATCTACTGATGTGTCGCCACCTGCCGGACGGCGGCAAGCTGACGCTGACTAACTTCAACTTTACCCACTGGCAGAACGGTCACGTGGAGGAGCAGATCCATTTGCCGGATGCGGAGGCGCTGTATAAGCTGATGCAGGAGCGGTTTGGCCTTGGCGTTGATGATCCGAAGCACGGCTTTACACTGGCCGAGCTGACGGCAGTGATGGCGGGGTTTGATACGCATCCGCAGGCAGGGAAATAGCCCGGTGGCGGCTACGCCTTACCGGGCCTACGGGAGTGTGAGCGTAGGTCGGGTAAGGCGTAGCCGCACCCGACAAAATCAACGGCGCGATCTCACCACCTGATACCGACGGGTAAAATATTCAAACGGCGCGCTCCACACGTGTACCAGACGGGTGAACGGGAAGATGAGGAAGATCGTCATCCCCAGCACCAGATGCACGCGGAAGATCGGCGCGACGCCGCTCAACATCTCCGACGAGCCCCCCTTAAACGTTACGATCCCCTGCGCCCAGCCGACCAGTTTCATCATCTCGCTTCCGTCAGGATATTGCGCGGAGAAAGGAATGGTCGACAGCCCCAGGATGCACTGAAGCAGCAGGATACTCATGATGATAATATCCGGCGTGGTGGACGTGGCGCGTACCCGCTGGTTGAAGAGGCGGCGGATCAGCAGCATTGACCCACCAATCAGCGTCAGTACGCCGCAAATGCCTCCCGCAATCATGGCCAGCTGCTGTTTAACCGCGACGGGTAAAAACCAGGCGTACATCCAGTGCGGGGTTAACATGCCGAACAGGTGCCCGAAGAAGATCCCCAGAATCCCGATATGAAACAGGTTAGAGGCCCAGTTCATCCCGCGCTTGCTGAGCATCTGGCTCGATGAGGCCCGCCAGGTGTATTGCCCGTAGTCGTAGCGCAGCCAACTGCCGAGGAAAAAAACGGTAGCACAGATATACGGGTAAATGTCATAGAAAAACACGTTCAGGTAGTGCGTCATTTTGGGCCTCCGGCGCTGACGTCCACGTACTGCGGCGCGACGTCCTGGCTAAAGCGTCGTTGATATTGCTGCATCGGCGAACTGTCGCACGATGTGGCGTTGTCTTCGATAAACTTCACCTGTTCCTCTTCCCACACGGCGTCCAGTGCCTGACGGGTATCATCCCGTTTTTCACCGGACACCTGCTTCGCCACGCTGTCGCTGGAAAGCCGCGTACCGGCCATCGTCAGCAGGGCGTCAAACAGCTGATAATGCGCCACGCCGCGCTGCTTGAGGCGACCACCAATCAGCGCCAGGATCGGCGCGACGTTTCGCAGACCTTCACGCGCCTCGTCGTCGGTGACGAGGCTGAGGTATTCCAGGTAGAGCGGCAGATAGTCGGGCAGCTCGCGACAGTCCAGCTCCAGCCCGGCTTTCTCATACTGGCTCATTAGATCGACCATCGCCTGACCGCGATCGCGGGACTCGGCGTGAACGTGCTCGAACAGCAGCAGCGACGTCGCGCGACCGCGCTCAAACACCTCGCACCATTCGGCTTGCTTATCCAGCAGCGGGGCGTTCAGATGCTGCCGGGCAAACGGCAGCAGCATGGGCGCGTCCTGCTCAACCAGGGAAAGCGCCTCATCGCGGTTTTCCCACAGCAGCTCATCGGGATACTCAATCAGCAGCGCGATGATTTTAAGGATCTGCATTATTCTCCCTCCCCGTGTTCGCGCACCTCGGTGATGTTAATCGCGTCGATGCGGCTGCTGTTGAAGAGGTTGAATTTGGTGTCGGAGCCGTGGCAGCCGTCGCCAAAGGTGAAGCCGCAGCCGTTTTTCTCCGGGAAGGCGTCGCGCGCCATTTCGCGGTGGCTGGTCGGGATCACGAAGCGGTCTTCGTAGTTAGCGATGGCGAGATAGCGGTACATCTCTTCAACCTGCGCTTCGGTCAGGCCCACTTCCTCAATGGCGCGGGTATCGGTCACGCCTTCCACGGTCTGGGAGCGTTTATAGTGACGCATCGCCATCATGCGCTTCAGGGCGCGCAGCACCGGGCCGGTATCGCCCGCGCTGAGCATGTTTGCCAGGTACTGCACTGGAATGCGCAGGCTTTCCACGGCAGGCAGGACGCCGTCACTCTGCGGCAGGCCGCCCGCATCCGCGTAGGACTGAATCGGCGACAGCGGCGGCACGTACCAGACCATCGGCAGGGTGCGATATTCCGGATGCAGCGGCAGGGCCAGCTTCCAGTCCATCGCCATCTTGTAGACCGGCGAACGCTGGGCGGCGTCAATCACGTTCTGCGGAATGCCTTGCTTCAGCGCTTCCTCAATCACCGCCGGATCGTTCGGGTTAAGGAACACGTCGCACTGGCGCTCGTACAGATCGGTTTCATGCTCGGTGCTGGCGGCCTCTTCAATACGGTCCGCGTCGTAGAGCAGCACGCCGAGATAACGGATGCGTCCGACGCAGGTTTCCGAGCAGACAGTCGGCTGGCCGGACTCAATGCGCGGGTAGCAGAAGATGCATTTTTCTGACTTGCCGCTTTTCCAGTTGAAGTAAATTTTCTTGTACGGGCAGCCGCTGATGCACAGGCGCCAGCCGCGACATTTATCCTGGTCGATCAGCACAATGCCGTCCTCTTCGCGCTTGTAAATCGCGCCGCTCGGGCAGGTGGCCACACAGCTCGGGTTGAGGCAGTGCTCGCACAGGCGCGGCAGATACATCATGAAGGTGTTTTCAAACTGGCCGTACATCTCCTTCTGGATCTTCTGGAAGTTGCGGTCGCGGGCGCGTTTTTCAAACTCGCCCCCCAGCAGCTCTTCCCAGTTGGGGCCCCAGACGATTTTGTCCATCCGCTTGCCGTCGATCAGCGAGCGGGGGCGGGCGGTAGGGAGATGCTCCCCCTCCGGCGCGCGGTGCAGATCCTGATAGTCAAAGGTGAAGGGTTCGTAATAATCGTCAATCTGCGGCAGGACGGGGTTGGCGAAAATCTTCGACAGCACGCCCATTTTGCCGCCGAGGCGCGGCGTCAGCTTGCCGTGTATGCCGCGGATCCAGCCGCCTTGCCACTCCTCCTGATCTTCCCAGTTTTTCGGGTAGCCAATCCCCGGTTTGGTCTCCACGTTGTTAAACCACGCATACTCCATCCCTTCGCGCCCGGTCCAGACGTTCTTGCAGGTGACCGAGCAGGTATGGCAGCCGATGCATTTATCGAGATTCAGAACCATGCCAACCTGTGAGCGTATTTTCATTTTTTCGCCTCCTGTACCTGATCCCGACCTTCGCCATCCAGCCAGTTAATGTTTTTCATTTTGCGGATCATGATGAACTCGTCGCGGTTCGAGCCGACCGTGCCGTAATAGTTGAAGCTGTACGCCAGCTGGGCATAGCCGCCGATCATGTGCGTCGGTTTTGGGCAGACGCGGGTGACCGAGTTGTGGATCCCGCCGCGCCGTCCGGTCACTTCTGACCCCGGAATGTTCAGGATGCGCTCCTGGGCGTGGTACATCATGGTCATGCCTGGCGGCACGCGCTGGCTGACCACCGCGCGGGCGGTGAGGGCGCCGTTGGCGTTGAAGGCTTCGATCCAGTCGTTGTCCTCTATGCCCAGCTCGCGGGCGTCGGTTTCGCTGATCCAGACGATGGGCCCACCGCGCGACAGGGTCTGCATCAGCAGGTTTTCGCTGTAGGTGGAGTGGATGCCCCATTTCTGGTGCGGCGTCAGGAAGTTCAGCGCTTTTTCCGGGAAGCCGTTCGGCGGGATCTCGCGCATGTGGGTCACGCTGCGGGTATCAATCGGTGGGCGATAGGCCACCAGGCTCTCCCCGAAGGCGCGCATCCACGGATGATCCTGATACAGCTGCTGGCGGCCCGAAAGGGTGCGCCACGGGATCAGCTCGTGGACGTTGGTATAGCCCGCGTTATAGGAGACGTGCTCGCTCTCAAGGCCGGACCACGTCGGGCTGGAGATGATTTTGCGCGGCTGCGCCTGAATGTCGCGGAAGCGGATTTTCTCATCTTCCTTGTTCAGCGCCAGATGGGTGTGGTCGCGCCCGGTCAGTTCCCCGAGCGCTTCCCAGGCCTTCACCGCCACCTGTCCATTAGTTTCCGGGGCGAGGGCGAGAATCACCTCCGAGGCGTCAATGGCGGTTTCAATGCGCGGGCGGCCTTTCGCCGGGCCGTCGAGCTTGACGTAGTTCAGCTTGCCGAGGAAATCGACCTCGTTCTGCGTGTTCCACGAAATGCCTTTCCCGCCGTTGCCGAGCTTGTCCATCAGCGGGCCGAGGGCGGTGAAGCGTTCGTAAGTTTCCGGGTAGTTACGCTCGACCACGGCAATGTTCGGCGCCGTTTTGCCGGGGATCAGGTCACATTCCCCTTTGCGCCAGTCCTGAATATCAAACGGCTGCGACAGCTCCGCCGGGGAGTCATGCTGCAGCGGCTGGAGCACCACGTCGGTTTCTGTGCCCAGATGGCCAACGCACACCTCGGAGAAGACTTTGGCGATGCCTTTGTAGATCTCCCAGTCGCTGCGCGATTCCCACGCCGGGTCAACGGCGGCGGAAAGCGGATGAATAAACGGGTGCATGTCCGAGGTATTCATGTCGTCCTTTTCATACCAGGTGGCGGTCGGCAGGACGATATCGGAGAACAGGCAGGTGCTGGACATGCGGAAATCAAGCGTCACCAGCAGGTCGAGTTTGCCCTCGATGGCGGCGGTTTGCCACTCCACCTCTTCAGGCTTCACGTCGTCCGTTGAGCCTAAATCTTCCCCCTGAATGCCGCTCTCGGTGCCGAGCAGGTATTTCAGCATGTACTCGTGGCCTTTCCCGGACGAGCCGAGCAGGTTAGAGCGCCAGACGAACAGGTTGCGCGGGTGGTTCTTGCCGTTGTCCGGCTGTTCGCAGGCGAAGCGGATATCGCCCGATTTCAACGCCTGAACGGTGTACTCCTGCGGCGTCATGCCCGCCGCGTCCGCACGAGCCTTGACGTGCAGCGGGTTGAGGTTGAGCTGCGGGGCCGACGGCAGCCAGCCCATGCGCTCGGCGCGAACGTTAAAGTCGATCAGATGTCCGGTGAACTTCGACGCGTCCGCCAGCGGGGAGAGCAGCTCCTGCGCGGTGAGCTTCTCGTAGCGCCACTGGCTGGCGTGGTTGTAGAAGAACGAGGTGCTGTTCATCTGGCGCGGCGGGCGGTTCCAGTCCAGCGCGAAGGCCAGCGGCAGCCAGCCGGTTTGCGGGCGCAGCTTCTCCTGGCCGACATAGTGGGACCAGCCGCCGCCGCTCTGCCCGACGCAGCCGCAGAAGACCAGCATATTGATCATCCCGCGGTAGTTCATGTCCATGTGGTACCAGTGGTTCACCCCGGCACCCAGAATGATCATCGAGCGACCGTGCGTTTTGTGCGCCGTGTCGGCGAACTCGCGGGCAGTTTTTACGATCAGGTACGCGGGCACGCCGGTGATCTGCTCGCCCCAGGCGGGCGTGTAGGCTTTGATCTGGTCATAGCTGTCTGCAGCGTTACTGTCTTCCAGGCCGCGATCGAGACCGTAGTTAGCCAGCACTAGATCGTAAACGCTGACCACTCGCTTCTCGCTGCCGTCGGCGAGCGTCAGGGTTTTGCTCGGCACGCGGCGCGTCAGCACCGGCTCCTGCTTCACGCTGCGAAAATGCGGGTTTTCGTTGCCGCCAAAGTAGGGGAAGGCGACGTCCGCCACGCTGTCGTGGGTAATCAGCAGAGAGAGTGTGAGTTCTGTTTCATGGCCCGCAGCCTGAGGCTCCAGGTTCCATTTGCCTTTTCCCCCCCAGCGGAAGCCGATCGAGCCGTTTGGCACCACCAGGTTACCGGCAATATCGAAGGCGACGGTCTTCCACTCTGGGTTATTGGCTTCCCCCAGCCCGTCGACAAGGTCCGAGGCGCGCAGCATACGCCCAGGCACCACGCGACCGTCAACCTGCTCGTCCAGCAGTACGAGCATCGGCATGTCGGTGTAGCGGCGGCAGTAGTTAAGGAAGTAATCGCTCGGGTTATCGAGGTGGAACTCTTTGAGGATGACGTGGCCCATCGCCATGGCGAGGGCGCTGTCGGTGCCCTGTTTGGGGGCCAGCCACTGGTCGCTGAGCTTGGCGACCTCCGAAAAGTCCGGCGTAATCGCAACGGTCTTGGTGCCTTTGTAGCGCACCTCGGTAAAGAAGTGGGCGTCCGGAGTACGCGTCTGCGGCACGTTCGAGCCCCAGGCAATGATATAGCTGGAGTTGTACCAGTCGGCGGACTCCGGCACGTCGGTCTGCTCGCCCCAGGTCATCGGCGACGCCGGCGGCAGGTCGCAGTACCAGTCGTAGAAGCTCAGGCAGGTGCCGCCCAGCAGGGAGAGATAGCGCGTTCCGGCGGCGTAGGAGACCATCGACATCGCCGGAATAGGCGAAAAACCGGCCACGCGGTCCGGGCCGTAGTTTTTGATGGTCCAGACGTTAGCGGCGGCGATCAGCTGGTTCAGCTCTTTCCAGTTTGAGCGGATAAACCCGCCTTTACCCCGCGCCTTCCTGTAGCTTTGCGCCTTTTGCGGATCGTTCTGGATGGCATCCCAGGCCTGCACCGGATCGGTATGCTGCGCCAGCGCTTCGCGCCAGAGTTCAATCAGCCTGCGGCGCACCAGCGGGTACTTAAGGCGGTTGGCGCTGTAGAGGTACCAGGAGTAGCTTGCGCCTCGCGGGCAGCCGCGCGGCTCGTGATTGGGCAGGTCAGGGCGGGTGCGGGGGTAGTCGGTCTGCTGGGTTTCCCAGGTCACCAGGCCGTTTTTGACATAAATCTTCCAGCTACAGGAGCCGGTACAGTTTACCCCGTGGGTGGATCGCACAATCTTGTCGAACTGCCAGCGCTGGCGGTAGCTGTCCTCCCAATCGCGGTTGGTGTGATACACCTGCCCGTGCCCATCGGCGAAACTGTCGCCTTTTGTTTTGAAGTAACGGAAGCGGTCCAGCAGTTTGCTCATGACATTTCTCCTGCTTCGATAGCATGGCCGGAGTGCGATGCATCACGCTCCGGCGAAGATGTAGTTTTTATTTTTTTGAGGATTTACGGCCATACACCAGCCAGGTGACGAACACGCAGACGATGTAAAACACGAGGAAGACCTTCATGGCCCCAACCGGCGAACCGGTCATTGCCAGCGATGTGCCGAACGCCTTAGGGATAAAGAACCCGCCAACGGCACCGATGGCGGAGATAAAGCCCAGCGCGGCGGCGGTCTCCGTCACCGCTTCATGCTGCGCCTGTTCGTCCGTGCCGCCCTGCTTTTTGACGCGGTCGAGGGTGATTTGGCGAAAGATAATCGCGATCATCTGGAAGGTCGAACCGCTGCCCAGCCCGGCGGTGAGGAACAGGCCCATAAAGACCAGGTAGAAGGCGATAAAGCTGCCGGAGCCAGAGCCGGGGAGCGTCAGGAAGATCAGGGCGCTGAAGATAGCCATAAAGACGAAGTTAATCAGCGTGACGCGCACGCCGCCCAGCCTGTCAGAGACCATCCCGCCCGCCGAACGCGCCAGCGCGCCGATCAGGGGGCCAAAGAAAGCGAGGTGCAGGATGTTCACGTCCGGGAACTGAGTTTTCGACAGCATGGCAAAGCCCGCCGAGAAGCCGATAAACGAGCCGAAGGTAGCAAGATAAAGCAGGCTCAGCAGCCAGAGGTGAAAGCGCTTCAGTACCGGCAGCTGGCTGGCGATAGAGGCTTTAGAGCTGGCGATATCGTTCATGCCAAAAAACGCCGCAAGGGTTGCCAGCAGCAGCAGCGGCGCCCAGACCCAGGCCGCATTGGCCAGCCACATCGTTGAGCCGTCTTCCTGCGGTACGCCGTGCACGCCGAGGAAGGTAAACATTGGCAGGAAAATTACCAGCGGAGCAAACAGCTGCATCACGCTGACGCCCAGATTTCCCAACCCGCCGTTGATGCCCAGCGCGCTGCCCTGTCTGGCCTTCGGGAAGAAGAAGCTGATGTTACCCATGCTGGAGGCAAAGTTGGCCCCGGCAAAACCGCAGAGCAGGGCAATCACGATAAAGACCCAGTAAGGTGTCGCGGTGTCCTGAATGGCTATCCCCAGCCAGACGCAGGGGATAATCAGGATAACGGTGCTCAATACCGTCCAGTAGCGTCCGCCAAATATTGGCACCATAAACGAGTAGGGGACGCGCAATATCGCGCCAGAGAGTGAAGGTAATGCCGTTAGCATAAAAAGCTGATCGGTGGTGAAATTAAATCCGACTTTATTCAGATTGACCGCAACGGCGCTAAATAACATCCACACGCAAAACGCTAATAGCAGGCAAGCTACAGAAATCCATAGGTTTCTTCGTGCGATATGTTTTCCTTTATTCTCCCAAAATTGCGCGTTTTCAGGTTTCCAGTTACTCAACAGATGGGGATTACTTTTATCACTTTGTTGCGGCATATCGCCCTCTTGCTTACCATGTTTGAGAGAAAAATGAAGTAAAAACAAAAAGATAATTAAAGAAGTGTAATTAGTTTTTTGGGATGCTTTGGGATACATCTGAAAGGATAGATAAAAAAGCGACCCCCCGAGATTAGAATGAAAATAAGGGCTCGCTTAATGTGTTACTAATTGTAACGTTTTGCGTAATTTATACTCCGGAAGGAGTATTAAAACAATTCCAGTGTGATAAGTTTGTCGAGATGTTTATTAAATGCCGCATCGTCCATTTCAGGCATATTTAATACGGTGATCCCATCCAGGCCACAAACCAGCCCTATTAAACGCCAGGCGATATTTTCCGCCCGATCGGTAAGCGTGAACGCGTTGGCATCAGCCCCGGCGCGGATAATCGCCACGGTTTCCTGATGCCACATCTCCATGGTCAGGACATAAGCCGCTTTGATCTCGGGATCACGGCTGGCAAGAATTTGGGCTTCCCGCCAAAGGCGAATGTAAGGTTCAAGCCCACCGTCGTCACTGCCGAGCATGCTGTGCAACCGTTCCCGCCAGCCGGCGTTTTCACCCACCACGTCGGCATCCAGCAGCTCGCGGATCACGCGCACAAACGCCAGCGATTTTAACTCGCCGCCGGAGGCAAAGTGGTGGTGGACCTGCCCGGTCGCGACGCCCGCTTCTGCGGCAATGCGCCGTACCGTCATGGCTGCCAGCCCCTCGGCCAGCGCCACGCGCATCGCGGCCTGTAAGATCGCTTCCCGCCGCTCTTCCTTGCTCAAATAGCGCATTTTCTCTCTACTCTCAATAAGACCGAAACGAGTGTAACAAAAAGCTGGACAGTCGTTCAACTTTACGTAGGATCGGATTCTGGACATGTGTCCATGTTTAAAATGAAAAGGAAATTTATGTTTCGTCAGTGGTTAGCGTTAGTAATTATCGTGCTGGTGTACATCCCGGTGGCGATTGACGCGACGGTGCTGCACGTGGCGGCGCCGACATTGAGCATGACGCTGGGTGCCAGCGGAAACGAATTGTTGTGGATCATTGATATTTACTCGCTGGTGATGGCGGGGATGGTGCTGCCGATGGGTGCCCTGGGTGACCGCATTGGCTTTAAACGCTTGCTAATGATCGGCAGCACGCTGTTTGGCCTGTCGTCCCTGGCGGCCGCGTTTGCACCGTCGGCAGGGTGGCTGATAGCGGCGCGCGCCTCGCTGGCGATCGGTGCGGCAATGATCATTCCGGCTACGCTTGCGGGGATCCGCACGCTGTTTACCGACGCGAAAGATCGCAACATCGCGCTCGGCGTCTGGGCGGCAGTGGGTTCCGGCGGGGCGGCGTTTGGTCCGCTGATTGGCGGTATGTTGCTCGAGCATTTTTACTGGGGATCGGTGTTTTTAATCAACGTGCCGATTGTGCTGGTAGTGGTGTCGCTGGCCGCGCGTTTTGTGCCCCGTCAGCAGGGCCGACCGGAGCAGCCGCTGAATATCAGTCATGCCATCATGCTGATTGTGGCGATTTTGCTGCTGGTCTACAGTGCCAAAACCGCGCTAAAAGGCGTCCTGTCGCCGTGGCTGGTTGCCTCCGCGCTGGTGACCGGCTCGGTGCTGCTGTTTATTTTCGTGCGTATTCAGCTTCGCGCCCGCATTCCGATGATCGATATGCGCCTGTTCTGCCATCGCATCATTCTGAGCGGCGTGGTCATGGCGATGACCGCCATGATTGCCCTGGTCGGGTTTGAGCTGCTGATGGCGCAGGAGCTACAGTTTGTCCACGGCTTTACGCCGTTCGAGGCGGGCATGTTTATGCTCCCGGTGATGGTGGCAAGCGGATTCAGCGGGCCGATTGCCGGTGTGCTGGTGGGCCGCCTGGGGCTGCGCATTGTCGCTGCCGGGGGGATGGGGCTTAGCGCTGTCAGCTTCATCGGCCTGTCGATGCTTGATTTCAGCACGCAGCAGTGGCAGGCGTGGGGGCTGATGGTTCTGCTTGGCTTTAGCGCCGCAAGCGCGCTGCTGGCCTCGACCTCCGCCATTATGGCTGCCGCGCCGAAGGAGAAAGCCGCTGCGGCAGGGGCGATTGAAACCATGTCCTATGAACTGGGCGCCGGACTGGGGATCGCTATTTTTGGTCTGCTGTTGACCCGCAGCTTCTCGGCGTCCATTGACCTGCCGCAGGGGCTGAATGCCTCGCTCGTCGATAAAGCCTCGTCATCCATTGGTGAAGCGATGAAGGTGGCGCAGGAGCTGACGCCGTCCCTCGCGGAGCCGGTGATTGAGGCGGCGAAAAGTGCGTTTATTACCTCCCACAGCGTGGCGCTGGGGAGTGCGGGCGGAATGCTGCTGTTGCTGGCAGTGGGGATCTGGTTTAGCCTGGCGAAGGTGCCGAAGCCGTAAAACACGCCCGGTGGCGCTGCGCTTACCGGGCCTACGGGCGCGGTTGTCCGAGCCGCGCCACCCGGTTTATTTTTCCTGGGCCGCGGACAGGACGCTGTGCAACAGCACGTTCGCTCCTTTCTCCGACCACTCCGGCAGGATCCTTTCCGCTTCGTTATGGCTGATGCCCTTCACGCAGGGGATAAAAATCATGCTGGCAGGGGCAATCTTGCTGACATAGCAGGCGTCATGTCCCGCCCCCGAGACCATCGGTTTCGCCGAGTAGCCCAGTTCCGCCACGGCCTTCTCCGTGCGGGCCAGACATTCGGCATCAAAAGCGATGGGGGCGTAGTCAAAAATGCGCTCAACGATAGCCGCCACGCCGCGCAGGCTCAGGCTTTCAGCCACCTTATGCAGCGCCGCCTCCATGGCTTCCAGTGCCGTCAGCACCGGATGGCGAAACTCCACGCTGCAGACCACCCGAGACGGGACGACGTTGCGCGAGTTTGGCGTAACCTGCGCCATACCGATGGTCGCACGTCCGTCCGGCGCGTGCCGATAGCCAATCTCCTCCACCTTCAGCGCCAGCTCCGAGAACGCGGTCAGCGCGTCGCGTCGGCTGTGCATCGGCGTGGTGCCCGCGTGGGCGGCAAACCCGTCCAGCGTCAGGGTAAACCAGCGCTGGCCCATTGCCGCGCGGACTAACCCGATATCCAGGGCTTCATCTTCCAGAATCGGGCCCTGTTCGATGTGCAGCTCGTAGCAGGCGTGAACCGGAAACGCGCGGGCAGGGGCTTCACCCCGGTAGCCGATGCTTTCCAGCGCTTCACCCACGCTGATACCGTCGCTATCCGCGCGGGCATGGGCGTACGCTTCGCTAAATTGCCCCGTCCAGACCCCTGAAGCGAGCATGGCTGGCGCAAAGCGCGCGCCTTCTTCGTTGGTCCAGTTGACCAGCACGATGTCACGCTCCGTCTCAAGCTGATGGTCATTGAGGGTGCGCAGCAGCTCCAGCCCGGCCAGCACGCCGTAAACCCCATCGTAGTTCCCTCCCAGCGGCTGGGTATCCACGTGCGAACCGGTCATGACCGGCGCAAGGTGCGGGTTTTTCCCCGCGCGGCGGATAAACATATTGCCCATGCTGTCGACGTCACAGGTAAAACCGGCGTCCAGCGCCCAGTCGCGCAGCAGGTTACGCGCAACACGATCCTCCTCGCTCAGTGCCAGACGGGTGACGCCACCGGCGGGCGTGCCGCCGATCTGCGCCATCATCTCAAGCGTTGACCACAGCCGTTCGGCATTGACGCGGATCATGGCTTGTCCTTACCGCTGCGGTAGCGGAAATCACAGCACGCACCGCCCTGCATAATGGTCGTGGTGCGGGTTAGCTCTACGTCCGGCGCATAGCCAACGATGAATTTCTCATCGCGCGCGCAGGAGAGCAGATGACCAATCTCGCCCAGCCCCATCTCGTGGTACATCTCCGCGTAGCGACAGCGGGTTACGTTGTAGTTGTACTGCTGGTCGTCAGCGTCGATCACCTTCACGTCCAGGGCGTTATCTTTCTCCCACAGATACTGCAGGGCGATAAAGCTCTTGATGTTCGCGCCGTTGGGTTCTTTGCTGGCAAACCCTTTACCAGCATCAATCGCGGCCTGCTCAATGGCCTCGCCAATCACCGCCTGGGCGCGGGCTTTCCCTATCTCGCGCACCAGGATTTCATAAATTGGCTTAATAATTTCAGCTTCAATTTTGCGGCGGGCGAGAATGCCCAGCTCATTATTATCACTCATCACATTGCCTCGCTGCGTTACTTCGCTTTTGCGCCGCCCAGCACGGTCTGCGGCTGCCATTTGCCGTCGACAACCTTATAGACCGTGAACGACGGCGATTTCAGGTTGCCCTCTTTATCAAACGCGATCTGTCCGGTAACGCCGGAATAGCTGATGGCGCGCAGGGCGGGCAGATAGTCTGATGGCTCAACGGAGTCTGCTTTTTCCATCGCCGCAACCAGCACGCGGGTGGCGTCATAGGCGAACGGGGCGTGCAGTTCGATATGGGTGTGGTAGCGGGCCTGGTAGGCCTGTTCGAATGCCTTTCCACCCGGCATCTGGTCAACGGGCAGGCCCGGCTCCAGCGCCACAACGCCTTCGCCTTCTTTCTGCGCCAGCTTCAGGAACGTCTGGCTGACGAATCCGCCTGCGCCCATCAGCGTCGCATTCATGCCCAGCTGTTTAATGCGGCGAGCCAGCGGTGCGGCCTGGCTGTCGACGCCGCCGAAGAAGATCAGATCGGCGTTTTTACTGCGGATGGCGGTCAGTACGGCGCTGAAATCGACCGTTTTGTCATCCACGTACTGACGGTCGACAATTTTCACGCCCTGGGCTTCCAGCGATTTAATAAACTGGTCTGCAAGACCCTGACCGAAGGCGGTACGGTCGTCGATTACCGCAATGCGTTTGGCTTTGAGGGTGTTAACCGCGTACTGACCGGCGAGCTGGCCGCCGTCATCGTCGTGTCCCATCACGCGGAAGCTGGTATCAAAACCTTGTTGCGTATAGGCGTGACCGGTCGCGACCGGTGCCACCTGGGCGATGCCCGCATCGTGATAAACGCGGGCCGCTGGAATGCTGGTGCCGGTGTTCCAGTGGCCGACCACGCCCGCCACATCGCTGTCCACCAGACGCTGCGCGACGGCTACGGCAGTGCGCGGGTCAGACTGATCGTCTTCGGACTGCAGTTTGAAGGTGACCGCTTTGCCGCCGATGGTAGGATGCTGCTTGTTAATGTCGTCAATGGCCAGCTGCGCGCCGTTCTCCAGATCTTTCCCGATACGGGCGGACGGGCCGGTGAGCGGGCCTGCCAGACCGATAACCACGGTTTCACCGTCGGCGGCCCACGAGGACGTTGAGGCAAAACCGCCGAGCAGAATAGCGGCGCTGAGCGCGCTGATTTTTACTGTTTTCATTGTATTTCCCTGATGTTGGCTGATGTGGTTAAACGGGCATTTCGCCCAAATAAATGTGTGCAATCTGGTCGTCGTGAAGCAGTGCTGTCGATTCGCCATGATGAACAATGCTGCCGCTGTCCATCACCCATGCGCTGTCGGTCACTTCCAGCGCGAGCCGGGCGTTTTGTTCGATCAGCAGCAGGGCGACACCGCGCTCGCGCAGCCCGGCAATAACGGCAAATATGTTCTCGACCATCTTCGGGGCAAGGCCCATCGACGGCTCGTCGAGGATCAGCAGGCGCGGGCGGCTGAGGAGGGCGCGGTTAAGGGCCAGCAGCTGTTGCTCGCCGCCGGACAGCAGCCCGGCAAGCTGATGCTGGCGCTCGCCCAGACGCGGGAAGCGTTCGAAAATCTCGTTCATCTCGCGCTTAATGGTGACAGTGTCACGTCTTAGCCAGGCGCCCATCTGCAGGTTTTCCAGTACCGTCATGCGGGAGAAGATCCCGCGGCCCTCCGGGACCATCACCAGCCCGTCGTGAAGCAGGGTCTCCGGGCTCTGTTTGCGGACCGGCTTACCGTTGAATTCAATACTGCCGCTAAAGCTTTCCAGCCCGGTAATGGCGCGCACGGTGGAGCTTTTCCCCGCGCCGTTAGCGCCGATCAGCGTAGCCTGTTCGCCCTCGTGCAGGGTAAAGGAGACATCGCGTACGGCCTGAATGCCGCCGTAATGCACGTCCAGACGTTCTACCTTCAGTAATTCAGTCATGGGCGTTACCTCCAAGCCAGGCGGCGATCACTGCCGGATCGCGCCGCACGCTTTCCGGCGTACCGCTGGCGAGCGTTTTACCGTAATCAAGCACCGTCAGGCGATCGCAGATGCCCATCACCAGCTTGACGTCATGTTCAATCATTAGCAGGGTTTTGCCGTCATCGCGGATGCGGATGAGCAGCTCGCCGAGCGCCACTTTTTCCGCCGCGTTCATTCCGGCGGCGGGCTCGTCCAGCGCCAGCAGCAGCGGATCCGTCGCCAGCGCGCGGGCGATTTCAAGGCGACGCTGATGACCATAGGCCAGATCGCAGGCGCGATAGTGGGCGAACTGCGCAATGCCGGTATAGTCCAGCCAGTGCCAGGCCAGCTCGCGGGTCTGCTTCTCTTCCTCGCGGGCGCGTTTATGGCGGCTCAGCGCGGCCCACAGGCCGTTACGGGTGCGCACGTGGCGGCCCACCATCACGTTTTCCAGCACCGACATCTCGTTGAAGAGGCGCACGTTCTGGAAGGTGCGGGCAATCCCGGCGGCAGTGACTTTCTCTATGTGCTTTGGGAAGTAGGGCTTATCGGCAATCGAAAACTCACCGCTGTCCGCCGGATAAAGCCCGGTGATCAGGTTAAAGCAGGTGGTTTTTCCCGCGCCGTTGGGGCCAATCAGCCCGTAGATTTCCCCTCTGTTGACGGTAATCGAAACGTCATCTACGGCAGTCAGCCCGCCGAAGCGTTTTGACATGTTGCGTACGGTTAACAGGCTCATGCCTTCACCTCCTTGTGGCGTACCGGCCAGAGGCCTGACGGGCGCACCAGCATGACCAGCACCAGTGCCAGACCGTAAAACAGCTGGCGCAGCACTTCCGGGTCAATCAGTACCGTACCGAACAGCGCCTGCTGAACCGGCGCTGCCTGGCTGCGCAGCAGTTCCGGCAGGGCGGTAAGCAGTACCGCGCCCAGGATCACGCCCGGTATGTGCCCCATACCGCCCAGCACCACCATCGCCAGTACGGCAATCGATTCCTGTAAGGTGAAGGATTCCGGGGAGACAAAGCCCTGAAACGCGCCGAACAGCGCACCTGCTATGCCGCCAAAGGAGGCGCCCATCGCAAAGGCGAGCAGCTTATAGTTACGCACGTTGATGCCCATCGCGCGGGCCACGTCTTCATCCTCGCGGATGGCGTGCCAGGCGCGGCCAATACGGGAATGCTGCAGGCGCAGGCAGACAAAAATAATCGCTACAATCACCAGCATCAGCAGGTAGTACCACAGCCACAGGGCGGGCACTTTGAAACCAAACCAGAGGTAGACGCCGCTAAACTTCAGGCCGAACAGGTTCAGCGTATCCACCCCGGTAATGCCCTTTGCGCCGTTGGTGATGTTTACCGGACGGTCGAGGTTGCGCATCAGGATGCGGATAATTTCGCCAAAGCCGAGGGTCACTATCGCCAGGTAGTCCCCGCGCAGCTTCAGCGTGGGCGCACCGAGTAAAATCCCGCAGACTGCCGCCACGAGGGCCGCCAGCGGAATAATAAGCAGATACGAGGTGTGCAGCCCGTCCGGGAACCAGACGCTGAGGATCGGAAACACCTCCAGCAGGTGTGGGGAGGCCATCAGTGCCGCGAGGTAGGCGCCGACGGCGTAAAAGGCGATAAAGCCCATGTCCAGCAGGCCGGTATAGCCGACCACAATATTGAGCCCGAGCGCCAGCATGATGTAGAGCAGGGCGAAGTCGATAACGCGCACCCAGTAGTTGCCGCCGAGCTGCGTGGCCACCACGGGTGCAATCAGCAGCGCGAGGCAGAACAGGCTCATGCCTGACCAGAATTTGCGCGTCGTCGCCGGGGCCTGAATTTGAAGTGTTGTCATGGTATTCCTTACGCCCTGTGCGCTACGCGCTCGCCCAGCAGGCCAGCCGGACGGAAGACCAGCACCAGGATCAGCACCATAAAGGCAAAGACATCCTGATAGTTGCTGCCAAATACACCGTGGGTCAGTTCACCCAGGTAGCCTGCGCCCAGCGCTTCGATAATGCCGAGCAGGATGCCGCCAATCATGGCACCCCGAATGTTGCCAATGCCCCCCAGCACGGCGGCGGTAAAGGCCTTGATCCCGGGTAAAAAGCCCATCGAGAAGCTGGCGTTACCGTAGTTGCTGGCCATCATTACGCCTGCCAGCGCGGCAAACGCCCCGCCAATGGCAAACGTCAGGGTGATAATGGCGTTTGGGTTAACCCCCATCAGCGTGGCCACGCGCGGGTTTTCCGCCACGGCGCGCATGCCGCGCCCCAGGCGGGTGTATTCCACCAGCAGCCAAAGCCCGGTCATCACCGCCAGCGCCAGCGCCACGGTGACAATACCGGTAACGGTCACGATGGCGGGAGGGTGCATTTCACTTCCTGACGTCACGGTAATCGGATCCATGGGCAAGATCTGCGGAAACATCAGCGGGTTGCGCGTCCAGATAATCATCGCCACGGTTTGCAGCAGGACGGAGACGCCGATACCCGAGATCAGCGGCGCCAGGCGCGGAGCGTTGCGCAGTCGACGGTAGGCAAAGCGCTCCACGGCCATGGCCAGTAGGGCGCACACGGCCATGGCAATCATCAGGGCAACGCCGAGCTGCAACAGCAGCGGCATATGCGGGAAGGTGGTATTCAGGGCGTTAATGGCGGAGAGCGTGGTGAGCGCGCCGACCATCAGAATATCGCCGTGGGCAAAGTTAATAATGCGCAAAATGCCATACACCATGGTATAGCCCAGCGCGATCAGCGCGTAGATGCTTCCCAGCATCACACCGTTGATCAGTTGTTGTATGAGTGTATCCAACGTCTGTTCCCGCAAAGTGCTCGTTCTGCGGCTACCATCCAATAAATGAATTAAATTGTAAAATACGCATCTATTATTTCTTATGATAAATAAATATTGTTTTATGTTTATGATTTAAATAAAAATAGTTAATGCCTGCTTTTGGGTAAAAAGCCTAAAGAAATCAACATATGAATAAAACAGAACAATTGGTGAGCCTGACGGCGTTTGCAGAGAGCCGCCTGGCAAACGATCCGCCGCTTCGGGCCGTACGTGCATTCGAGGCCATCGCCAGGCTGGGGAGCGTCACGCTGGCCGCGCAGGAGCTGGATATCTCTCCGTCGGCCGTCAGCCATCAGCTCAAGGTGCTCGAAGGATACCTGCAAATGCCGCTCACGGAACGTCAGGGACGCAGGCTGGTGCTGAGCCAGCACGGGCGGGAATATTACCGCTCGATCCGTGCGGCCTTTAACGTGTTGCGCCAGGCGACGGAGCACCTGGCGGAGCAGGCGCAAACGCGTCAGGTCACCATCAGCCTGATTCCGCTTTTTGGTATGGGGTGGTTTATCCCGCGCTTGCCTGCGTTCATGCGCGCCAATCCCCAAACCGAGATCAACGTGGTGTATGCCAATCACCGTAACTATCTGAGCGACGCGTCGGATATGTCGATTCGTTTTGGTAACGGGCAGTGGGCGGGGTATCAGAGTGAAAAGCTGATTTCCGGCCAGATGGTGCCGGTGTGCAGCCGCGCGTTTTTGCGCGTACATGGCCATATCGACACGCCTGAACAGCTGCTGCAAATGCCGCTGCTGCACGATGAAGAGCGTACGAGCTGGACGCAGTGGTTTTTGTTGCAGGGGGTAAAACGTCCACTCCGGCGCAGCGGCCCGCTGTTTGAAGACGGGCTGTTGACGCTGGCGGGCGTTCAGGCAGGGCTGGGATGTGCGCTCATGCGGGAGCCGCTGATTGCGCCATATCTTGAGAGCGGCGAGCTGGTCAAGATATTTGACTTACCGATTGATGACGGGCGCGATTATTACCTCTGCGTGCGCTCAGATTCAGAGATGACCGAAGACGGCAAGCTGCTGCAAACCTGGCTGCGTCGGGCGGCAGGCGGGGAGTTGTCTGTCGGGTAAAAGCGGAAGATAAAAAAAGCCAGCGTGTTACGCTGGCTTTTGGACAGACAAGATTTTAGAACTGGTAGGTCAGACCCAGCGCAACGATGTTGTCGGTACCGATACCTGCCTGGCGAGTGAACTGATTGTCGTCCAGCAGGTTGATTTTGTAATCCACGTAGGTGGACATGTTTTTGTTAAAATAGTAGGTGGTGCCGACATCAATGTATTTAACCAGATCCTGGTCGCCGAAGTTCTCGATGTCTTTACCTTTAGACTGCAGGTAGGCGATGGATGGACGCAGGCCAAAGTCGAACTGATACTGAGCCACAACTTCGAAGTTTTGCGCCTTGTTTGCAAAGCCGTAGATGTCGCTGCGGTTACCGTTAGAGGTGCCGAAACGGGTTGCGTTATAGGTCTGAGAGTACTGCGCCGCGAGGTAAACGTTGTTCGCGTCGTACTTCACGCCGCCGCTGTACACTTCAGCGCGGTCGCCTTCACCGTATACGCCAGCTGCATTCTGGTCAGCGGTACGACGGGAAGAGGACATTGCACCACCGACGCTGAAGCCTTCACCCAGATCGTAAGTCAGAGACGCGCCGTAGCCGTCGCCGTTCTGGTTCAGCAGGCTGCGGCCGTTAGTGTTTTCACCGCTTACGCTGCCATTTTTACCCTGGTACTGCAGGGCAAAGTTCAGGCCGTCAACCAGACCGAAGAAGTCCTGGTTACGGTAAGTTGCCACGCCGTTTGCACGAGACTGCAGGAAGTTGTCGGCACCGTAGGTGTCACCGCCGAATTCTGGCAGAACGTCGGTCCAGGAGGTCACGTCGTAAATCACGCCGTAGTTACGACCGTAATCGAATGAACCGGCTTCAGCGAACTTCAGACCTGCGAAGGCCACACGGGTCCAGGACTGGTTGTCGCCTTCGTCCTTGTTACCCTGAATCTGGTATTCCCACTGGCCGTAACCGGACAGCTGGTCGTTAACCTGGGTTTCACCCTTGAAGCCGATACGCATGTAGGTTTTATCACCGTCTGCGCCTGCGTCATCAGAGAAATAGTGCAGACCTGTCACTTTACCGTACAGATCCAGCTTGTTACCGTCTTTGTTATAAATCTCAGCTGCGTTTACAACGCCTGCTGCCAACATGGAAGTGACTGCCACTGCAACTAATTTAAGTTTCATCTTAAATATTCCTTATAATTTTTTTCAGTATTTCCTGAACCATCGCGAACGATTTCTAAACGAGGCTGTTCGTCAACGGCGTGCTATTTTTAAAAATCTTGTAGTTGTCTTTCAATAATAAGTTTCAAAATATGAGTAATAATTTCATTTAGTGTGATCGAGATCGGGTTAATGACGGCTGAATAAAATGTTATGGCGATTATTTAATCAGAATGAGTTTATTTTTTTGGCAACCATGATGGCGAATATTATTGCATTTCGTGTTATTAATAGCGGTAATATTCGCAGGGAAGTAGTTACGCAGCGGTGTCAGGTTATGTCAATTTGATGTCGGGGGAATTGGCGAAAGAAGCTAATATAAACAGAACATCAACAAATGCACTAATGTTCTGATTAATATATTACGATGTGATCACATATTAAATTTATGTTAATTTTTATGCCGGATTTAATCGAACCCGACATAAATCTGAACCCTATTTTCGTGTAGCGTACCAGCAGAGCAATGACCCGGCGCAGACCATCAGCGCGCCCTGCCAGAACGAAAAAGAGAGGGGTGAGCTTAGCAGCACGGCTGCAAGCGCGGCGGAGAGCACGGGAGTAAAATAGGATACGGCAGCCAGCACCGTGACGTTACCGTGCAGAATGCCAATATTCCATGCCGCATAGCCAAACCCAAGCGCAATGCCGCACATAACGAGCTTCACGATAACCGGAAAGCTGAACACCATTTCTGGCTGATCGCTAATGGTATATTTCACCCACAGGCTCAGCGCAGTGAGCAAAACAAAGAGGGTAATACCGTTTTGCCCTTTGGCAAATTTGGCGGTTACGGTGCAGTAGGCGGCCCAGATAAATGCTCCGGCAAAAGCAAGCGTATAGCTAAGGGGATTAGAGACGACATTGCGGATTATTTCATCAATGTGTAATCCTTGCTCACCTCCTAATACCCAACACACGCCGAGCAGAGCGATAGCTAAACCGGGGACGACCCACAGCGTTGATTTCTGTCCGTTGAATAAAATAGCAAAGACGATCGTCAGGCTCGGCCAGAGATAATTAACCATACCGACTTCTATGGCCTGCGCTCGCGTGGCGGCATAGCCTAACGACAGCGCCAGACAAATTTCATAACTGACAAACAGTACGCTGCCTGCAATAAGATACCCGGGTGAAAAACGTTTAATATCAGGAAATCCTACCGTTACCAGGCACAATAACCCGCTGAGGGTGTAAATCATCGCCGCGCCGCCGACCGGCCCCAGCCCCTCGCTTACGCTGCGAATCAGGCCCACCATTGTGCTCCATAGCAGTATCGCCGCCAGCCCCGTGAGCGTTGCTCTCTTTCTGTCCATTACGTTTTCATCGCTAATAAAATCAAAGGGAAAATGTATAGCATTAATTCTGACCCTGTCGCGAATTATTCTCTTACGTGTTTAACCCTTAAGGGGTATTCAAACGCGGCAGCGGTGACTATTAAGGGGGCGACGTCAGGTGACCTTGATTTGACGCAAAAAAAACAGGGGCTTTAATGTTAGTTTGCGGCGCGAAGTCTTATCAGATAACGAGGACAACAATGGACGTCAGCCGCAGACAATTTTTCAAAATCTGCGCGGGCGGTATGGCCGGAACCACAGCTGCAATGCTGGGATTTGCTCCCAAAATGGCGCTGGCTCAGGCACGCAACTATAAGCTGCTGCGTGCGAAAGAGATCCGTAACACCTGCACATACTGCTCCGTGGGTTGTGGGCTATTGATGTATAGCCTGGGCGATGGCGCGAAAAACGCCAGAGAAGCGATTTACCATATTGAAGGGGATCCGGATCATCCGGTGAGCCGTGGGGCGCTGTGCCCGAAAGGGGCGGGACTGCTGGACTATGTCCACAGCGAAAACCGCCTCCGCTACCCGGAATACCGCGCGCCGGGCTCCGACAAATGGCAGCGTATCTCCTGGGATGAGGCGTTCTCCCGTATTGCAAAACTGATGAAAGCTGACCGTGACGCCAACTTTATTGAAAAGAACGAGCAGGGCGTGACGGTCAACCGCTGGCTCTCTACCGGGATGCTGTGTGCATCTGCGGCAAGCAATGAAACCGGCATGCTGACGCAAAAATTTGTGCGCTCTCTCGGCATGCTGGCGGTAGACAACCAGGCGCGCGTCTGACACGGACCAACGGTAGCAAGTCTTGCTCCAACATTTGGTCGCGGTGCGATGACCAACCACTGGGTTGATATTAAAAACGCAAACGTCGTGGTGGTGATGGGCGGTAACGCCGCTGAAGCCCATCCGGTGGGATTCCGCTGGGCGATGGAAGCGAAAAACAACAACGATGCGACGCTCATCGTCGTCGATCCGCGCTTTACGCGTACGGCATCGGTGGCGGATATCTATGCGCCGATCCGCTCCGGTACGGACATTACGTTCCTCTCCGGCGTGCTGCTGTACCTGATCGAAAACAACAAAATTAACGCGGACTACGTTAAGCATTACACCAACGCGAACCTGCTGGTGCGGGATGATTTTGCCTTCAATGACGGGCTGTTCAGCGGCTATGACGCTGAAAAACGCCAGTACGACAAAACGTCCTGGAACTATCAGTTCGATGAAAACGGCTATGCGATGCGGGATGAAACGCTGACGCATCCGCGCTGCGTGTGGAACCTGCTGAAGCAGCACGTTTCCCGCTATACGCCGGACGTGGTGGAGAACATCTGCGGCACGCCGAAAGCGGACTTCCTGAAGGTGTGCGAGGTGCTGGCGTCCACCAGCGCCGCTGACAGAACCACCACGTTCCTGTATGCGCTGGGCTGGACGCAGCACACCGTGGGCGCGCAGAACATCCGTACCATGGCGATGATCCAGCTGCTGCTCGGCAACATGGGGATGGCCGGTGGCGGCGTGAACGCCCTTCGCGGACATTCTAACATTCAGGGCTTAACCGATCTCGGCCTGCTCTCCACCAGCCTGCCGGGCTACCTGACGCTGCCCTCGGAAAAGCAGGCCAGTCTGCAAGCGTATCTTGAAGCTAATACGCCAAAAGCAACGCTGCCGGACCAGGTGAACTACTGGAGCAACTATCCGAAGTTCTACGTCAGCCTGATGAAATCCTTCTACGGCGACGCGGCGCAGAAGGAGAATGACTGGGGCTTTGAGTGGCTGCCCAAGTGGGACCAGGCTTACGACGTCATTAAGTATTTCAACATGATGGATAAGGGCGACGTCACCGGTTATATCTGCCAGGGCTTTAACCCGGTGGCGTCATTCCCGGATAAAAACAAAGTCGTGCGCAGCCTGAGCAAGCTGAAGTACATGGTGGTTATCGATCCGCTGGTGACCGAGACCTCCACCTTCTGGCAGAACCACGGGGAATCCAACGATGTCGATCCGGCGTCGATTCAGACCGAAGTGTTCCGCCTGCCGTCCACCTGCTTTGCGGAAGAGGACGGCTCTATTGCCAACTCCGGCCGCTGGCTGCAGTGGCACTGGAAAGGGCAGGACGCACCGGGCGAAGCGCGTAACGACGGCGAAATCCTGGCCGGCATTTATCATCGTCTGCGCGAAATGTACCGCACCGAAGGCGGCAAAGGCGCTGAGCCGCTGCTGAAGATGAGCTGGCACTACAAGCAGCCGGATCGTCCTGAGTCTGAGGAAGTCGCGAAAGAGAACAACGGCGTGGCGCTGGCGGATCTCTACGACACCAATGGCAGCCTGGTGGCGAAGAAAGGCCAGCTGCTGAACAGCTTTGCGCTGCTGCGTGACGACGGTACCACGGCATCGTCCTGCTGGATCTACACCGGCAGCTGGACGGAGCAGGGTAACCAGATGGCGAACCGCGATAACGCTGACCCGTCAGGCCTGGGCAACACGCTGGGCTGGGCATGGGCGTGGCCGCTGAACCGTCGCGTGCTGTACAACCGCGCGTCCGCCGACGTGAACGGCAAGCCGTGGGATCCGAAACGGATGCTGATCCAGTGGAACGGGGCGAAGTGGACGGGGAACGACATTCCGGATTACAACACCGCCGCGCCGGGCAGCAACACCGGACCATTCATCATGCAGCCGGAAGGGCTGGGGCGCCTGTTCGCCCTCAACAAGCTGGCAGAAGGGCCGTTCCCGGAACACTACGAGCCGATGGAAACGCCGCTGGGGACCAACCCGCTGCACCCGAACGTGGTCTCAAGCCCGGTGGTGCGCATCTACGAAGAGGACGTGCTGCGCTTAGGCAAAAAGGACAAATTCCCGTACGTGGGGACGACCTACCGCCTGACCGAGCATTTCCACACCTGGACCAAGCACGCGCGGCTTAATGCCATCGCGCAGCCGGAACAGTTTGTGGAGATAAGCGAAACGCTGGCGAAGGCGAAAGGCATTGCCAACGGCGATCGCGTCAAGGTGAGCAGCAAGCGCGGCTTTATTCGCGCCGTGGCGGTGGTGACCCGTCGTTTGCAAAGTCTGAACGTGCACGGCCAGCAGGTGGAAACTGTCGGTATTCCGCTGCACTGGGGCTTTGAAGGGGTGGCGCAGAAAGGCTATATCGCCAACACCCTGACGCCAAACGTCGGCGATTCCAACTCGCAAACGCCGGAGTACAAAGCGTTTCTGGTCAACATCGAGAAAGCGTAAGGAGCGATTAAATGGCGATGGAAACACAAGACATTATTAAACGCTCCGCGACCAACCCGATCACCCCCGCGCCTCGCGCGCGGGACTATAAGGCAGAGGTCGCCAAGCTTATCGACGTCTCCTCCTGCGTGGGCTGTAAGGCCTGCCAGGTGGCCTGCTCAGAGTGGAACGACATTCGCGACGAGGTGGGGCACTGCGTCGGGGTTTACGATAACCCGGCGGATCTGAGCGCCAAATCCTGGACGGTGATGCGCTTTAGCGAAACCGACCAGAACGGCAGGCTGGAGTGGCTGATCCGCAAGGACGGCTGTATGCACTGTGAAGATCCGGGCTGCCTGAAGGCGTGTCCGTCTGCCGGTGCGATAATTCAGTACGCCAACGGGATCGTCGACTTCCAGCAGGATAACTGCATCGGCTGCGGCTACTGCATCGCGGGCTGTCCATTTAATATCCCACGCCTCAATAAAGAGGATAACCGGGTATACAAATGCACCCTGTGCGTGGACCGCGTCAGCGTCGGGCAGGAGCCTGCGTGCGTGAAGACCTGTCCGACCGGGGCGATCCACTTCGGCAACAAAAAAGAGATGCTCGACGTGGCGCAAGAGCGCGTGGAGAAGCTGAAAGCGCGCGGCTACGACAAGGCGGGCATTTACAACCCGCAGGGCGTGGGCGGCACGCACGTGATGTATGTGCTGCATCACAACGACCAGCCGGAGCTGTATCACAACCTGCCGAAAGATCCTGCGATCGATACCTCCATCAACCTGTGGAAAGGGGCGCTTAAACCGCTCTCTGCGGCGGGCTTTATCGCCACCTTTGCGGGGTTGATTTATCACTACATCGGTATCGGCCCGAATAAAGAGGTGGATGACGAGGAGGAGGAGCATCATGAGTAAGTCGAAAATGATAGTGCGCACCAAATTTGTCGATCGCGCCTGTCACTGGACGGTGGTGATCTGCTTCTTCCTGGTGGCGGTGTCGGGGATTTCGTTCTTCTTCCCGACGCTGCAGTGGCTGACCGAAACCTTCGGTACGCCGCAGATGGGGCGCATTCTGCACCCGTTCTTCGGCGTGCTGATTTTCTTGGTGCTGATGTTTATGTTCGTGCGCTTTGTCCACCACAACATCCCAGACAAGCAGGACATTCCGTGGGTGAAAGGGATTGTCGAAGTCCTGAAGGGTAACGAGCATAAAGTCGCGAAGGTGGGGAAATACAATGCCGGACAGAAGATGATGTTCTGGACCATCATGAGCATGATTTTTGTGCTGCTGGTGACCGGGGTGATGATCTGGCGTCCGTATTTTGCACAGTACTTCCCGATCCAGGTGGTGCGTTACGCGCTGCTGATCCACGCTACGTCGGCCATTATCCTGATTCATGCCATCCTGATCCATATGTATATGGCGTTCTGGGTTAAAGGGTCGATCAAAGGGATGATTGAAGGGAAGGTGAGCCGCCGCTGGGCGCAGAAACATCACCCGCGCTGGTATCGTGATGTGGAACGGCTGGAGGCGAAACAGGAAAGTACGGAAGGGATGAAGTAAGACCTGCGCCGTCGGCTCTGCCCGGCGGCGCTGCGCTTGCGCGGGCCTACGTTATGTATTCGTCACTAGCGCATCTATCGCTGCGATAACAGTACTTCTCGCGCAGCGAAGGTTGCATACAAAATTTTTATTATGTAGTTTCTTTTTCTCCACGTGTGTTATGCCAGCGGTATTAAGAAAATATCTCTGAAAATCAATATTTATTAACGGTGCCGCGGCGTTGACATGGCCACGTAAATAGTTGTGGTAACTTAATGGAATAATCAGTCTTGTTGATAAATCATCATAATAGTCATGTTGAATTATCATAAAATAAGGCTGGTAGTCCCGTGTTCTCTCTGAAGGGTTACGGTAAACGTCAAACTGAAAGCACATTAAATCCCTCCAAAGAAAGGATCGTCTGATAATAGTCCCGCTTTAGCCGTAAAATCATTCATGGCTCTTATGAACTCTTTATCTTGCTGATGCTGTCTTCTTTGCGCCGCTGGTGTCTGGGCTTTTCGGGAGGCGCCACTCGGCACGCTCTCCCTTCTGCCATAGTCTTTGCTTCGATTTGGTTTCATCACTATCTCCTTTGTTGGTGCGGTCATTATCAACCGCCGCCAACAAAAAACAATACTGTATCCCCTGGTAATCTATATTCTGCGAGCCGCCTTCCAGTTATATCAAAACCGCTCTTCCACATACCGGAACGGGTATTTTGTGGGTTTAACTTTGCCGATTTTGCGCTTCGGTAAATCCACCTTGTCGACGTGAATTTCTTTATACGGGATCTGCGAAAGCAGATGCGAAATAATATTCAGACGCACGCGTTTTTTATCTTCAGAACGGGCGACAAACCACGGTGCCCAGGCTGTATCGGTGGCTTCAAACATGGCGTCGCGCGCGCGGGTGTATTCGTCCCAGAGGTTAAAGGATTTAATATCCATCGGCGACAGCTTCCAGATCTTACGCCCATCGTTGATGCGGTCGCGCAGGCGCCGCTCCTGCTCTTTTGGCGTTACCTCCAGCCAGTACTTCAGCAGGATAATCCCGGCATCAACCATCGCTTTTTCCATAACCGGCGCGCCGTCTAAAAATTTCTCCGCCTGTTCCTCCGTGCAGAACCCCATCACCCGCTCCACGCCCGCGCGGTTATACCAGCTGCGATCGAATATCACGATTTCACCCGCCGAGGGCAGGTGAGGCACATAGCGCTGGAAGTAGAGTTGGCTTTTCTCTTTCTCCGTTGGGGCAGGAAGCGCAACAACGCGAAACACGCGGGGGCTGACGCGCTCGGTGATCGCTTTAATGGTGCCGCCTTTGCCGGCGCCATCGCGTCCTTCAAAAACAATACACACTTTTAACCCTTTGGCGACGACCCACTGCTGGAGCTTAACCAGTTCGACGTGCAGGCGGCGGAGCTCTTTTTCATACTCTTTGGTCTTAAGGGGGGCATTCGATACGACATCAACAGCGACAGGGGTTTTCTTTTTGCTTCCCATGATTGTCATCCTCAGGTTGTCCAGCGTGGAAAAAGCGAGGCCGCACTATGAAGTGTAATCCACCTGAATTAATGGATTAACGTGTCAGCCAGCTGATTTGAACTGGCTCACCATACAAGATTATTTAATAATGCCCTCGCAATTGATTAACCAGTGGTTGAGGCATGAAAAAGACAATATTTTCGTTGGCGCTTGGCACATTTGGCCTGGGTATGGCTGAATTTGGCATTATGGGGGTGTTAACCGAGCTGGCGCATGACACCGGCATTTCGATTCCTTCCGCCGGGAATATGATCTCGTTTTATGCCTTCGGCGTGGTGATTGGTGCGCCGATTGTGGCGCTGTTCTCCGGCAAGTTCTCGTTAAAAACGACGCTGCTGTTTCTGGTTGCCATGTGCGCAGTCGGAAATGCCCTGTTTACGTTTTCTACGTCGTATTTCTGGCTGGCGCTGGGGCGTTTGATCTCCGGTTTTCCGCACGGGGCCATTTTTGGCGTCGGGGCGATTATCCTCTCCAAAATTGCACCTCCGGGGAAAGTGACGGTCGCGGTGGCCGGGATGATCGCCGGAATGACCGTGGCCAACCTGGTGGGCGTCCCCCTCGGCACCTGGCTGGGGCACCAGTTCAGCTGGCGCTATACCTTTTTCTTGATTGCTGCGTTCGACGCGCTGGTTATCCTCTCGGTTCTGCTCTGGGTGCCGGACATCCATGACAAATCAGAAATCAAATTGTCCGAGCAGTTTCAGTTCCTGAAGAAGCCGGAACCCTGGCTGATTTTTGCCGCCACCATGTTTGGCAATGCTGGCGTGTTCGCGTGGTTCAGCTTCGTTAAGCCGTTTATGGTCAACGTTTCTGGCTTTTCCGAAGGGATGATGACGGCCATCATGATGCTGATGGGCCTTGGCATGGTGTTGGGCAATCTGCTGAGCGGCAAACTCTCGGGGCGCTTTAGCCCGCTGCGCATTGCGGCCATCACCGATATGGTGATTGTCGCCTCGCTGCTGCTGCTTTTCGCCCTGGGCGAACTGAAAACGGCCTCGCTGGTGATGGGCTTTATCTGCTGTGCCGGGCTGTTTGCGCTCTCAGCACCGCTGCAAATTTTGCTTCTGCAAAATGCGAAGGGCGGTGAGATGCTGGGGGCGGCCGGAGGGCAGATGGCGTTTAATCTCGGCAGCGCGATCGGGGCGTACTTTGGTGGGATGATGATTACCCTCGGCTTTAGCTGGCGCTACGTCACGCTGCCTGCGGCGTTCCTCTCGTTCTCGGCCATGAGCGCGCTGTTGATCTACGGTTACCTGCGGGCCAGACAGGCTCAGGCTAACGCTCGCGCGCTAGCCTGATTGCATTCAGGCAAGCCAGGGCTCACCCAGCGTCAGCATCAGGCGGTTGGCCCAGGCGAAGAACGCAGCGGACTGCACCAGGTCCAGCTGGGCTAAGGTGTCCAGCCCCTCTTTTTCCAGAGCGGCGAGGTGCAGCGGCGTGGCGGCAGGCGGGGTAACCGACAGCGCTGCCGCAAAATTAATTTCCGCCTGCCAGCGCGCAGATTGCCCCTCACTCAGGGATCGTCCCGGACGCACGGCCAGCAGAGCCTCTACCGCCGCGTCATCCTTTGACAGCTGGCTGGCTTTACGCGCATGGACAGAGGCGCAGTAGATGCAGCCGTTGATTTTACTGGCTACCGTTGCGGCCAGCTCGCGCTCGGCGCGCGGTAATCCCCCCGGTGTATAAAAAATTCCTTTATCCGTTAGCGTGCGCTGTTCAAGCACCGGCAGGTTGCGCCCCAGCAGGCGGAAGTATTCGGAATCGGTATGGCCAAATTTCGCCAGAACGGCAACTTCGTCATCACGGAAGTCCGCCAGCGGTTTGGCGTCGATCCACGGCTCCCAGCCCAGCTCCTGCTGGGTGAACGCGACGGGAGCCGTCTTCCCGGAGACCGTGGTTGCGGTTGTATGCCAGATGCCTGCCGCCACCGGCGCATCGCTTTTGGCGACGGGTTTGTCGTTCAGCAGTCGCAGCCCGGTAATCAGTCGGCTCTGGAAGCTGACAAAGGCGATAAGCTGCGCCAGAGTCACGATGCCTTCCTTGCTCCAACCCGCCTGGATCAGCGCCTTTAACGATGTCGGCGTGGCTTCAACGGGTGAGAAGGTCAGCAGACGCGCGAAATTCAGCGCCGGGGTCAGACGGTCTGAGGTCGGGTCGGCCAGGCCAAACCCCGCATAGTGTGCCGCCAGCGCCTCCGCGTTGTGCCACCTGGCGACTTTTGCCGCGACGGCGAAGCGCTCGTTCGGCGCAAAATCACTATCCTGCTGGGTAAATAAGATTTCGTAGCTGCCCTGTGCGTGGCGCGTGGCGGCGTCCCGCGTGGCGCGCGCCTCTGCCAGAGGGGAACCGGGTTTAATTTCTGCCAGCTCGGCGAGAATGTCCTGACTTAATGACATAGGTGTCTCCTCAAAGGATGTGGGGGGCAATATGTTCGGCGATCAGTTCGATGGATCGCAGCGTGTCGCGATGGGTGGGCTCGACCGAATGAACCTGGAACGAGATATCCGTGGCGCGCCTGAGAACGGAGTCCGCATGCAGCGAATGCAGCACCGTCTCTGGCGAGCCGATATGGGCGTCGAACTGGCGACGAAAATCTGTGACAGTGTCACCTTTAACCGCGTGTCCGGCAGCGCGATGCTGCTGGGCCTGCCTGGTGAGACCCGGCGTGGCGACCTTCAGCGCGTAGTCATCGCTGTCGGCGACGAACGCCGTACGGGAGGCCAGAATGCGCGGTGCGATACCGGCGGGCAGTGCCTCAAGGTAGGCATCCACAATCGGGTTCTGGATCGCGTCGAGCGTCAAATCCAACTGGTCTGCCGGGCGCGGCTGCGTGCGGGAGAGCATCAAACCGTGGCCGGCCCGGGCGGCGCGAGCGGCACCGTCGACGGAAAAGGTGGCAATCCAGATCCGTTCAGCCAGCTGCGGCGCTGGCGGGTAAAGGTGATTATCCGGATGGGTGAGCGAATCCCCGCGCCAGGCGCTCTGGATAACATGCAAATGGTCAGCAAAAGCCGCGCCGCGCTGTTCAAACGTCAGTCCAAACGGCAGGAAAGAGGTCGGCGTGCCGCCCGAACCAAAACCGACTTCGAGACGACCATCGGCGAGTAAATCCAGCACCGCCGCATCTTCCGCCACGCGCAGCGGGTTTTCCATCGGCAGGGTAATGATGGCCGTGCCCAGGCGGATGGTTTCGGTATGCGCCGCAACGTGGGCCAGAAACAGCAGCGGCGACGGCAGGCCGCCTTCACTTTCGTGGAAGTGGTGCTGGGCAATCCAGGCGCTGTCAAAACCGTGGCGTTCGGCGTGGCGGATCTGTTCGGTTGCCAGACGATAGCGCTCCTTCGGCGTGGCGTCGTCAAGCAGGCGGGTGAAAAATCCCAGGCGTTTTCGCGTCATGCGAACTCCTCCGTAGCGGGTGAAAAATGGGGAATGGCGGCAATCAGCTCGCGGGTATAGTCGTTCTGTGGCGACGTGAATAAGGTCTCGACGTCACCGTGTTCGACCACCTGACCGCTGCGCAGCACCGTGACGCTGTGGGCGATCCGGCGAACGGTAGAGAGATCGTGCGTGATAAAGAGGTAGGTCAATCCCAGCTGCTGCTGCAGCTGCTGAAGCAGTGCCAGAATCTGCGCTTGTACGGTGACGTCCAGCGCGGAGGTGGCTTCGTCCAGCACCAGAATAGTCGGCTCCAGAATCAGCGCCCGGGCAATGGCTACGCGCTGGCGCTGCCCGCCTGAAAGCTCCCGGGCGGTACGGCTCAGGAGTTCGACGGGCAGGGCAACCCGCTGCGCCACGGTCTCCACCCGGACCTTTCGCTCCGCTTTGCTCAGGCGAGAAAAATTCTTCAGGGGCTCTTCGACGATCTCGAACAGCGTCTGACGCGGGTCGAGAGAGGCGAACGGGTTCTGGTAGACAAACTGGATCTTCTGGCGCAGCTGGCGTCGGGCCTCGCGGCTGAGGTCGGTGGCATCAATATCATCAATAATGACCTGTCCGCTGTCCGCCTGTTCAAAACCCAGCAAAATACGGGCGAGGGTGGTTTTCCCGGAGCCGGATTCACCGACCAGCGCATGCGTGCTGCCGCGCCTGACGTCAAACGTCACCCGATCCAGCGCCTGAAGGTGATGACCTTTGCCCAGCGAGAACCGTTTGCTGATGGCGCGGGCGCGAATGGCCGGTGACGCCAGCGGAAGGCCCGCTACCGGGGCGATGGTCAGGCGCTGGCCCTGGAGATCGCTCAGTAGCTGACGGGTATAGGCGTGCTGCGGCGTGCGGACAATGTCGGCGGTGTCGCCGTGCTCCTGAACCTCGCCGTTGCGAAACACCAGCAGCCTGTCCGCGCGCTGGGCAGCCAGCGCCAGATCGTGGGTGACAAACAGAACCGCAGTACCCGATTCCCGACGCAGGATATCCAGCAGATCGAGAATGCGTTTTTGCACCGTCACGTCCAGCGCGCTGGTGGGCTCATCGGCAACGATCACGTCCGGGCGCAGGGCGATGGCGATGGCAATCAGCACGCGCTGTTTCATCCCGCCGGAGAGCTGATGCGGATACTGCTTCATGCGCTGTTCGGGGTGGCTCAGGCCGACCTTTGTCAGCAGGGCGAGCACCTGCTCGTCGCGCTGGAGTGCAGTTACCTTTTGGTGCTGCTGAATAATTTCCCCGACCTGTACGCCGATCGTCTTCACCGGGTTGAGTGAATTACCCGGATCCTGCGGAACCAGGCTGATTCGCGCGCCGCGAAGGGTATCGAGACGCTTCGCTGACCACCGGCTAATTTCCTCGCCGTTGAGCACGATTTTCCCGACATCGCGTCGGGCGTTATCCGCCAGCAGACCGATGATCGCCTGTGCCGTGGTTGTTTTGCCTGAGCCGGATTCGCCGACAAAGGCCAGCATTTCCCCCCGACGGAGGGTGAAGCTGACGTTATGCACCACCTCGCGCCACTGGCGCGCAGTACGGTAGCTGATGGTCAGGTTTTCTACCGAGAGTACGGTCATTTCAGGCCTCCGCTGAACTGCTGGCTGATACGGTTGGTGGCAAGCACGACGGCGATGACGACCACGCCGGGGAAGGTAGTTAACCACCAGGCGGTAGAGAGATAGTTACGGCCTTCGGCAATCAATAAGCCCCATTCCGGAACAGGCGGCGGGGTGCCGTAGCCGAGAAAGCTCAGCGTGGAGAGGGCCAGAATGGCCTGACCAAACTGCAGCGTGGCAAAGGCGAGGACGGCGGTTAAGGCGTTGGGCAGGATGTGTCGCCACAGGACCGCCAGGAACGTCCCGCCGCTGCCAAACGCCGCCTCGACATAATCCGTATGGCGGATGCGCACCACTTCACCGCGCGCGAGGCGGGCGAAGCTGGCGATGGAGGCCACACCGACGGCAATGGCGGCGTTAACGGTGCCAAACCCGAGCAGAATAATGACCGTCAGCGAGAGCAGCAGAGACGGAATGGACAACAGCACGTCGACAAAACGCATCAGGAAAGATTCGACGCGTCCGGCGAACGCGCCGGCGATCACCCCCAGACCGGTGCCCACCACCAGACCCATCGTGACGGCAGCGAGCGCTGCGCTCAGGGAATGGGACGCACCATACACAATGCGGGTGTAAACATCGCGGCCAAGCTGATCGGTGCCGAGCCAGTGGCCCGCCTGCGGTGCCAGACGTTGCGCTCCTGCGATGCCCTCAATCGGGCTGTAGTGGGTTAACAGGCCTGGGGCTACGGCAGCAAAAACCGCGAGAATAATCACCGCCCACGCCAGCCACAGTCCCGGCTGCCACGCGACGCCCTGCCAGCCGGGAACGCGTTTTCGCGCGGCGGCAGCGTAATCGACCAGGCTCATGATGCACCTCCGGTAACGGTTTGCAGACGGGGATCCAGCAGCGGCATCAGCAGGTCCACCAGCAGATTGATCAGGACAAAGCCGAGAGCGGAAATCATCACCACCGCCTGAAGCACGGCGATGTCCTGGTTGTTCACCGCCTGCTGAGTCAGCTGCCCGAGCCCGCTGCGGCCAAATACGGTTTCGGTGATCAGCGCTCCGGCAATCAGTTCGCCCAGCAGTAGCCCGGCAATATTGAGTACCGGCAGCAGCGCGTTGCCGGTGACGTGGCGCCACAGGACGGCGGTTTCACTCAGCCCTTTGGCGCGGGCGACGGCGACAAACGGCTGCATCGCCACCTGGTCCAGGCTGCGCATCAGAATTTGTGCCAGCGGGGCGGAGATCGGGATCGCGACGGTGACGATCGGCAGGATCAACCCCTGCAGCGGCGTCGGGTTAATCACCGGGATCAGCCGCAGCTGGAAAGAAAAGAGCTGGATAAGGGCAATCCCCAGCCAGAACGTGGGTAAGGAGATAAACAGGACCGGCAGAGACTGGAGGGTATTACTCAGCCAGCGCAGACCCGGCAGACGCGATGCAAAGGCCAGCGCAAACGCCAGCAGGACCGCGAGTACAAACGCGGGCAGGGCGAGGCTCAGGGTATCCGGCAGATTGCTGGCAATCAGCTCGCTGACCGGCACCCCGGCCTGTAACGAGTAGCCGAAATCTCCGCGCAGCATCGCCAGCAGCGTGTGGCCGTATTGCTGCCACAGCGGGCTGTCCGCGCCGTAGGCCACGCGCATCTCCTCGATTTGCGCCGGGCTTAGGCCCAGGTCCGGGTTCTGAAATTTAATCAGCACCGCGTCGCCAGGCAGTACCTGGAGCAACACGAACGAGAGGGTAAAGGCGGCCCACAGCACCAGCAGCCCGTGACCAAGACGTTGAAGAAGTGCGTGGCGCATCGTCATCTCCTCAGTGTTTCTCAATCCAAGCGCCGTAGAACGACGGGCGGCCAACCGCTTCAAAATTGACGCCTTTTAGCCACGGCGCACCGGCAAAGACCTGCGGCTCCTCGAAAATCGGAATGACGTAGGCGTTATCCAGCAGGTAGCGCTGGGCATCGCCGGTCAGTTGCAGGCGTTTTTGCGGATCGATCTCTGAGGAGATATTTACCAGCAGCGCATTCAGCTTGTCGTCACGGAAGCTTTTGACCTTGTCGCTGGAGCCGCCTTTTTGCAGCAGCGCGTCGCGGTTAGCCGGGTAGAACATGCTTTTCACCACGTCCGGATCGGCGCGGCCCACTTCGGAGACGGTTAACGGGGTTTTCTGTGGATCAAGGTTATCCAGCGTGCGGCTGCCAGCGTCCCCGGCTTTTACGTTCAGCACTACGCCCACCTGACGCCACTGCTGGGCAACCAGCTGCAGCACCTCTTTATTTTGCGGCTGCGGCAGGGATTCATATACCGTCAGCGCCAGCCGCTGGCCGTCTTTGGCGCGGATCCCGTCGCTGCCCGCTTTCCAGCCCGCCTCGTCCAGCAGCTGGTTGGCTTTTGCCGGATCAAAGGTCAATTTGTCGCTGAGATCGACAAAGCCTGCGGCGGAATCGGCAATCACCGACTTCGCCTGCGGATAGTTGGCCGAGAAGAGAGTCTCGACCACCTGCTTTGCATTCGTGGCATGCAGCAGCGCCTGGCGCACGCGAATATCGGAGACCAGCGGGTTATCCGGGCGGAAGCTAATGCTGTCGTTCACCCCGCGCGTTGGGGCGGCGTAGATTTTATAGCCCTGGTCTGTCGCCTGCTTTTCGTCATACGCCTGCACCTGGCGAATAAAGTCGGCCTGGCCGGCCAGCAGGGCGCCGACGCGCACGCTGTCTTCCTGGGTGACGATAAACTTGATGCCATCCAGATTGGCTGGACCCTGTTGCGTCAGGCTTTTGGGCCCCCACTGGTAGTCCTTACGGGCTTCGAGCGTCACTTCGCGGCCGAGCTTCTCGTCCTTCACCACAAACGGGCCGGAGCCGATGATATGCCGGGCGTCTCCCAGCTCTTCAAAGTTGCGCTTCAGCGTGCTGAGCGAGACCAGACCCGAGCCAATCGTGGCGGTGCCCTGCAGGAACCCCGGCGACGGTTTTTTGAAGTAGAACTTCACGGTCAGCGGGTCGACCACTTCGCTGCGATCGTAGTTATTGATCACTTCTGACACCGGCAGGCGCTGCGCCTTATTGCCCAAACCGTAGGTATCAAAGTTTTTTGCTACGGCGTTGGCGTCCAGCGGCGTGCCGTCGGAGAAGGTGATCCCCGGGCGAATTTTGAAGGTGTATTCGGTTTTATCAGCGTTGGTGGTCCATCTTTCGGCCACCCACGGTTCGACCTGCAGCGTCTTTGGGTTTTGCCACGTCAGTTTGTCGGTGATCTGGTTCAGGATGCCGCCGTTCGGGTAGAAGCCGCCGGCAGGCGGATAGAGGTTGGTGTGCGCCTGTTGTTCCAGATAAATCAGCGTGCCGCCTTTGACCGGCGCATCGGCGGACCAGGCTGCAGTTGTCGTCAGAATCAGCGCCGTCAGCAGCGGCAGACGAAATGGGGTTTGCATGGTGAATTCCTTTGTTATCTTCTTGTTAGCGTCGGATTCATCATCGGGCGCGGGGGAAAACAAGGGAACAAAGGAATTAAGATAAGGATTGCCGGAAACTGAAAATAAAAACGCCCCGTTAGCGGGGCGATGGCGGGGGCCTAAACGAATTTCGCTAGCGGGTCGGCGGCGGCAAAGGCGACCGTTTTGTCTGCTAATGGCGGATAGATCAGCTCATTCGTGATGGCGATTTTGATCTTCTTCGCCTCGTCGCGGACGGATTTGACGGCCTGTTCCCAGCCCTCGGTATAGACCGCGCCCCACGCGCCTAAATCCAGACAGGTAACATAGTTCACCTGACGATAAGGGTAAGGAGTAACTTTCAGCAGGCTGGCGGCAGCGTTATGACCGGCAAATTTCCCTAGCTGGATCGCGTGCTGGCAGGTCATCAGTGCCGTGTTGCCCGCATCGTCTGTTTTGGCATGAGCCATATCGCCGGTAGCATAGACGTCAGGATATTCGGGGACCTGCAACGTCTCTGTCACAACCAGGCGGCCCTGGTTATCGCGTTCACCGCCTATCTGCAGGCTGAGGGGATTTGCCTCGACGCCTGCGGTCCAGACGACGGTCGCAGCAGCAATACGTTCACCGTTTTTCAGCGTTACGCCGTGAGCATCAATGGCTTCAACTTCACTCTTCAGCCGCCATTCAACGCCCAGCGCCTCACTCGCCTCTGCAATCGTTTTACGCAATGCGTCGCTATAACGGCCGCCAATGACTGGCCCTCTCTCAACTACGACTATTTTAATCTCCGTATTGTCGCCAAAACGGGCACGCAGTCGGGCAGGTAGCTCCGTTGCCAGCTCGATGCCGGTAAAGCCGCCTCCGCAGACTACCACGGTGTTGCGCTCGGGCGTGGAGGGACGTAACGCCAGTGAATCAAGGTGACGCTCAAATACCTGTGCGGATTCCAGCTGGTCGATGTCAAAGGCGTAGTCAGCCAGGCCGGCAATCGGTGGGCGTTTGGTCTGGCTGCCCGTAGCGAGGATCAGCCTATCGTAGGAAGCCGTAGCATGCGCGCCATTGGACATCCGGTATAAAACGGTTTTCGCCGTGGTATCAATTTGTTCTGCGTGTCCGGCGATGAATGTGATATCAAGCTCGGCAAACAGGTCAGTCAACGGGGCGACCAGCGTTGACACCTTCTCCTCATAGAAGCGTGGCCGAACGCGCAGTTCGGGTAAGGGGGCCAGAACCGCAATTTCCAGACTGCTATTACCCTGCTGCTCAGAGAGACGTGCCGCGCTCACGGCTGCCCACATACCCGCAAAACCACTGCCTACGATTAAAATCTGCTTTTTCATATTCGATCCTTTCTCCCGCCAGGCTTCATGCCTGACATAACTGCCACTATACTTGTCGGAGTTAACTCCGACAACTTCTTTCTGAGTTAAAAATCGTTATAATGCTCCGAACACTAATTCGGAGTTAACCATGGCGTTTTACAGTTCCGGTGTGGAATACGGCATTCACAGCCTGATGTGTATGGTGGATGCGAAGGGCAACGAGCGTGAGATGAGCGTCCGGGAGATGGCTGCCTTGCAGGGCGTGCCGTATGACTACCTCGGCAAAATCTTCACACGCCTGTCACGTGCCGGGCTGGTCATCAGTACGGAAGGCAAGGGCGGGGGCTTTAAGCTGGCGCGTCCGGCGGAGCTGATCAGCGTGCTGGATGTGGCGCATGCCATTGACGGCGAGAAAAACATGTTCGAATGTCGTGAAGTGCGCCAGCGGCTGGCCGTGTTTGATGAAGCACCGCCTGCCTGGGTCTGCGACGGCCCGTGCGGAGTACGTTCAGTCATGGACAGCGCGCAGCAGCGGATGGAAGAGGAGCTCGCGCGTCATACTATTCTCGACCTGGCGCGTAAAATGTACCGAAAAGCGCCGGACACCTTCCAGATTGAGGTTCAGGAGTGGATTTCAGTTCGTCGTTCGTCGTAGCAATGAGCCGGGTAAGGCGTAGCCACTACCCGGCAAAAGGTGTTTACGAGCGTAAGTCGATCACCATACGGCCACGGATCTGGCCCTGTTCCATCTCTTTAAAGATGGCGTTGATGTCCTCGATAGGACGCATCGTCACTTTCGGCACCACTTTGCCCTCGGCCGCAAACTGGAAGGCTTCCTGCAGATCCTGACGGGTGCCAACCAGCGAACCCACCACCTGTATACCGTCCAGCACCAGACGCGGAATGTCCAGGCTCATCGCTTCCGGCGGCAGGCCAACGGCGACCACGCGGCCACCGGCACGCACGGCATCTACCGCCGAGTTGAAGGCCGCTTTTGCGACGGCGGTGACGACTGCGGCATGCGCGCCGCCGGTTTTTTCCTGCACAATCTTAGCGGCATCTTCGCTGCGTGAGTTGATGGTTAAATCCGCACCCATGCTCGCGGCCAGCTTCAGCTGTTCATCGTTAACGTCCAGAGCGATGACTTTGGCATTAAACACGTTTTTGGCGTACTGCAGCGCGAGGTTGCCCAGCCCGCCCAGACCGTAAATCGCGATCCACTGGCCCGGTTTTATACCGGAGATTTTCACCGCTTTGTAGGTGGTGACACCGGCGCAGGTGATGCTGCTGGCCGCCGCCGAATCCAGACCATCCGGCACTTTTACCGCGTAATCCGCGGTGACGATGCACTCTTCCGCCATGCCGCCGTCAACGGAGTAACCGGCGTTTTTCACGTCACGGCACAGGGTTTCGTTACCGGTATTACAGTATTCGCAGTGACCGCATCCTTCAAAGAACCAGGCCACGCTTGCGCGGTCGCCGACTTTCAGCGACGTCACGCCAGGGCCGACTTCTTTCACGATACCAATACCTTCATGGCCCAGGATTACCCCGGTTTTATCGCCAAAATCACCGTTCTTCACGTGGAGGTCGGTATGGCATACACCACAGCACTCCATTTTCAGCAGGGCTTCTCCGTGCTTAAGCGGGCGTAAGGTTTTTTCAGTGACATTGACCTGATGATCCTGAGTAACAACAGCAGCCTTCATGTGTATCTCCTTGTTCATGATAAGAATCTGCATAGCAGGTGTAGTACCCCTTAAGGATTAATACATTAGCCTGGTAATGCAAGGCTGCGGCAACATAATGTCATCATTTGATTCGATTTCAGATTAAGAATACGGCGATCCTCTAATAATTAAGGGGGAAAATGCTGGCCCGGCGAGGCGCTCGCCGGGCGCAGACTTACAGCTGGGCTTCTATCTCCTCTATCTCTTTACGCCATTGCGCCTGCAGCTGCGGCTTTTGATGCTTCGGCTTCCGCGCCAGATCGTCTTCAAGCAGCGTTTCCAGCGCGATCAGCCGCTCAAGCAGATCGTCGTACGGCGAGGGTTGAACCTCCCTAGCGGTGACGACGGTCGCGGCGGATGTCCCGAGCCCCACGCTTTCACGCAGCCGCTCAAACACGGCTTCAGCATCGTGCCACTCGCTCAGCCAGCCGTCCTCAATCAGCCAGAAGCGGTTACAGCTTTGGCTAATTAACTGGCGATCGTGGCTGACCAGCAGCACGCCGCCTTCGAACTGTTGCAGCGTTTCCGCCAGTGCCTCTTTGCCTTCCATGTCGAGATGGTTGGTGGGCTCATCCAGCATCAGCAGGCTATATCGGGCAAGCGTCAGCCCGACGAACAGCAGGCGAGAGCGCTCGCCGCCGCTGAGCGTGCTGACTTTTTGCCCGTGTCTCGCCCACGGGAACCCGGCGCTAATGAGCGCCATCTTCCTGTTTTGCGGGTCGGGAGCGAAAGGTTCCAGCGCGTCGAGCAGCGTGGCGTCATCCGGCAGCTGATGCAGCGTCTGGTCGTAGTAGCCCGGCGAGACGCGCGGATGAATTTTCAGTCCGCTGTCCGTCGGTTCATCCACAAAATTTCGCCAGATAAGCTTCATCAGCGACGATTTACCGCAGCCGTTACGACCGACAATTGCCACGCGATCGCCGCTTTTCAGCCGCGCCGTTTCGATGTTAAACAGCGGCGGTAGCCCGGGCGCAGGCGGGACGCTGAGGTTTTCCATCTCCAGCAGACGGTCCGCCCGCAGCGCGTCGCCGCGCAGGGTTAGCGTCCATGGACTGCCCGCCGTGAGCGCGGTCTGGCTCTCTTTGAGTCGTTCGACCTGTTTTTCCATCTGTTTGGCTTTGCGGGCCAGGTCTTCGTTGTCGTAAACCTTACCCCAGGTCGCCAGACGTTTGGCGCTGGCGGTCACGCGGTCGATCTCCTTTTGCTCCGCCTTGTGGCGCTGCGCATCGCTTTCGTCTTTTGCTGCAAGCGCTTTACGGGCGGCCGTACAGGGAAGGGCAAAGTAGTGCAGCGTCTTATCACGCAGGATCCAGCTGCCGTTTGTGACGGCATCCAGCAGTTGTCTGTCGTGCGAAACCAGCACGAAGCTGCCTGACCAGTTCTGTAAAAAGTGTTCCAGCCAGAGCATGGTCGGCAGATCCAGGTGGTTGCTGGGTTCATCCAGCAGGAGCAGATCCGGCTCGTGAATCAACGCCCGCGCCAGCAGCAGGCGGGTGTGCTGTCCGCCGCTCAGGGTGGCGGATTGCAGCGTCATATCCTGCGGCGTGAAGCCCATGCTCGCCAGCAGCGTTTCGGCTTTCCAGCGCAGACTGTCGTGCTCAGTTAAAGGCAGTTGCGCGAGTACGGCATCCAGCATGGTCAGCTGGAAAATGGCGTCCGGGAGATGTTGCTCCACGCGCGCCATCAGGCAGTGCCCGGCCAGTGCTACCGTTCCGGCGACTGGGATATCTGTTCCGTCCAGCACCTTTAAAAGCGTACTTTTGCCGCAGCCGTTGTCGCCCAGCAGGCCGATGCGGTCGCCTTTTTTCAGCGTAAAGGAGAGTGAATCGAAGAGCGTGCCAAACGCCGTATCAACGCGTAAAGATTGTGCAGTGAGTAAAGTGCTCATTGTTGCTTACCCAAGAGTTACAGGCATGTTTATGCCTCGTCAAACATCGCTGACGATAACTCAGTAAGCCCGAGAGAAGGGATTTCAGGGGTTGGTGTCTTCGCTCAAGCAGAAGTTATCGCAGCACGATACCGATAACGCTTGAGCTGGTGCGATCACCAAATGTATGTGAAACATTGAAAATTTCACAGTACAGCATAATTGGCCTCCTTATATGTTATGAGTTTGTAGGTGACTATCACTATACAACGTTTTCCTGCATATACCAAACAGAGGGGCAGCATTGCAGCCAGTGCAAATGCCGCCTTCGTCATCATGCACAACAACGATCGTTCCATGAATCACGATAGATAATATTACCCTCCGTATACTTCCAGGTAATCGCTTCATAACGTAATTCGAGCGTTTCAAGATGTGTGCTGCTTATACCGTTAGGAGACAGGTAGGGTGCAACAGTTGTAAACTTGACGTTTTCCAGAATGATATTGAAATACTCGGCCTCAATACCTGATTCCAGAATACGGCACATTTTAATTGTGGCTTTCTTCATGGTTCGGCCTTCACAGACAGCGCGGTACAAAAGTGGTGTTGTTTGGTCAAACTCCTTTACTATCGTGATAGGGCGATGGACTCGCGTTCCTGTTAGTTTTCCCCAGCTTGGATCTACCGGGATAGTGACACCGTGAGAAAAGGATTTTAACTCGATAGACCCCAGGCGAAGTGGCATCATGCAGCTACCGATTACCGGAGAACCGTTCTCATCTTCAAGCCATAAGTGTGCTGGTGTAGACATACTATTTCCTTATAGATAAATTACGATAAAGCTAACGTTTGAGATTTACAATTTCATATAGCGATAAAATAACCATCACAAAAATGAAGAATATAGGAACAGGCCATATTGGCCCGTCAGGGCAAAGTTGGAAAAAGACAATTGCAAATAAAAGTGTCAATAGCGAAGGGCCGTACATCGATATCAATGAAAAGAATATCCGCCTGAAAAATCTTTTAATAAGATGCATCATGATTACTGAACCATCTTTGTTATGATATCTGCAATCTCACTATCCGATACCCATTGTGCTTTATAAGTTTCAGCCCGTTTAAACAATGGCTCTATCAAGAAGTACAACATTTCCAGCTCTTTAGCGTATAGCGCTGAGTAGTACGCTGGATAAGTAATATGAAGGCGATGCGAACTATCTGCTGCTTTCTGAACAATGCCGTACAGGCCAATACCTCCAACAATCTGTCCCGCTCTTCGCCCAGCCAGTGCACTAAGTTCAAGGCTTAGATTCATACATGCAGCAACATATGATGCTGTTGCTAAAGCAAATCCGGCGTTTGTAAGTGAACTTGCGGCGATATGAATATTTACTGCCATCAGCAATTGTTTGATGTGCTCTAGCTGATCGGAGGTTTTGTGTCGGAATACTTCTTCAAAGTAGATGTTGAGCATTTCACATACAACATCTCTATGCCATATAATATGATAAACACCTTTAGCAAATCGGATGTCTTCGGACTTTTGTTTCTGGCATACGTCTTGATATTCATCAGTAAAGCAGGAGGTATAATACAGCGCGCGCGTTGCACCTGCGCCGATCGTTTCAATCTGATTTGATACGGCTTTTCCTACACCCGTTAATGCATGCTCGAGTTTTAACGCAAGGATGTTATTCGCCTGCAAATAACTTATCACTTCATTTTTATAGTACATAACCGCTCCTTACTTTCCTCGCAATTATTAGTAATGCCAAACGTTACTAAACTCTTAAAAAAATACGTTTGTTAGACAAAAAGTGTTATGCGAAATTTTTATATTTCAATGGGGTATGAATAGTTGTTGAAATATTTATTTTTTTAATAAGGGGAAGAGGAATGCCGTAGAAGCGGCAAAGAAAATAAAGGGAGGAGGGTGTTCACGTTCCCTCTCCCTTTTGAGGAGAGGGAAGGGTCGGAGCTAATTAAATCGAGGTACGGCGATAGCTGCGGTATTCAGGCATCCAGAAGTTATCATCAATAGCCTGCTGCAGTGCGTCGGCAGAGGTTTTCACCGCCACGCCCTGCTGCTGCGCCATTTTACCCACCGCAAACGCGATAGCGCGCGACACCTTGTGAATGTCCTTCAGTTCCGGCAGCACCAGCCCTTCGCCGTTGTTGACCAGCGGCGAATAGCCCGCAAGGGTTTCGCTCGCTGACATCAGCATCTCATCGGTAATGCGGGACGCGCCGGAGGCGATCACGCCCAGACCAATGCCCGGGAAGATATAGGAGTTGTTGCACTGGGCGATCGGATAGGTTTTATCCTTCCATACCACCGGATCGAACGGGCTGCCGGTGGCAACCAGCGCGTTACCTTCGGTCCAGGCGATGATGTCCTGCGGCGTCGCTTCCACGCGGGAGGTCGGGTTAGACAGCGGCATCACGATAGGGCGCTCGCAGTGCTTGTGCATCTCGCGAATAATCTCTTCGGTGAAGAGACCGGTTTGCCCGGAAACGCCGATCAGAATATCCGGCTTCACGTTGCGCACCACGTCCAGCAGGGAAAGGACTTCGTTGTCGGTATCCCAGTTTTTCAGGTTTTCGCGTTTCTGCACCAGCTTCGTCTGGAACGGCAGCAGGTTCGGCATGCCGTCGGTCAGCAGGCCGAAACGGTCCACCATAAAGACGCGGGAGCGGGCCAGCTCTTCGCTTAAGCCTTCGCGCTGCGTCTGGGCAATAATCTGCTCGGCGATGCCGCAGCCCGCAGAGCCTGCGCCCAGGAAGACGATTTTCTGGTAGCTCAGTTGGCTGCCGGCCGCGCGGCTGGCGGCGATAAGCGTGCCCACGGTCACCGCTGCGGTGCCCTGGATGTCGTCGTTAAAGGAGCAGATCTCATCGCGATAGCGGTTCAGCAGCGGCATCGCGTTTTTCTGCGCAAAGTCTTCAAACTGCAGCAGAACGTCCGGCCAGCGGTGCTTCACGGCCTGAATGAAATCGTCGACAAACTGATAGTACTCGTCGTCGGTAATGCGCGGATGACGCCAGCCCATGTACAGCGGATCGTTCAACAGTTGCTGGTTGTTGGTGCCGACATCCAGTACCACCGGCAGGGTGTACGCCGGGCTGATGCCGCCGCAGGCGGTGTAGAGAGAGAGTTTACCGATTGGTATCCCCATCCCGCCAATGCCCTGGTCGCCGAGGCCGAGAATACGTTCCCCGTCCGTCACCACAATCACTTTAATATTGTGGTTCGGCACGTTCTGCAGAATGTCGTCCATGTTGTGACGATTCTGATAAGAGATAAAGACGCCGCGTGAGCGACGGTAGATCTCAGAGAAGCGTTCGCACGCCGCACCCACCGTTGGGGTGTAGATCACCGGCATCATCTCTTCGAGATGGTTTTGCACCAGGCGATAGAAGAGGGTTTCGTTGGTGTCCTGGATGTTGCGCAGGTAGATGTGTTTGTCGATCTCGGTTTTGAAGCCCTGATACTGGATCCACGCGCGCTCTGCCTGCTCTTCAATGGTTTCAACCACTTCCGGCAGCAGGCCAAGCAGGTTAAAGCTGCTGCGCTCTTCCATGCTGAAGGCGCTGCCTTTGTTGAGCAGGGGGAATTCGAGTAAAACCGGGCCGGCATAAGGGATATATAAGGAACGATGTTTTTTCAGTTTGTTGTCCATGTCACTCACTCTTTTTTTGAAGATCCGTCCCTGACACTGCTGTTTGTCATCTTTCTGGCCTGTGCTACGGGGTGCGGTCGGGCGGTATTATAAAGGAGCTAAATATTAATTACCGCAACACATAAACAAAAACACCATCGGTTTTGCCGATGGTGTTCTGGATCTCAGTCTGGAACTTACTTGCCCGCGTGGCGTTTTCTGCCGGTGGCGTGAGTGACTTGCGTTTCATGGTCGCCTTCAATCACCACTTTGCGCTGATTTGAAAGCTTGTAGTTCAGTCCCAGAATGTGGCGTGCCTGACGGTTCGATTTCATGTTAACTCCTCAATCCTGTTGATAGTTTTAAGGACCAGTTTGCTTTCGCAAACGAAATGTAACCCCTTAGGTTGCAGATCCAGCTTAGCAGGTTTTTACAAAGGTGCGTTTTGCCCGCTGACGACGTAGTTAATGGTCTGCTGGTAGATGTCACTGAGGATGTCATTATCCGTGGATTCCACCCACTTGGTCAGTTCCATTAAAATGTCATCTTCAGTTACAGCACCGTGCTCGGCGTGAAGACCCTGCGCAATCGCGTTAACGAGTTCAGGTTGTGCTGCTGTGGTATTAGCCGGGTAATAAGTAAACATGCTGCCTCCGTGTCGTTGTCTGTTTAATGGTACGGCTCGCAAAAAATTTAATTCATAAACAGAATGGCAAATATTTCCCCGGTTGTGTCTCAGATTCATCTTAGAAATAAAAATGACATAAGTGCATGCTTTTATGCGCTTTTAAAACGGAGGGATATATTGGCGTGAGGCAGTGCGGATATTATGGCGGTGCTCCTGCTATCGCGGGAATATAGCAGGAGCCGTTTTTAAATTACCACTTCATTTCGCCGGTATTCACTTTTGCGCTTAATTCCAGAGAGCTCTCTTCTGCCAGATCCGGATACTGTTTTTTCACTGCACCGATGACGCCCGCAGAGTTTTTATGTGCCGATAACGCCTGTTCAAAATGCTGCAGATAGCCACGGGTAAAATCAATAGCCCCGGTTCCGGACGGTGGTGTGCCCAGATAGTGGCCTGGGATCACGCGTTCCGGCTTGTGCGCGGCCATGTTGTCCAGGGTCTGCTGCCACTGCTGACGGCGAGCCGGCGTCTGGGTATCAGCCGTCCAGACGTGAATCCCCCAGGAGACCCCGGTGCCGCCGAGGATGGTTTTCACGGACGGGATCCACACGTAGGCCGCGTAGCTGTCCGGCTGCTCGATATCGACCTTTTCCCCGTCAATCATAAAGGTGGTGGAGGCGAGCACCTGCGGCACCACCAGTTCAGTTGGCGCGCCGTCTTTCATCTGCGGGCCCCAGAAGGCGAGCTTGGCGTCTTTGGTGGCCTTAATATGGTCAACCACCTGCTGCGTGGCCACCACTTTGGCATTCGGGAAGGCCTTCACCAGCGGCTGCAGGCCAAAATAGAAATCCGGATCGCCGGAGGTGATCACAATCTTATTCAGCGTTTTACCGCTGCGGCGAATTTTCTCTACCAGCGCTTCGCCATCCTTCACGCTGAACTGCGCGTCAAACAGCACCGCCTCTTTCGGGCCGGAAACGAGCGTGGAGGAGACCGCGAAAATGCCTTTTTCCTGCGGGTTATAGGTATCAATCGTCAACGGCGCGGCAAAAACGGCCGGAGCGAAAAGGGTGGAAAGCAGGGCAATATGAGTGAGTTTCATGCTGTTGTCTCTGTTGTTCAGTAATGTTTCTATTGTACGGATATTCTCATTTGCCAGAATTCCTGAAACAAGACATGCTTAGTTTCATAAATCGAGCAGATGGAGCTTATATGGATCGCGTTATTGCCGCTCAGGTCTATAACCGGATATGCGAGCTGGGAAGCCTGAGCGCGGCGGCCCGCGCGCTGGGCATTTCCCGGCCGATGGTGAGCCGTTACCTTGAACAAATGGAGAAGTGGGCGGGGACGCGGCTGGTAAACCGCTCCACGCGCAAGTTGACGCTGACGGCGGCAGGGGAAAAGGTGCTGCAAAAAACGCGGACTCTCTCGCAGATCTCGCAGGAAATCGAAGGTCAGTCGGAAAAAGATCTGCCGTCCGGCACGCTGCGGGTAGCCTGCGCGCACTTTACCGCCATGCACCTGATTGCGCCGGTCCTGCCCGGCCTGCTCTCGCGCTACCCGCAGCTGCGCATTGAGCTGGACGTGAACAACCATCCGGTCAGCCTGGTGGGAGAGCGCATTGACGTCGCCGTGCGCATTACCGATAACCCGGAGCCCGGCATGATCGCCCGCCGGCTGGGGGAATGTCGATCGGTGCTCTGCGCCTCGCCGGCGTATCTGGCACAGCACGGCACGCCCGTCAGCCCCGAAGAACTGGCGCAGCATAACTGCCTGCACTACAGCTTTTTCGCCGGGCAGTCCTGGCACTTCCTGACCCCGGAAGGCGAAAGCCTGAGCGTGGCCGTCAGCGGCAACCTGAGCGCCAGTATCTCTTCACTGCTCATGAACGCGGCGATCGAGCACTGCGGCATCGCCATGCTGCCGGAGCGCGAAGCGCGCGCCGCGCTTGAGCAGGGATTACTGGTGCCGGTACTGGCGTCGCTGGAGCCGAAACCGCTTGCCATCCACGGCATTTATCAGTCACGGGAATACCAGCCTGCCGCGCTGCGCGTGTTTCTTGACGAACTGTCCCGCTACCTTGCCTGAGGGGCGATTATTTTGCCTTTAGCCAGGGAGAGGCCGTGCTCCAGAAAATAATATCGGCCCCGAGATAATTTTCGCCGAAGCGGACAAACTCGGCTTTGGTGAACGGTTTTCCGGTCTGAGGATCCTTATAGGTCAGAGTCGGCTCCTGAACCGCCATGGCAATGAGCGGCAGCGCCTGTTTATTTTTATGGAAGAAGGGATAGGCATTCTTCATGTGCGCCTTGCGGTTGGGCACAATGTCCGGCCCGCCCAGGCCGATATTGTTGGCGCTGGCATACGCAAAAAGACGCCCCATATAGTTGTGGTCGTTATCCCACTCGCACGGCCAGAAGTTAACGTACTGCACCACATGTGATTTCTGAAAAACCTTGCGCGCAAAGGCCAGATTTTCCATCTCACCCGCGAAATAGCTGTCGCAGGTGAAGCCCGCTGTCGGATTTTTCTCGTCAATATCAATCGCGGTTTCAGGCAGGTTTACGCCATACACCTCGCCATCAAAGCGTTTTGCGAGCGCTGCCAGCAGTGCCTGGTAGCGCTGGCGCACCGTGGGGTCCCACTGACGCGCTACCCATCCCGCGCCGACAGGCTTGCCCTCGCCGGGGTTATCAAACTGCGGCGCAATCCCGCCGCTGTATTGCTTATCGTGCATCAGATAGTCCGGGACGTAGCGGGCGTCCGGCTCAAAGAAACGATCCTGGATCTGAATAAAGAGTTTTTTCCGGGCGGCCTTAAGACGCGCCAGATCCTGCTCAATCCGCGAGAAGTCATAGCTGTCCTTCTCGGGTTCAAGCTGGCGCCAGTTGTAAACGATCTGCACGCCGCCGATGTCGCCACGCGCAACCAGCGGGAGCGCCGCGTCGAGGTCGCCTGAGCTGGTATAGATAAAGTTTTCCGGCGTTTTGGCCAGTGAAGAAAGAGAGAGAGCCAGCGTGGCTACCGCGACGGCCATCCTGATTTTTAGCGTCATATCATTATCCTTGTTGTCGGTACAGCAGGTGAAAGACACGGAATCGTCTGTGTTCCAGGGCGTGTCAGATGCGTAGTCTATACTTAACCCTTTGTAAGCCAAAAGGAGAGCAAGAATGACGATTCATAAGCACGGTTCGGCACACTGGTCTGGCGACATTAAGCGCGGGAAAGGAACGGTTTCCACCGAGAGCGGCGTTCTCAATCAACAGCCTTACGGCTTTAACACCCGCTTTGAGGGTGAAAAGGGGACCAACCCGGAAGAGCTGATCGGCGCGGCACATGCGGCTTGTTTTTCCATGGCGCTGTCGCTGATGCTGGGTGAAGCGGGCTATACCGCTGATTCGATTGATACGACCGCGGACGTCTCTCTGGATAAAACCGACGGCGGCTTTGCCATCACTAAGGTTGCGCTGCAAAGTAAGGTCACCGTACCGGGCATTGCGCCACAGCAGTTTGACGGCATTATTCAGAAAGCCAAAGCGGGCTGCCCGGTGTCGCAGTTGCTCAAGGCCGAAATTACCCTGGACTATAAGCTTAACTAAATCACAGCCGGGTTTGCGCCCGGCTATCCCTTCAGCCCGGCGGGGAACACCTCCGCCAGCCAGGCGATAAACACCTTCAGTCTGTGCGTCAAATGCCGGTTCTGCGGGTAGACCACGTGAAACGGGTACGCGGCAGGCTGCCAGTCACCCAGAATCGCCACCAGCGTTCCCGTCTGCAAATAGGTCTTTGCTGAGTACTCAAAGGTTTGAACGATCCCCAGACCCGCCGCGGCAGCCGCCAGATGAGCGTTACTTTCATTGACGCCGAGATAGTGCGGAATAGTGATTTCCAGAGCCTCGCCGTTCTGCCGGAAGCGAAACGGAAACGGCCGCCCGGTGACGGGAGAGAGATAACTAACAAGCTTGTGGCCGTTGCGCAGCTCCTGCGGATAGGCCGGAACGCCGTGGTTTTTAAGGTAACCCGGCGTCGCGCAGGTGACCATCTGAGCGTCACCGAGATGACGGGCGATAAGCGTTGAATCGTTCAGCGGGCCGCCGCGGATCACGCAGTCTACGTTACCGCTGATAAGATCGACCGGACGATCGGCCACGCCAAGATCGATACGGATATCCGGGTAGCGCTGCATAAAATCCGGCAGCAGGGGGATGAGCACGTCCCGTGCGGTGGAACCGCCCACGTCAACCCGCAAATGTCCCTTGGGCGTCGCGCGGGAAACGCGAAACGAGGTGTCGATATCTTCGATATCAATCAGCACCCGGCGCGCTTTTTCATAGTATTCCAGCCCTTCAGGCGTCGTGACCACCCGACGAGTCGTCCGGTGAAGGAGACGTATCGCCAGGTGCGCCTCAAGGGATTTAACCAGTTTGCTCAGCGTGGCGATCGGCATATTCAGCGAGTCCGCCGCGCGGGTAAAACTGCCGGATTCCACCACCCGCGTGAAGGCGCGCATCGCCATTAGCTGATCCATGATGACCTCTGATTATTTCCATAGGTGAATAGTCATTTTCATTTTTGCCCATTTTTCATAAATGCCGCAAGGGATAAAGTCTGTCCAACGCAAACACAAAAAGGTAAATGACATGAACACGACTCTCTCAGGAAAAATTGCACTGGTCACCGGCGGCAGCACCGGTATTGGTCTTGCCACGGCGCAGGAGCTGGCGGCACAGGGCGCGAAGGTGTACATCACCGGGCGTCGTCAGGCCGAACTTGACGCCGCGGTAGCAGAGATTGCTTCTGACGCAGTGGGCATTCGCGCGGACGTCTCTAAGCTTGCCGATCTGGATGCGGTTTATTCCCGGATAGCAAAAGAAGAAGGCCGTCTCGATATTCTGTTCGCCAATGCGGGTGGCGGCGATATGCTGCCGCTGGGCGCGATCACCGAAGAACAGTTTGACCGAATTTTTGGCACCAACGTTCGCGGAGTGCTGTTCACGGTGCAGAAGGCGCTGCCGCTGTTATCAACCGGCTCGTCGATCGTTCTGACCGGCTCGACGGTGTCGATTAAGGGGACGGCTAACTTCAGCGTCTACAGCGCCAGTAAGGCCGCGGTGCGTAACTTTGCCCGCTCCTGGGCGCTGGATTTGCAGGGCCGTGGGATCCGCGTCAATGTCGTCAGCCCGGGTCCGATCAAAACGCCTGGTTTAGGGGATCTGGTGCCGGAAGAACACCGCCAGGGGCTGTACGACGCGCTGGCCGCGCAGGTGCCGCTCGGACGTTTAGGTGCGCCGGGCGAGGTGAGTAAAGCGGTGGCGTTTCTGGCCTCCGACGCGGCCAGCTTTATCAACGCCACCGAGCTGTTTGTGGACGGCGGGATGGCGCAAATTTAACCCAGGCTGCGCCAGCAGCGAACGTGACGGCCCTCGCGAGAGGGCTGTAGCGGCTGAGGACGTTCGCACCCCTGCGCGGCCATCGGGCAGCGGTCGCGGAAAAAACAGCCTTCGGGCAGATGACGGTTGCCGGGAAGCTCCGTTTTGCGTAACGCCAGCGTTTCATCCAGCGGCTCTCCGGTGCGGGGAACCGAATCGAGCAGCAGGCGGGTATAGGGATGGCGCGGCTCGCCAAGTACCTGCGCGGTGCTGCCCAGCTCCACAATCTGTCCGAGATACATCACCGCCACGCGGTCGCTCATGTGTCTGACCACCGAGACGTTATGCGAGATCAGTACGTAAGTCAGATTACGCTGCTGCTGTAGCGTCACCAGCAGGTTGAGGATTTGCGCCTGCACGGAGATATCCAGCGCGCTGGTGGGTTCATCGAGCACGATGATATCAGGATCGGACGAAAGCGCCCGGGCGATGGCAATGCGCTGGCGCTGCCCGCCGGAGAAGGCGTGTGGAAGGCGGTCGAGATATTCCGGGCGAATGCCCACCTGCAGCGCCAGATCCGCCGCCAGCTGGCGGCGTTCGCGCTCGCTGCTGCGTTTTTGCACCCACACCGGCTCGGTAATGATGCGCCAGACCGGCAATCGAGGGTCGAGCGAGGAGAGCGGATCCTGAAACACCATCTGCATGCCACCGGCGTGGTGGGCACGCTGGCATGCGCCGGTGCTGGGTTTAAGCATCCCCATCAGCAGCTGCGCCAGCGTGCTTTTCCCGCAGCCGGATTCCCCGACAACGCCCAGCGTTTCGCCCCGACGGATCTGGAGATCCAGCCCGTTGAGCGCATGGACCCGTTCCGTCACGCGGCCCAGCCAGTTTTTGCGCGCCGCAAAGTTCACGTGCACGCTATCCAGTTCCAGCAGTACATCAGACATGGTGTTTCTCCCGTTGTGGATACCAGCAGGCAGCCAGTTGGCCCTCTGCGCCATGCGGCTGCAGGCGCGGCGTTTCGCTGCATTTTGCCCCCGCGGCAAAGCAGCGCTCGCGGAACGCGCACCCCTGCGGAAGCTGGCTGAGGTTGGGCACCGTTCCGGGAATGGCGGGCAGCAGATCGCGCGGCTGGCCGTTTTCCGGCGCGCACCGCAGCAGGCCGATAGAATAGGGATGCACAGGGCGGTGGATCAGCGTTTGCGTGGCACCGCTTTCTATCACGCTGCCCGCATACATTACGTACATTCTGTCGCAGAGCTGGGACACGACGGCCATATCATGGCTGATAAACAGCACCGAGGTGCCGCTGGCCTTCGCCTTATGCTTCAGCAAGCGCAGCACCTGGAGCTGGACGGTCACGTCCAGCGCGGTGGTCGGCTCGTCGGCGATGATCAGCTCCGGCTCGCAGGAGAAGGCAAGGGCGATCATCACCCGCTGGCGCATGCCGCCGGAGAGTTCGAACGGATAACGCGCCATGACCTGCTTCGCGTCCGGAATTTGCATCTCTTCCAGCAGGGCGATCGCCTTCTGCTGCGCCTCGCGCCGGGAAAGCGGCTGATGCTGGCGGATCACCTCCACCATCTGTTTGCCAATCCGCCGCGTCGGGTTGAGGGCGGTCATGGGCTCCTGAAAAATCATCGCCACTTTAGCGCCGCGCCACTGGCGAAGCTGTTTCTCGGACGCCGTCAGGACGTTTTCACCGAGTAATCTCACCTGACCGTGATGAATACGGTAGCTGCCCTCCGGCAGCAGGCGCATGGCGAGCATGGCGGTAACGGATTTGCCCGACCCTGATTCGCCCACCACGCCGACAATTTCGCCCCTGCCGATCTCCAGCGAAACGTGGTTCAGGGCGTGGACCTCCCCGCGAAAAACCGGGAAGCTCAGGTGCAGGTCTTCAATATTGAGTACCGGTTCGGTCATTACTGTTTGCCTCCTGACTTCGGATCCAGCAGATCGCGGATACCGTCGCCAAACAGATTAAAGCCCACGGCGGTAATCAAAATTGCCGCACCGGGAAAGGCGCAGTACCACCACTGGTCCAGGACGTAGTTACGGCCCACGGCCACCATCGCGCCCCATTCGGCGGTGGGCTGCTGCGCGCCCAGGCCAATAAACCCCAGCGTGGCGGCCATCAGAATGGCGCTGCCGATATCCAGCGATGCCTGCACGATCAGCGGCGGCAGGGCGTTGCGCAGGATGTGCCAGCGGATCAAATGCCAGCGGGACGCGCCAAAGGTGCGGGCGGCCTGAACGTAGGTGAAATGACGCACCACCAGGGTTTGCCCGCGCGCCAGCCGCACGTAGAACGGTATGCGGACAATCGCAATCGCCAGCATGGCGTTAAACAGGCTCGGACCGAGCGCGGCGGCCAGCGCCATGGTCAGCACCAGAGAAGGAATGGAGAGCATAATGTCCATCACCCGCATGATGACGGCGTCGCCGCGCCCGCCCAGGACGCCGGACAAACAGCCCAGCAGCGAGCCAATGCCGCCCGCAATCACCACCACCGCCAGCCCGGCGGTAATCGACTGCTGGCTGCCCGTCAGCACGCGGCTGAACAGGTCGCGTCCCACCTCATCGGTGCCAAACCAGTGCTGCGCGGACGGCGCCTGCAGGCGGGCGGTGAGATCCAGGGCGTTCGGATCATGCGGCACTATCCACGGCGAGGTCACCATCAGCAAAAGCATCGCGATCATAATGACGCCGCCGACGATCGTGAGCGGGCTTTGGCGCAGCATCCAGAACAGCTTTGCCCAGTTGATGCGTTGTCTGCCGGTTTTCACCGGGACGGGCCTTTCCTGCGTTAACATCATTCGGCACCTCCGCGCCCGATTCGCGGGTCAATCCACAGGTAAAGCAGATCGACCACCAGATTAACCAGCACATAGGCCAGCGAAACGACGACGGCAAAGCCCATCACCGCCGGGAAGTCCAGCGCCTGAATGGACGTCACCACCCAGGCGCCCATACCCGGCCAGGCAAAGACGGTTTCGGTCAGGACGGCGCCGTAAAGCAGGTCGCCCAGCGCCAGTCCGAGCACGGTAATGGACGGGATCATCGCATTCGGCAGGGCGTAGCGCAGGACGATGTACCAGCCGGGCAGCCCGCTGGCGCGTGCGGTGCGGATGTAGTCCTCGCTAAGCTGCTCCAGCATCGCCGAGCGCACCTGGCGCGCCACGATGCCCAGGTGAACAAACGCCAGCGTCAGCGAGGGTAAAATCAGGTGCTGCAGCGCGTTGAAAAAGACTTCACCGTTGCCTTCCAGCAGGGCGTCCAGCAGATAAAACCCGGTGACGTGCGTCGGCGGATCGAGCCAGTCGTCCAGCCTGCCGCCGCCCGGCAGAAGCTGCAGGTGCCCGTAGAACAGGACAATCACGCCCAGCCCAAGCCAGAATGCAGGCGTGGAAATCCCGGTCATCGCCATTAAACGCACCAGGTGATCCAGCCAGCGGTTGCGGTACACCGCCGACAAAATCCCCAGCGGCACGCCGATAACCAGCGCCAGCAGCAAAGAACAAAAGGCCAGCTCCAGCGTGGCGGGGAAAAAGGCCTTCAGATCTTCCGCAACCGGGCGTCCGGTACGGATGGATGTGCCTAAATCACCGTGGGCCAGGGCATCCACGTAGCGGCCAAACTGCACATACAGCGGCCGATCAAGCCCCAGCTGCTGGCGAATGTTCTGCACGATTTCGTCGCTGGCGCGATCGCCCGCCAGCAGACGCGCCGGGTCGCCGGGGATCATGTGTGAAATAATAAAGGTAATAATACAGACACCGGCCACCACCAGGAGTAACCCCCAGCAGCGCTGGCGCACGATGCTCCAGAACGTCATACGCTTTCCCCCGGCGAGAACCGTTATTTACTCATGGTGGCGATGTTGAACACCTGCTCGAGCATCGGATTAAAGGTGAAGCCTTTGACCTCTTTGTTCATCGCCAACTGGTAGTTCTTCTGGAACAGATAGACGTAGGCCGCTTCGTCAATCACCACCTTTTGCGCCTGCTGGTAATCTTTGGTGCGTTCCGCCTGGTCGGTGGTTTTCAGCGCGGCCTGCAGCAGCGAATCCACCTCTTTGTTCTCATAGAACGAGCGGTTGCCCGGCAGCCCTTTTTTGTCCGATTCGAACCAGTAGTTCATAAACATGTACGGGTCGGCAAAGTCCGGGCTCCAGTTGCCGATGGCAATGTCGTAATCGCCTTTGCCGACGCGGTCGCGCATGGTGGCATTGGCCAGTTTTTCCAGCTTGACGTTAATGCCGATCTTGCCAAGGCTCGCCTGAGTGGAGAGGGCGATAGGCTCCCAGTTCGGATCGTTGTCCGAGTATAGGAAGGTCAGGCTGGCGGGCTTGTCTTTGACCTTCTCCAGCGCCGCTTTGGCTTTGGCCTCGTCGAAGCTGTACTGCATTGCCGCGGCGTCAAAGCCCCACATGCCTTCCGGGATCGGGCCGCGCATCTGCTTGCCGTTGCCGCTCAGAATGCCTTTTACCATTCCCTCATAGTCTGTCGCCCAGGAGATGGCCCGGCGTAAATCCACCTGATTGAGCGGCGCTTTGCTGTTGTTGAGATAGAGATAGGTCACGCGCAGGGAGGGGTATTCCGCGACGGCGACTTTGCCTTCCTGCTTCAGGGCCGCAAGCTGATCGACCGGCAGGGAGTCGGCAATGTCCAGATCGCCGCGGGAAAGCTGCAGTCGGCGCGAAGCGCTCTCGCCGATAATTTTCACCGAGACGCGCTTAAAGTGCGGCTTGTCGCCCGGCCAGTGAGGGTTCGGCACCAGGATCAGCTGCTGGCCTTTCTGCCAGCTCTTCAGCATAAACGGCCCGGAACCGGCGGTATTTTGCGCCAGAAAACCGCGCGCGTCGTCCGCGGCATTAGCCTTCAGCACCGCCGGGTTAATGATGGACGCCCCGTCGTTTGCCAGCGTGTAGAGGAAAGGCGCGAACGGCTGGCTGAGGGTGAATTTCACCGTGTGGTCATCGACGGCATCAATTTTCAGATCTTTCGGGAAGGCTTCAGACGGCCCCTGGCCGAGCTTCAGCAGGCGCTCAAAGGAGAGTTTGACCGCTTCGGCGGTGACCGGCGTGCCGTCGGAGAATTTGGCGTTATCCGCCAGGGTAAAGGTCCACTCTTTCTGGTCGTCGGACGCCTTCCAGCCCGTCGACAGATCGCCCTCCACCTCGGTAGAGCCGGGCTTGTACTTGACCAGTCGCTGGTAGGATGGATAGGTGACGGTCCAGTCGTTGTTATCGATGGTGATGGCAGGGTCGAGCGTTTGCGGGTCGGCGGCTTTACCGATCGCCAGCATGTCTTTCGGGACGGCGGCCAGCGCCAGCGGGGCGCTCAACGCCAGCGTGGCGGCAATCAGAGTCGTGAAAAGCGATGTTTTCATGGCAGTGCTCCAGGTTAAAGAGAGGTGTGCGTCAGGGGAAAACAGGCAAAACGGTCTTCAAGCAGCGGGTAGCTGGCGGCGTTCGGCAGTTCGAAGTGCCACCATTCGCTGCTAATCCCCACAAAACCGCCGCCGAACATGATGGCATTCAGCAGCAGACGGTTGCGCTGGGCGTGCGGGGGTACGGAAGGGTGATAGGGATGCGAACGGTCATGCATTTCGTCAAAGCCGGCGCCCATATCCAGCACGCTGTTATGCTCGTCCATCAGGGTGACGTCGATGGCCGTACCGCGGCTGTGATTGGAGCCAATTGCCACATCGACCACATACTCCGGGTTCGGGCAGGCGTCCCACAGCTGGGCCTGCGCCTGCTGCGGCCGGTAGGCGTCATACACCACCAGCTTCAGCCCGGCCAGGGCGGCAATGCTGATGGCTTTTGCCAGCGCGGTGGCGGCGTCGGTATGCAGCAGGCACAGCGCCTCCTGATAGATCGGCCTGCCGGTGATGTTGTCGGCGGTGGCGTACTTCAGATCGATATGCAGCGAGGGAAACGTCTTCGCCACGTTAATCAGTTCACTCTCATCGGGCATAGCTCCGCTCCTTTAGCGTTCGAATTGACCAAACTCTTGTTGTAATTGTCGGTTTACCGCCAGACGCGCCGGGAGCGTATCACCCAGCGCTTCCACCACGCCCGACAGCAGCAGGTTGAACAGACAGCTCACGGGGGCAAGCGAATCCCAGAAATGACCGGTATCGGTTTTCACCTGCAGTAAATCCATCGGGTAATCCCGCGCCCACGGGCACCAGATGTCGGTGATTAAGGCCAACGGGATCCCTTTTTCGCTCGCCACGCGGCAGTACTGACGGGCCATCGTGGAGTAGGTGCGCGTATCGGTCAGCACAACGTAAGGGTGCGAAAACCCGGAGTTGAGGGATTCCACCCAGCTGCCGGACGCGCCTTCGGAATAGCTCACGCGCGGGCGAAGGTACTCGAGATGGCTGAAGAAGGCGTTGGCGATCCCGCGCGTGGATTGGATCCCCAGCACAAACACCGCGTCGGCGTGGGCCAGGTTGTGCACCACCTGACGGAAGGCGTCCGTTTGCGCCAGCTGATACACCTGCGTAATGGCGTCCACCTCCAGCGACAGGGCATGCTGAAGGCGGTTGGGCAGGGGACGCTGCTGCTGCCAGGAGTCCAGCCGCTCGTTCATGCCCCAGGGCTGATACGGATCGCGCAGGCTCTTTTTGACATCTTCCAGGTTGCGATACCCCAGCTTGCGCAGGAAGCGTCCGACGGTGATCCCGCTGGTCCCGCTCGCCAGACCGACGCTCTCCGCGGTTTCAAACGGGATTTGTGCGGCGTGCGCCAGCAGCCAGCTCCCGACCCGCTTTTCGCTGGGAGTGAGCTGGCTGAACGTCGCTTCGATACGGCTCAACATCTCGGGTTTAGTCGTCATACCGCCTCGCTGTTAACTGGCTGTCAAAAGCTGGATTTGTGTTACCGGGTTAACAATGCACGACGCGTGCCATGTTCACGGTGAGGTAAAAACCCGCCGTGCTGTTAATTTCACGCAATATTTAGTTAACCAATGATCAACATTTGTGCAGCGTAGTTCACTTTTGGTGCAGCGGCTGACGCGGCAGGTATGAATTTGATGAATACGTCAGTCCGTTCACATTTTTGATAAGATAAAAGGATAGTGAACATAAAAGGGATCCCGGCATGGCGAATTTGCCCTGGCGAATCAGCGTGCGCCTGGCGGCGCTGGCAAAGAAAACAGGGATGGTCGTGGGGATCGTCCTGGTCGTCCTGTTGGCAGTGCGGGTCTATCTTTCGCAGCAGGGGCCGGACCTGCACCTCTGGCACACCTGGCGGTCGGACGAGATGTCCGTGCGTGAACTCGATAACGCCAACTTTGCCGGGTATGTTGCCCGGGAAAACGCCATTTTCGCCGAGCTTGATAGGGCGGTGACGGCGAAAACAGCGGGCGAGGAACAAACGCCGCTAAACCGCTATTATCGCCAGAGCCTGGTTTGGCCGGGACAGTTCACGCCCGATGCCAACCGTTCGTTTGTGCTGATGCCAGCAGGAAAACCTCGTGGCGCGGTGGTATTGCTGCACGGACTGACGGACTCGCCTTACAGCGTCAGGCACCTTGCCGAAAATTATCAGCGGCACGGCTTTGTGGCCGTGGTTCCGCGCCTGCCCGGACACGGCACCGCGCCCGGCGCGCTGACCGACGTTGACTGGGAGATGTGGCTCGCGGCGACGCGTCTTGCCGTGCGGGAAGCCACGCGCCTGACGGGGGATAACGTGCCGCTGCATCTGGTGGGGTACTCCAACGGCGGGGCGCTGGCGATGAAATATGCTCTCGATGCGCTGGATTCCTCTGCGCTTCGTCGACCACAGCAGGTAATCCTGCTCTCACCAATGATCGGCGTGACGGCCTTTGCGCGGTTTGCCGGTTTTGCGGGGCTACCAGCGCTGCTGCCGGCGTTTGCCAAAGCGGCGTGGCTGAATATCTCCCCGGAATATAATCCGTATAAATACAACTCGTTCCCGGTGAACGCCGCCCGCCAGTCGTGGCTGCTGACGAAGGCCCTGCAGGAGCAGATTGGCCGCGAGGCGCGGGAGAACAGGCTGGCGAATTTGCCGCCGATCCTGGCGTTCCAGTCGGTGATGGATTCTACGGTCAGCACCCGCGCGGTGGTGACCGGCCTGTTTGACCAGCTTCCGGCAAACGGCAGCGAGCTGGTGGTGTTTGATATCAACCAGGCGGCCAGCTTCCGTCCGCTGTTCAAGCCGTCGTCTTGGACGGCAACCTCGGCGCTGCTGCCGGTTGCGCAGAGACGTTACGGTGTCACGATTATTACCAATGCGGACGCACACAGTTTCTCGACGGTGGCGAAAACAACGCTAGCAGGCAGCACGCGGGAGACGGTTGTGCCGCTTGTGCAGACCTGGCCGCAGGATGTCTATTCCTTGTCGCATATCGCCGTGCCGTTCCCGCCGGATGACGATCTCTATGGCCGCGAACCTGGGGTGAAAAACCGCTACGGGATAAGCCTGGGGACAATTGCGCTGTGGGGAGAAACGTCCGTGTTGAGCGTCGGAAAAGAGGCGCTGATGCGGGTCACCTCGAACCCGTTTTACGACTATATGCAGGAGAGGATCGACAGCAGGATTGGCGATGGGGAAAAGTAATGTTCCCTTGTAGCGTGAATATGTTAGGTCGCATTGATTAAGTATGTTACATAGTAGCTTCAAGGCACCTCTCATTATCATTGGAACCACTTTTTGTGCTGACGACGCTGATCTACCGAAGCCAGTTGAATTTATCCCGCCCGTCCACCGAACTGCGGGAGCTGGTGGAGCGCGCCAGGGGCCGCAACACAAAACTGGATATTACCGGCGTCCTCCTGGCAAAAGGGAATGACGTTCTGCAGATCCTCGAAGGGTCGGAAGAGAGTGTGGTCAAACTGTTCCACACCATCCGTGAGGACAAGCGGCACAGTGGGGTGGTGGAACTGATGCGGGATTACGGTCCGCGCAGACGCTTCGAAAACGTCGGGATGCTGCTGTTCGATCTGCAGACGCAGTCGCCGAAAGAGGTGCTGCAGTCGGTCCTGCGCTACAGCAAGCTGGACAGCTATCTGACCTCCGACGATCGGGTGTTCAAATTTATTCAGACCTTTATAACCGGTAAACGTCCGGCCCCGTCGGGGACGCGTTACACCTCGGACAAATGGACGCTCTCGACCGAAGCGCTACCCTTTGGCGAACATCTGGGCCTGATTGCCGGGCAAACCTGCCAGTTTGCGCTGCAGCCAATTGTCGAGCCCTCGGAAGGTAAAATCAGCTCCCTTGAGGCGCTTATCCGTAGCAATGACGGCGGCAGCCCGGAACATTTCTTCAGCTCCCTGGACCCGGCGGAAATCTATGAAGTCGATCTCCAGACGAAAGCGTATGCCTTCGCGCTGGCGGAAAAGCTGGGCATTGGAAGCCATAAAATCGCGGTAAACCTGCTGCCCATGTCGCTTGTGAATGTCCCTGGCGCGGTGGAATTTCTGGTCGATGAGATTAAAAAGCATGGCCTTCAGCCGGAGCAGGTGGTCATTGAAGTTACTGAAAACGAGATGATCTCCGGGTTCAACCAGTTTAACAGCGCCATCAAGCGGCTTCGCGGTGAGGGGGTAGGCCTGGCGATCGATGATTTTGGCTCGGGCTATGCCGGTCTTTCGCTGTTGACCCGCTTCCAGCCGGATAAAATCAAAATCGACCGCGAAATCATCAGCGATATCCATCTCAGCGGCCCGAAGCAGGCGATTGTGCGCTCCATCATCAGCTGCTGCTCCGATCTTGAAATTACCCTGGTGGCCGAAGGGATCGAGAAAATAGAGGAGTGGTGCTGGCTAGAATCTGCCGGGATCCGCCGCTTCCAGGGCTTCCTGTTTGCCCGCCCGCAGCTTAACGGCGTTGGCGATATTCGCTGGCCGCATCTGAAGCGTTAGGCAATTTTCCTCCCGCGTTATTTCCCCTTTTCTCTGCCTGTGCTTAAATAGCTAAAACGGTTTAATATAGTTTAGCTAAGAGGATCACATGGAAAAAATCTGGGTACTTGGCGATGCGGTGGTGGATTTATTGCCCGATGGCGAAGGGAAATTACTGCAGTGCCCCGGTGGCGCACCGGCAAACGTCGCGGTGGGCATTGCCCGGCTGGGGGGCAAAAGCGCGTTTATCGGCAGGGTTGGCGACGATCCTTTCGGGCGCTTTATGGCGAAAACGCTCGCTGACGAGCGGGTCGACGTGAAGCATATGCGCCTTGACCCGGCGCACCGCACCTCTACGGTGGTGGTGGATCTGGATGACCACGGCGAACGCTCGTTTACCTTCATGGTGCGCCCGAGCGCCGATCTGTTTCTTGAACCCGCTGACCTGCCGACGTTCAGCGCGGGCGAGTGGCTGCACGTCTGTTCCATCGCGCTAAGCGCAGAGCCGAGCCGCTCGGCGACCTTTCAGGCGATGGACGCCATCCGGAAGGCGGGCGGCTACGTGAGCTTCGACCCCAATATTCGCCCGGATCTCTGGCCGGATGAGAACGCGCTGTGTCGCTGCCTGGAACAGGCCCTGCAAAGCGCCGACGTGGTCAAGCTCTCCGTTGAGGAACTGGCATTTTTAACCGGCGATGCGGATGTAAGAGAAGGTCTGAACACGCTGATGCAGCGCTGCCCGGCGCGCCTGGTGCTGGTCACCCAGGGAAAAGAGGGCGTTATCGCCTGGGATCAGGGCGCGGTGAAACACTATCCGGCTACTCCTGTGCAATGTGTCGATACCACTGGCGCGGGCGATGCCTTCGTCGCCGGGCTGCTCTACGGGCTGGCCGCCGGTCAGGAGCTGGTCCCGGCAATCGCCTTAGCCCAGCGCTGCGGCGCGTTAGCCACCACGGCAAAGGGGGCGATGACCGCGTTGCCCTGGCAGCACGACCTGTAATCCTTCCTTCACTGGCCGCCGTCCGGCGGCCTGAATTGTCGCCTCGATCACACTTACTAAATCGGTTTAGCAAAAAAGATTGCCGATCCAAAATTCCCGGGTTTAGTATCAGCAGCCTAAACCGGTTTAGCAATTTAGCACGTTCGATTAATACTTTTAGGGATGCGACAAAATGTATAAAAAACGCAGACTTGCCGTGATGATAGGCATGCTGGCCGGCAGTACCTCTGTTTTTGCCCAGACGGATATGACAAGTATCGAAGCGCGCCTTGCCGCGATGGAGCAGCGCCTTCAGGCTGCTGAAGCGCGTGCGCAGGTCGCTGAAAAACGCGCCACCGAAGCCGAACAAAAAACGCAGCAGCTGGTCGCCGCCCAGCAGCAGACACAAACCACAACCCAGGCGGTGGCGCAGCGTACCGCCGCGCTGGAGAAAAAAGCGGACCAGAGCAGCGGATTTGAGTTCCATGGCTACGCCCGCTCCGGCCTGCTGATGAACGACGCGGCCTCCAGCAGCAAAAGCGGCCCGTACCTGACGCCAGCCGGGGAAACCGGCGGTGCGGTAGGGCGTCTGGGTAACGAAGCCGACACCTACGTCGAGCTGAACCTGGAGCACAAGCAAACCCTGGATAACGGGGCGACCACGCGCTTCAAGGCGATGCTGGCCGACGGTCAGCGAACCTATAACGACTGGTCAGCCGATACCAGCGATCTCAATATTCGCCAGGCCTTTGCGGAGCTGGGTAACCTGCCTGATTTTACCGGCGCGCTAAAGGGCAGCACCTTCTGGGCGGGTAAACGCTTCGACCGCGACAACTTTGACATTCACTGGCTGGATTCCGACGTGGTATTCCTGGCCGGTACCGGCGGCGGCGTCTACGACGTGAAGTGGAACGACTCGCTGCGCAGCAACTTCTCGATCTACGGCCGCAACTTCGGCAGCGTGGAGCAGACCGACAATAACGTTCAGAACTACATCCTCAGCATGAACCACTTCGCCGGGCCGCTGCAGGTGATGGTGAGCGGCCTGCGGGCGAAGGATAACGACGATCGTAAGGACGCTAACGGCGATCTCATCAAAACCGACGCGGCCAATAACGGCGTTCATGCCCTGGTGGGGCTGCACAACGAGAGCTTCTACGGCCTGCGGGAAGGGAGTGCCAAAACGGCGCTGCTGTACGGTCACGGCCTGGGCGCAGAAGTTAAGAGCATCGGTTCCGACGGGGCGCTGCTGTCTGATGCCGATACCTGGCGCTTCGCAAGTTACGGTGTCACGCCTGTTGGCGGTGGCTGGAGTATCGCGCCTGCCGTGCTGGCACAGAGCAGCAAAGATCGCTACGTCAAGGGCGACAGCTATGAGTGGGTGACGCTCAACACCCGCCTGATTAAAGAGGTGACCCAGAACTTCGCGCTGGCGTTTGAGGGAAGCTATCAGTACATGGATTTACATCCGGAAGGCTACAAGGACCGTAACGCCGTGAACGGCAGTTTCTACAAGCTGACCTTTGCGCCAACGTTAAAAGCGAGCAAAATCGGCGATTTCTTCAGCCGCCCGGAGCTGCGCCTGTTTGCCACCTGGATGGACTGGAGCAGCAAACTGGATAATTACGCCAGCAATGATGCCTTTGGCAGCAGCGGCTTCAACGCTGGCGGGGAATGGAACTTTGGGGTCCAGATGGAAACTTGGTTTTAACCCATCACGCTCCCGCCTGGCGGGGGCGTTTCGCACATCATAAAAAGAAGTCAGGCAGAGGTATCTATGGATGTTAATCAAATCGCCCGCGAGCTTATTCCGCTGCTGGGCGGCAAGGAAAATATCGCCAGCGCTGCGCACTGCGCTACGCGTCTTCGTCTGGTGCTGGTCGACGACGCGCTTGCCGATCGGCAGGCGATTGGCAAGGTCGAGGGCGTGAAGGGCTGTTTTCATAACGCCGGGCAGATGCAGGTCATTTTCGGCACGGGCGTGGTGAATAAGGTCTACGCCGCGTTTATTCAGGCGGCGGGGATTAGTGAGTCCAGCAAGTCTGAAGCGGCGGATATCGCGGCGCGCAAGCTGAACCCGTTCCAGCGCATTGCGCGTCTGCTCTCCAATATCTTTGTCCCGATCATTCCCGCCATTGTGGCGTCCGGCCTGCTGATGGGCCTGCTCGGCATGGTGAAAACCTACGGCTGGGTCAATGCGGATAACGCCCTCTACATCATGCTGGACATGTGCAGCTCGGCGGCGTTTATCATTCTGCCAATCCTGATCGGCTTTACCGCGGCGCGGGAATTTGGCGGGAACCCGTATCTGGGCGCGACGCTGGGCGGCATTCTGACCCACCCGGCGCTGACCAACGCCTGGGGCGTGGCCTCCGGCTTCCACACCATGAACTTCTTCGGCCTTGAGATCGCGATGATTGGCTACCAGGGCACGGTATTCCCGGTGCTGCTGGCCGTCTGGTTTATGAGCATCGTCGAGAAAAACCTGCGCCGCGCGATCCCGGACGCGCTGGATCTGATTTTGACGCCGTTCCTCACCGTCGTTATCTCTGGCTTCATCGCCTTGCTGATTATCGGCCCGGCAGGTCGCGCGCTGGGCGACGGCATCTCCTTTATTCTGAGCACGCTGATTGAACACGCGGGCTGGCTGGCCGGGCTGCTGTTCGGTGGGCTGTACTCGGTGATTGTGATCACCGGTATTCACCACAGCTTCCACGCGATTGAAGCCGGGCTGCTGGGTAACCCGTCGATTGGCGTAAACTTCCTGCTGCCGATCTGGGCCATGGCGAACGTGGCGCAGGGCGGCGCCTGTCTGGCGGTGTGGTTTAAAACCAAAGACGCGAAAATCAAAGCCATTACCTTACCGTCGGCGTTTTCTGCGATGCTGGGCATTACCGAAGCGGCCATTTTTGGTATCAACCTGCGCTTTGTGAAGCCGTTTATCGCGGCGCTGATCGGCGGCGCGGCGGGCGGAGCCTGGGTGGTGTCAGTGCATGTCTACATGACCGCCGTCGGGCTGACCGCTATTCCGGGCATGGCTATCGTTCAGGCCAGCTCGCTCCTTAACTATATCATCGGCATGGTGATTGCCTTCGGCGTGGCGTTTACCGTCTCGCTGCTGCTGAAATATAAAACGGACTCTGAATAATGACGCAACTTTCCCGCTGGCCTGCGATCCTGCAGGCCGTTATGAAAGGGCAGCCTCGCGCGCAGGCGGATAGCCACTACCCGCAGTGGCACCCCGCGCCGGTGACGGGTCTGATGAACGACCCGAACGGGTTTATTTGGTTTGCCGGACGCTACCACCTGTTTTATCAGTGGAACCCGCTGGACTGCGAGCATCGCTTTAAATGCTGGGGGCACTGGAGCTCTGCGGACCTGGTGCACTGGCAACATGAGCCGCTGGCGCTGATGCCCGACGAAGAGTATGACCGAAACGGCTGCTACTCCGGTAGCGCCGTGGACAACCACGGCGTTCTCACGCTGTGCTACACCGGCAACGTTAAGTTTGATGACGGCAGCCGCACCGCCTGGCAGTGCCTCGCCGTGGAGCAGCCGGACGGAACCTTTACGAAGCTGGGGCCGGTACTGGCGTTGCCGGAAGGCTACACCGGCCACGTGCGCGACCCGAAGGTGTGGCAACACGACGGGGAGTGGTACATGGTGCTGGGTGCGCAGGATGTGCAAAAGCGCGGCAAGGTGCTGCTGTTTAAATCAGCCGATTTGCATGCCTGGACGTCCTGCGGGGAGATCGCTGGTCACGGCGTCAACGGCCTGACGGAAGCGGGGTATATGTGGGAGTGCCCGGACCTGTTCGCCCTCGACGGAACGCACGTCCTGATCTGCTGCCCGCAGGGGCTGGCGCGCGAGCCGCATCGCTACCTCAATACCTATCCGGCCACCTGGATGAGCGGGGCGTTTGACTATGCCAGCGCCGCATTCGATCACGGCGATCTGCACGAGCTGGACGCGGGCTTTGAATTCTACGCCCCGCAAACCACCCTGGCGGAGGATGGACGCCGCATTCTGATCGGCTGGATGGGCGTACCGGACGGGGAAGAGATGCTTCAGCCAACCCGGTCGTACGGCTGGATGCACCAGATGACCTGCCCGCGTGAATTACGCTATCGTGACGGCAGGCTCTGGCAGACCCCGGCGCGCGAGCTGGCGGCGCTGCGTGAAGATGAGCAGCGCTGGCAGGGGCGCGCCAGCGAGGCGCCGGAACTGGACGCGATGCGCCTGGAGTTTGAGCTGGGCGCATCGCAGGTGAATGTCGATTTCGCAGGCGCGCTGCGCCTCACGGTCGATGAGCAGGGTTTACGCCTTGAACGCGCGAGCCTGAAAACCGGTGAAACATTGACCCGCTACTGGCAGGGTGAGGTTCGTCATTTACGCGTTCTGTGCGACTGCTCAAGCGTTGAAATTTTCATTAATCACGGTGAAGGGGTGATGAGCAGCCGCTATTTTCCTGACCATCCGGCCCGGGTGCGATTCGAAGGTGCGTCCGACATCACATTACGCTACTGGTCGCTGCGCGCCTGCATGATAGAATGAGGGTTTTGGCAGCCGGATCTAAGTCGTTGTGAGAAAAACAAAACGCGTCACCATTAAAGACATCGCGGAGCTGGCGGGTGTGTCAAAAGCCACCGCCAGCCTGGTCCTGAACGGGCGCAGCAAAGAGCTTCGCGTGGCGGAAGAGACGCGCGAGCGCGTGCTGGCGATTGCAAAAGAGCACCACTATCAGCCCAGCATTCACGCCCGCTCGCTGCGCGATAACCGCAGCCACACCATTGGTCTGGTCGTTCCCGAGATCACTAACTACGGTTTCGCCGTCTTTTCTCACGAGCTGGAAACGCTGTGCCGCGAGGCCGGCGTTCAGCTGCTTATCTCCTGCAGCGATGAAAATCCGGGGCAGGAGACGGTGGTGGTGAACAATATGGTGGCGCGTCAGGTGGACGGGCTGATTGTGGCCTCCAGCATGCTGAACGATGCGGACTACCTGAAGCTCAGCGAGCAGCTGCCCGTGGTGCTTTTTGACAGGCACATGAACGACAGCGCGCTGCCGCTGGTGATCACCGACTCCATTACCCCGACAGCGGCGCTGGTAGCGGACATTGCGCGCCAGCATCCGGATGAATTCTACTTCCTCGGCGGCCAGCCTCGCCTGTCTCCGACGCGCGACCGTCTGGACGGTTTTAAGCAAGGTCTGCGAGAGGCCGGTGTGGAGCTTCGCCCCGAGTGGATCATTCACGGTAACTATCACCCGAGCTCCGGGTACGAGATGTTTGCTGAACTCTGCGCCCGCCTGGGGCGTCCGCCAAAAGCGCTTTTCACCGCCGCCTGCGGGCTGCTGGAAGGGGTGCTGCGCTATATGGGCCAGCACAACCTGTTGCAAAGCGATATCAGATTAACCAGCTTTGACGATCACTATCTCTACGATTCACTGACGATCCCGGTGGATACCATTCGGCAGGACAACCGCCAGCTGGCGTGGCACTGCTTTGATCTGATTGGCAAATTGATCGAAGGGGAGACGCCGCAGCCATTGCAGCGCAAGCTGGATGCCACCCTGCAGCGGCGCTATAAGTCAGGGGTATAGCGTCGTTCGATACATCAATAACTTTAATTAATTTAAGTTTTGGATGCGCCGATAACCATAAGGAATAATTCTCCTTGAGGTATTGGTTTATGTCGTTGAAAAAGTCGTCCCTGATTGTCCTGTTCTCGCTGCTTTTGTTCTTTATCGTCAGCACCGTGACGAGCGTTGGCCTCATCATTAAAAGTAATAACTCGCTGGATAACGTCAACAAAGAGATCCAGGTGGTGCTGTCGATTATTGACCCCATCAACCACAGCCGTACGCTGCGCGTGCGGGTGATGGAGTACGTGAAGATGGTGGAAGCGGGCAACGCGGCGGACGAGTCTGCAAAGCTTGCCGCAGTGAAAGAGGCGCTGACCAAAGCGGACAATGCCTTTGCGGCGTTTATGGCTTCGCCGCGTCTGACGGATGAAGCGCCGCTGGTGAGTGCCTATCAGGACGCCTGGCAAAACTACCGCAACCAGGGGCTGGCGCCGCTGATCGATGCCGCTGCGGCGCACGATGTCGCCAAATTTGACGCGCTGATCCCGGAAGTTTCCCGTCTCGATCGTCAGTACGAAATCGTGCTCGACCAGGTGCTTTCAGTCCACCAGAAATACGCTAAAAGCCTGAACGAGGATGCGAGCAGCAATTTCGTCTCCGGCCTGGTGATGATTGCCGTTATTGCCTGCCTGTTTGTGGTGGTGATCGTTGCAGTCAGCATCTTCATGAAGCGCTTTGTCTTTGCCCCGGTCAACCTGGCGCGCGAGCACTGCAGCCAGATTGCAGCGGGCAAGCTGGACATTCCGGTGCCAGTGAAGGGGAGTTCAAGCAACGAAATCGACCACCTGATGGGCTCGATGGAGCAGATGCGTCATGCACTGCTGGCGACCATCGCCCAGGTGCGCGATGCGAGCCATACCGTGACGCACGCGGCGCAGGAGATTGCCGCCGGGAATATCGATCTGGCTTCGCGTACCGAGCAGCAGGCTTCCGCGTTGACCCAGACGGCGGCGAGCATGGAGGAGCTGAGCGCGACGGTGGCGAACAATACCGATAATGTCTATCAGGCCGGAAAACTGGTGCAGGACGCGGTGAAAAATGCCCACACCGGGGAAGCGGTGACCCGTGAAGTCATCGACACGATGAATACCATTGCGGCGAACTCGAAGCGCATCGAAGACATTACCAGCGTGATCAACAGCATCGCCTTCCAGACCAACATTCTGGCACTTAACGCGGCGGTTGAAGCGGCGCGCGCCGGAACGCAGGGCCGCGGCTTTGCAGTGGTGGCCAGCGAAGTGCGCACTCTCGCGCAGAAAAGCGCGGTGGCGGCTAAAGACATCGAGAGCCTGATTGCGCAGTCGGTCTCCAGCGTGAAAAACGGTGCGGAGCTGGTGAGCCGCTCGGGCGAGGTGATTGATTCGATTATTTCGTCGGTGAATAAGGTGAATACGCTGATGGAGCAGATCTCCGTCGCCTCCGAAGAGCAGAGCCGCGGGATCGGCCAGGTCGGGCAGGCGGTAACCGAGATGGATGGCGTGACCCAGCAGAACGCCGCGCTGGTGCAGCAGTCCGCGGCAGCAGCGGCCTCGCTGGAAGAGCAGGCGCAGCAGCTTTCGCGGAGTATTGCGAGTTTTAGGTTGCCGGTGCAGGCGTAAGTCTTTGACACGTGCCGGGTGGCGCTGACGCTTACCCGGCCTACGAAACCTGTAGGCCCGTGCAAGCGTCAGCGCGCCGCCGGGCAATAACCGCGAATGTGCGGCCAGAGTAATTATTTCATTCACCCCAGCAATATTTCCCCCCCTCATCCGTCTACCTCATCACAAGCCATAATCAGTTACTGCACACGAGGTAAACACCATGAGAGATTTTGAACTGCACGGCAGAGGTCACGGGCGCGGATTCGGTCGCCACCGTATGGGCAAGGGCTTAATCATCGGCGCGGTGATTTTCATCGTGCTCGGCCTGCTGGTGATGTCCCTGTGGAACGCCTTGCTTCCGGCGATCCTCGGCGTGAAGGCCATTGGTTTCTGGCAGGCGCTGGGGATTCTGGTGCTGAGCCGCATTCTGTTCGGCGGATTAGGTTTCCGCCCGGGGATGTTTGGCGCGCACCGCCGGATGCACGAGCGCTGGATGAACATGACGCCCGAACAGCGCGAGGCGTTTATTCAGCAGCGTCGCGAAGGATTTGGTCGCCACGGTCGCGGTCACTGCGGCTGGCACGGCCATCGTGACGATAAGCGCGATGACGCCGCGCCCAAAACCCCGGAAGCAGAGTGAGCGAAATGAAAGCCGGGGAGGCGGGCGGATCCATGCTGATGTCGGCGCTCAACGCCTGCCGCGCCCGGCTGAAAGCCTTCATTCGCGGACGGACGTCCGTTCGCGATGATGCCGACGACATTTTGCAGGAAGTCACGTATCAGCTGATGAAAGTGGAGCAGCCGGTCGAAAACGTCGCGGCCTGGCTGTTCCGCGCGGCGCGTAACGAGATGACAGACCGGGCGCGTAAAAAGCGCGAGGTGCCGCTCTCCGGCTATTTTACGGGCGAAGACGAAGAGGGTTTTCCCGAGGACGAGCTGGCCGAAACCCTGTTCGGCGTACCGCAAACGCCGGAGGAGGAGTATCTCAAAACGCTGCTGTGGGAAGAGCTGGGGCAGGCGCTGTCAGAACTCCCGCCACCGCAGCGGGAGGTGTTTGAAAAGACCGAGCTGCACGGCTACAGCATTAAAATGCTGGCTGAGGAGACGGGGGCCAGCGAGCAGGCGCTGTTATCCCGCAAGCACAAGGCGGTGCTGTTTCTGCGCACGCGGCTGCGGGATATCTACGACGCGCTGACGGGGGAATAGTGGCGACAGACAAAACCTTACACTTCCGGCACTTGTAGATTCATCACTATCGTTTATGATCGGGGCGTCTTGTTACTCTGGAATATTATGCGCAACCGTCAGCTCCTCGGAAAATGGCTTTTGATCATCACCTGTCTCGCGATGGCGATTTGCCTCGTGCAGCGTGCGGTGATGCTCAACCATTTTTTACAGGGACTGGATCCGCAGATTTCACTGAGTGCAGATGCCCCAACCCAAAGTAGCACCGAGCAGTCCGGGCCATCGCCCTGCCAGCTGGGCGCCCAGTCGCTTCTTTGTGCCCAGCCGCTGTTCTTCGACGGCGCGCTGCCGGCTATCATTATCTTCTTCGCGCTGTTACAGCTGCTGACGCAAGGGCGGGCATTCGCTCCCGCGGAACAGCCGGTTCAGGCACCGCCTCCCCGAATACACCTTAAAAACTGCGTTTTCCGTGAATGAAAATCATCGTCACCACACGATAATTTTTCACTGTTCACGGAGTAATACATGGTTAACCTCTTCAGGGGATTCGTCCTCCTGTGGCTGTCCTGCATCGGCATTGCCCATGCGGCAGACACCGGCTGGCAGGTCTCCCCACAAAACGATCACGCCCGCATCCGCTTTCAGGCGGAAAGGGAACAAACGCACATTAAGGGCCTGCTCACCGTTGAGCTAAAGCCCGGCTGGAAAACCTACTGGCGATCGCCGGGCGAGGGCGGCGTCGCGCCAAAAATCAGCTGGCCGGAAGGCGTAACGGATAGCTGGTCTTGGCCGGTTCCTTCGCGCTTCGATATCTCCGGCATGACCACGCAGGGGTATCACGATAAGGTCACGATTCCGATCGTTCTCGACGGGGTGAAGAGCGACGCGCTCAATGGAACGCTCACGCTCTCCACCTGCAGCAACGTCTGCCTGCTGACGGACTACCCGCTGCATCTCAATTTTACCCAGCCGGTGGATGACGGCTTCCAGGCCGCCTTCGAGCAAGCGATGCGCGCCGTTCCGGGCACGTCTGGCGTATCCACGGATCTCTCCGCATGGCTCGCTGGCGACAAGCTGGTGATTACCGGCACGACGGATGGGAAGTGGGACAATCCGGGGATCTACTTTGACCCGCTGGAGGGTGACATTCTCCCCGGCGAGCCGGCCATTAAGCACGACGGCAACACGCTTCGTGTGACGGTAACCGTGACCGACGAATGGGGCGATAAACCCGCCTCGCTGGAAGGCAAGAGGCTGTCATTTGTGCTGACCAATGGCGGTAACGCGCAGCAAACCACCATGACCGTTGGGGCAACTCCCGCAGAGTCTTCCGCGCCTGAAGGAACGGGTAAAATGGTGCTTTTTGCCCTGCTGGGCGGATTGATCCTGAACCTGATGCCCTGCGTGCTGCCGGTAATGGGCATGAAGCTTAACAGCATCCTGCAGGCGGGATCGGACAGGCGCGCCATCAGGCTGCGCTTCCTGGCCACCAGCGCCGGGATCCTCACCTCCTTTGCGCTGCTCGCCGCGATGGTGACCGCGCTTAAGCTGACCGGGGCGTCGCTGGGGTGGGGCATTCAGTTCCAGAACCCGTGGTTTATCGGCCTGATGGTCGCCGTCACCTTCCTCTTTGCGCTAAACCTGTTTGGGGCGTTTGAGATGCTGCTCCCTTCTGCCGCCGCCGGGCGGCTGGCAACGGCAGGGGGCACAGGGCTTGGTGGCAGTTTCTGCGAAGGGATGTTCGCCACGCTACTTGCCACGCCGTGCTCCGCGCCGTTCCTCGGTACGGCGGTTGCCTTTGCCCTTGGCGCGCCGCTGCATTCCCTGTGGCTTATTTTCCTGATGCTGGGCGTGGGCATGAGCCTGCCGTGGCTGTTTGTGGCCCTGGTGCCGAAAACGGCCATGCTGCTGCCAAAACCCGGCCGCTGGATGAACACGCTCAAAACGATCCTGGGCCTGATGATGCTGGCCTCCAGCCTCTGGCTGGTCACGCTGCTGAGCCTGCATCTGGGCGAGGCGGTCAGCCAGATCGTGATGCTGGTGCTGATCGTTATCGCGCTGGCGCTGTTTGCGAAGAAGGGGCAAGCCTCCTCGCCGTTGTTCTGGGTCGTGGTCATCGCGCTGTCGGTGTTCGGCGGGTATCAGCTGCGCGGGTTGCTTAACTCACCGTCAGATGCCACCACGCAAAGCGTCGCACAGACCATCCCGTGGCAGCCGCTCAGCGAGGAGGCCATTGAGCAGGCTCTGGCGCAGGGGAAACGGGTGTTTGTGGATATCTCGGCGGACTGGTGCGTGACCTGCAAAGTTAACGAGCACCGGGTACTGCGTCAGCCGGACGTTATTGCCGCGCTGAGTCAGCCGGACGTGGTGGCCCTGCGCGGAGACTGGAGCCAGCCCTCCGCGCTTATCGCGGAGTTTCTCGCGAAGCGAAACCGCTACGCCATTCCCTTTAATGAGGTCTATGGCCCCGGCACGCCTGGCGGAGAGATCCTCTCGCCGCTGCTGGACAAGCGCACCCTGGTCACCACCCTGAACAACGCAAAAGGCTAATGCATTATGAAAAAATTCTTTATTACGCTTATGCTCCTGCTGGCCTCGACTCAGGTGATGGCAGCCCAGCCGCTGACGCCGGACCAGGAACAGCGCGCGCAGAAGATGATCGCTGATTTCCTGTTTAACGATCCGGATTCGCCGCGTATTGGCGCGAAAAATCCAAAGCTTACCCTGGTGGTGTTTACCGACTATAACTGCCCGTACTGTAAGAAATTCGATCCTTACCTGGAGAAGATCGTCGAAAAACACCCTGATGTGGCGGTGGTCTTTAAGTTTTTACCTTTCCGCTCGGAAAGTTCGCTGACCGCCGCGCGCGACGCGTTAACCGTCTGGCGCGCGCATCCCGAGCAGTTTATGAAATTTAACCATACCCTGATGGCCAAAAAGGGGTACCACGATGACGCCAGCATTCAGGAGGCACAAAAGCGCGCGGGGGTGAGCGTCACCGCGCCGGATGATGAGAGCATGGTGTCGATCAAACGCAGCCTGATCGTCGCTGAAAAAATGGGAATTCAGGGCACGCCCGCCACGCTTATCGGCGAAGGGCTGCTGCCCGGCTGGGTTCCTTTTGAACAGTTCGACGAAATGGTCAGTGACGCACTGAAAAACCGCTAACCTGAGGGGGGCGGAATGCCCCCGACAAACCGGAGAGGGAAATGAAAAAATTACTGTTACTTTCGGCGCTGGCGACCTCAGGGCTGGCCCAGGCCGCTGATGCCATACCGGATGTGGTGAAGCAGTTCAGCGAGCAGCAGCAGATCAAAATCATTAAGAAACTGGATGCCCCCGGCGGCGCACCGGCCTGGCTGGGGCAATATCAGGACATGGGCGTGACGCTGTTTTTAACCCCGGACGGCAAACACGTTATTTCGGGCTATCTGTACGATGACAAAGGAAAAAACCTCAGCGAAGGCTATTTCCAGAAAGAGATCTACGCTCCGATGGGGCGCGAGATGTGGAAGAACCTCAACGCGGCACATCCCCTGAAGGAAGGGGCAGATAACGCCCCGCGTAAGGTCTTCGTCTTCGCCGATCCGTTCTGCCCATACTGCAAGCAGTTCTGGGCCGAAGCGCAGCCGTGGGTGAAGGCAGGCAAGGTTCAGCTCAACACGCTGCTGGTGGCGTTTCTTAACCCCAACAGCGGGCGCAACGCCTCTGCGATCCTGAATGCGAAAGATCCGGTTTCGGCCTGGCGCGAATACGAGCTTTCCGGTGGGAAAAAATTGCCAAAACCTGAAGGGGACGCTTCCCGCGAAACGGTAGCGATCCTGCAGAAACACCAGGCGCTGATGGACAGCCTCGGCGCTAACGCCACGCCGGCCATTTACTATCTGAATGCGGAAAACGAGTTGCAGCAGGTGGTCGGTATGCCGGACGCGCAGCAGCTTGAGGCGATGTTCGGGCCGAAGCCGTAAAAAATCAGGCAGAAACGGGGTGTTTCTGCCTGATAGTCACTTAACTACCCCAGCGTCCTTTGAGGTAGTTCACCGCCTGCTGGGTCTGCGGCTGGTTCAGGTAATCTTCCCGGAACAGGATGGTGCCGTTCACGTTGGGCAGCGAATCGTTAAGGTCGAGCTGTTTTTTCAGCTCCGGCACGCCGCCCTGTACCGTCCAGTCCGGCTCATTTTTCGACGGTTCGCCCACCTTGTAAAACGCGATACCGATATACAGGCGGGTGTGGGTCGGCTTGACGACGTCGGCCCACCATTTGGTCAGCACGTCGTAGCGCGCGGCGTCCCGGGAGAAGGGCCAGTATATCTGCGGGGCAATGTAGTCCAGCAGGCCCTGCTGCACCCACTGACGCGTATCGGCGTAGGATTCATCGTAGGCCGCGGCGCCGCGCGTGTCCGAACCCGCCGGGTCAAAGGAGCGGTTCCGCCACACGCCCGCCGGGCTGACGCCAAACTCCACGTTGGGCCTGGTCTGCTTGATCGCGCGGGAGACCTGCACGATCAGCTGCTGCGTATTGTGTCTGCGCCAGTCGGCTTTTGAGGCAAATCCCTGGCCGTACTGCCGCCAGGTTTGCGCGTCGTTGAGCGCAGATCCCGGCGATTCAGCGTAAAAGTAATCATCAAACTGCACGCCGTCTACCGGGTAGTTTGCCACCACTTCGGTCACCACTTTGGTTATCCAGTCGCGCACTTCGGGAATGCCCGGGTCGAGAACAAAACGATCGCCGGAGACGCGTACCCATTCCGGGTGCTGAACATAGACGCTGGACGGGGTCAGATATGAAGTCCGGTTCAGGGCGGCGATGGTTGAGGGCTTAGTATTGGTCGACACGCGGTAAGGGTTGAACCAGGCATGAACCTTCATGCCGCGCTTGTGCGCTTCATCCAGCATAAACTGCAGCGGGTCGTAACCCGGATATTCGCCGATGTTGCCCGTCAGCATATCTGACCACGGTAGAATTTTTGATGACCAGAGCGCGGTGCTGTCCGGCTTCACCTGGAAAAATATCGTATTGATGCCGAGGCGCTTAAGGTTGTCGAGCTTGCCGATCAGCGCCTGCTTTTGCATGGTGATGCGCTGGTCGGCGCTGCGGCCATTCACCGAGGCTACCGGCGGCCAGTCGAGACGAGAGACGGTCGCCAGCCAGACCCCGCGCATCGGCTCGTTTGCCTGCTGCGTCGGTTTGCTGGCGGTGGGAAGAGGGGTAACCAGTGATTTAGGTGGTTTTGAGGAGCAGCTTACAAGTAAAAGCGCGCAGGCAGCCAGCGCACCGATCCGTTTTACGTGTCGCGTCATTTGCGTATTAGCTCTTGATAATCCGACTGTTAGCCCAGGGATTAAAGGCGGGCGCCGCCTGTTCTGCGCTTTCCTCATCGTTGAGGGAGTCCAGATACAGGGCTTCAACTTCCGCGCGCGCCCACGGGGTGCGGCGCAGGAATTTCAGGCTCGATTTAACGCTGGGATCTTTTCTGAAACAGTTAATTTTGATGCGGTCGCCCAATTCGCTCCAGCCATACTTCGCCACCAGGGCGTTGACCATCATCTCCAGCGTTACGCCATGTAAAGGATCTTTGGAAATGTGTGCAGTCATAGGCGTCCGGATGTCTCGATTTTTAGGGGATTGGGGTAAACGCTGAAAGGGTACAAGAAAGCAGGGGAAGCGGCAATTTTCCTTTTCCCCTCGCTCACTTTATGACGGACTCCGTGCGCTGATTTTCACCGACAATTTTTCCCGCGCTGTTTTCAATCGTAAACCGAATCGACACGTCGTCCTGGCCCACGGGCGTAGCCGTCAGCGTTTTGACCATCGTTCCCGAGTCTGGTGCGATCGTCATCGTCGTCGTGCCTTTAGCCAGCACCTTGTCGCGCTGCGTGATGCGCCAGGTCAGGCGGCATTCGCTGCACGGTTTCCAGGTGTCGTTGATGGCCCACAGACGCACGGTCGCCGCCGCGCCGGATTGCCACTGCGCGGTGACCGGTTCAATGGACGGCAAAACAGGCTGGTAGGCGCGTTTTAAGGCGTAAAACCCGGCTTTAGGCATACGCAGGTAGTCCACCACGCCCCAGTTGATGGAGGGCCAGGTTTCCACAAACATGAAGTGGAACAGGGCCGTCACCGGCTGGTAGCGCTGTCGACGGTAGCTCTCTGCCGCCGTGGCCACCAGCTGCGACTGGTACGCCTGAGTATTGCGGATCATCGCCTGAATGTTGTCCCCACGCGAAATACCGGCAAACTTAAAGGTCTGGAAGGGCTGAAAATTATGGTATTTCCAGACGGTCCAGCCGGGATCGTCGGCGGCGGTCGTTTTTGGCCAGAGCGACGCCGCCGGGATGATGGTTTTTAGCGTTGACAGGCGGGGAAGCGCCTGCGCGCCGAACTCTGTGATGATCCCCGTTTTGGCTGGTGCCAGCAGGTCGCGCACGGTGCCGAAGTACCAGCCCGCCCAGTAATGCTCCTCAACGGCGGAGAAGCGGTGCACGATGCGGGAGGTATCTTCGGCAAGCGTATCCGCTACACGCTTCGTGAGTTCGCGATTCAGATCTTTATTCCAGTCCGGGAAGCGTTTTTCCATCCACGGCGAATTCCACGGCGGTTCGTTATGCCCGCCCCAGACGATGATGGCGGGGGAATTGCCAAACTGTTCGATCATCTCCCGCGTCTGTCGAACCGCATTTTCCGTGAAAGCCGCACTGTTATTGTAGCCCCACTGCAGCGGAACATCCTGCCAGATCATCATGCCCATCTCATCGGCCACGTCATACAACGCACGTCCGGCAACGTGTCCGTGCACGCGTATGGCGTTGGCGTTCATGGCTTCCACCAGACGAAGGTCGCGTCGGTATTTTTTCCGCGTCATGGTGCCGAGCCAGGGGGAACCGATGTAATTGCTGCCCTTAATAAAAAGGCGCCTGTCGTTTATGAGCCAGCCCTTATTGTCGGCCTGCTCGACGATTTTGCGCAGCCCGGTGCGGGTTACCGCCTTATCCATCAGGCCGTTTTCATCCCGCAACGCCACGCGAACGGTATACAGGTGGGGTTTTCCGGTACCGACGGGCCACCACAGCTTTGCCTTCGGCATGGGCAGCTTCACCTGAACGGAATGGGCACCGCTTTCGAGAGTAACCGGAAAGTCAGCCTGATAGGGCCTGCCGCTGAAGTTGGCGGGTGTGGCGGTGAGCCGCACGGTCGCCGGGCCCTGACCGAGCGCGCGATAGCGAATCTCCGCTTTTAGCGTCGGGCGAGTCAGCCCCTGCGACCAGTCGGGGCGCAGGATGGTCTCATCAAGGGTGGCGCCCCGGCTAAGGTGCAGCCGGACCGGTGCCCAGATGCCGCCCGAGTTTGCGTCCTGTCCTTCCGGCGACCAGGCGCCACCGGGACGCGTGTCATGCTGATTAAGAACCCCCTTCATGGCCGTTTTATGCAAAGGCCAGATCGTGTGCGGATCTTCGTAGGGGCTGCCTACCCTGACGACGAGTCGATTGTGACGTTGTAACGCCGGGCTGGCGTCCAGCGAAAAGCGCTGAAAGTAGCCCTCATGCTTGCCCAGCGGCTGGCCGTTCAGGGTCACCTCTGCCAGGTAATCGACGCCGTCAAACACCAGGGTACTCATCACGTCAGGGGGCTGCACGGGCAGGGAAAACGCGTGCTTGTACCACAGCGCGCCCTGATGATCGTACCCGGCGCTGTACCAGTTGGCAGGAACCTGAAGCGGGTGCCAGCCTGATGCGGCAGGACGTGCGCTGTCATTGGCATCCTGAACCTGCCATTCTCCGGCCAGAGACCAGCTGACCGGCGCAGAGTTCGCCACCGCGTGGGTGGTCAACAGGGCAACGAGCAGCGTGCAGTTGCGAGCGTTCATTTGTTTACCCCGCGCGCGTTGAGCCACGCCATCAGGCGCAGCGATTCCTGGCGAAGATTTTCTTTCAGGGCCGCAAGCTGGCGCCCATCCAGCGTATGCGCGTCGCTTTCCAGCACCTGCAACTGCTGTGCGAGCGTGCTGAAGTCCAGGGTGACGGCTTCTCCGCGCAGCTTGTGGGCCGCTCGTCGCAGCGCCTCGCGGTCGTTGCTGTCGATCGCCTGGGTAATGGTTTTGATTGCTTCATTTAGCCCTTCGCCAAACAGGGCCAGCAGCTCTTGTACCAGGGTGGGATCGTCAGCACACTGCTTCAGCAGGCGTGCTTCATCCGGAAAACCGGAGGCGTCTTCGTGGTGCTGGAGCACGCGGGCAATCTCTTCAGCGAGACGCTCCTGGCTGATGGGTTTGGCAATATAGCCGTCGAACCCCATGTTCAGGCAGCGCTCTTTATCCCCCTGCATGGCGTGTGCGGTCATGGCGACGGTGGGTTGAGGCGGTCCGGGCCGAGACTGCTCTTCTTCACGAAGCAGGCGAATGGCGGTCTCACCGTCCATCTCTGGCATCTGAAGGTCGATCAGTAAAACGTCCCACGCATCCGCGCGCCAGCGTTCCAGCAGCGCGACGCCATTGTCGACGATCTGACAGCTATGGCCGAGCCGCTCGAGCAGGCGCGCGGCGACCTTCTGGTTGACCAGATTATCTTCAGCCAGCAGGATCCGCAGTCCCGTGGCTGCAGGCGAGGCGACAGGCGCGGGCGTGCTTTCACCCACGGGTGCTGGCGAACGTTCAAACGCGGCGGCAATCGCCTGATGTAATTCATCCTGGGCGATAGGCTTATGCAGATAGTTCTTGATTCCGATCCGCTTCAGCATATTGATATCAAAATGTCGGCTCATGGAGCTCAGCATGATGATATGGCTTTCAGCAACCTGCGGCAGAACCGAAAGCTCAAGGGCCAGAGACACGCCGTCCATATCCGGCATCTGCGCGTCCAGCAGGATCAGGGGCCACGCCGTTCCCGTTCTAACCCGGTCAATGGCCTCGCTGGCGTTGTTAACGCAGGTGGGTTTCAGTCCCATCTGGCTGAGCATCGCGGCCAGCAGCCGCAGGTTGGTCGCGTTATCATCAACCACCAGCACGGGTTCACCGTTAAAGCGCTGGCTATGTGGGCGCTCTCCGGGCGCAAGGGTCTGCGCCGCCAGGGGCAGCGAGAACGAAAATTCGCTTCCTTTTCCCGGCTCGCTGGAGACCGTTAATTCGCCCCCCATGGCCGCAACCAGTCTTGCCGAGATGGTTAGCCCGAGCCCCGTGCCGCCGTAGCGGCGGGTGGTTGAGTTGTCCGCCTGGCTGAAGGCTTCAAAAATGGCCTTCTGCTTATCTGCCGGTATGCCAATGCCGCTGTCGCGCACGCGAAAACGCCATCTGCCCGCGCTATCGCCGGGCTCAACCACCAGGATAACTTCTCCCTGATGGGTAAATTTCAGCGCGTTGCCCAGCAGATTGGTCAGGATTTGGCGCAGCCGCGCGCCGTCAACCAGCAGCACGTCGGGAACGTCGGGCGCAATATCAACCAGCAGCTCGATGCCTTTTTCGCTCGCCCCCGGCATGTGCGGACGAATGAGCGACTGAATAAAGGGGCGGACAGGAACGGGTTCCGTCTCCAGCTCCACTTTGCCGGCTTCAATTCGGGAAAAGTCGAGAATATCGTTGATGATATGCAGCAGAGACTGGGCAGAGCTCATCACCAGGGTCAGATAGTCGCGCTGATCGGCGCTCAGAGACGTATCCAGGCACAGCTGGGTCATGCCAATAATGCCGTTCATCGGGGTACGAATTTCATGGCTCATATTCGCCAGGAACGCGCTTTTGGCCTCATTGGCTTTTTGTGCCTCAATGGCCGAGGCGAACGCCTGAATTTCAGCCTCTTTGCGCCGCGTAATATCCTGCAGCGTGCCAATAACGCGCTCTGCGTTTCCCTCAATGGAGAGCGTAACCACCTGGCCGGACAGCAGCATCCAGCGCAGTCCTTCGGTAGGGTGATGCACGCGAATTTCACATTCAAAGACCGGACGATGATCCTGCTTCGAAGCGTGCAGCGCCTTGCGTAGCGCTGCGCGATCGTCCTCGTGGACCTGATTGAGGAGAAAACGCACCGGATATCGCCACTGTGTGCGCGACTGGCCCAGCATGGCAAGCAGGGTATCGTTGACCTGGAGCGTGTCGCCGGAAACCTGCCAGTCCCAGATCCCGATATGAATGGATTCCGCCGTCAGCAGAAAGTCGTCATGCAGCTGGTGGCGCGCGCGCTGCGCTTCATCCAGCTCCGTAACATCGCTGTGCAGGCTGACAATACCACCGTCCGCAAGCCGCTGATGCTGGACGAAGATCCGCCGCTGGCCCGCCTGGCGCACCTCGCAGTGTTTATCCTGCCGACAGTTGCGCACGATCGACTCGCGCAGCGTCTGCCGCAGGCCGGGGTCGACGTTGTAAACGGCATCGATAAAGCGTTCCGCCAGCGCCTCAAGTGTCGTTCCCACCGTCAGCCACGGGGTTATGACCGGATAAAACAGGGCCACGTTGTGATTCCAGGCCTGAAGGCGTTCCTCGCGGTCATAAATCATGACGGCGGCCGGCAGCGCGTTAAGATCGTACGTGAATGAACTCATCGTGATTCCCCCTACGCGCGGTAGTGCAGTTCTGCCTGTCGGCGAAGGTATTCCAGCCCGGGCGCGATCGCCATGGCCCAGGCGGTGAGGATCTCATCGTCGCACTGCGGATCGCGCAGGCTCACCGCATTCAACATCGCTTCGCGCCAAAGGGCAAAAAACCGCGGGGGAAGGTGGAGGCCGTCGTCGCTTTGCTCCCGCGCCAGGCGCTCGAGAAAATCAGGGACGATCAGGGCGCCGTCGACCGCAAGCATGGCGAAGAAGCTTTTAAACAGGGTCTGCTGACCCTCCCGATCCGGCAGACGAGAAAAATGCGCCTCGGTTTCGGGTGACATATGGACGAAGGCGTCATAGAACGTCTGAAAAAACGCGGTTTTTTCATTATTCGGAAAGACGCGGTTCAGGCTTGATTCAAACAGATCGCGATAGAACTTCACGGCGTCCTCCTTATGGTGCTTTCGCCCGGCAGACAGTGCCCGATGGGCGTGTATTGCTCTGCCAGGCGGCGTGAGAAGTAGCTCTCTTTCTTCGACCGACGCACGTCAAACAGAGGCCCGGCGTTGTGTTTAAAGAAGAGGGCTTCCAGCACCGTGGCGTTGGTCGAGAGGGTTAAGGCAGCGTTGGTATCGCCCGTGGCTTCCTGACGGCCTTCATACCAGCCTTTCTGCGGATCGTTAAGGTGTTTGGTGACCGTCATCAGCACGTCGGTGTACGGGGTGTCCCACAGCGCCCACAGGGCAAAAACCGCTTTGGTCGATACCTGTGCGAAACGGGTGTAGTCCCGGCCATCGTCTCCGACTGAGTTCCAGGCATAGCCATTTCCCCAGACGGTATCCTGGATATGCCAGGGCGCCTGAGAGAGCGTGAAATCTGCCCTGGCCGTCAGGATTTTATCGGTCTCCCAGCGGGTCTTCTGGCTCAGCCAGACGTTTTCGGCCTGCTTGCGCAGACGCTGTTGCAGATCGGCCGCAACGCCTTCTGGCTCCCAGCCAAACTCCAGGCCCGGCAGCATATAGGGAAGGGTGGTAATCAGAGAGGGCTGCCACGTGGTGCGCGGATCGCGGGCATCGACGGCCAGACGCCGCTGGGCGATGATGACGTGGTGCGCCGGGGGCGTAAACGCTTTAGCCGGGGAAAATCCCCACAGCTGAAACGCCGTCGCGGCATATTCACTTTCGCCCAGCCGCAGTTCCTCCCGCACGACCGGCTGACCGTTTTGCAGGGAAGAGGACCATAGCTCGCCTTCGCTATCGATGACCGGGCAGAAATTCCAGCGCAGGATAATTTTATCCAGGTATTCGCTGTACTGCGGCTCCCGCTCTGCGGTAAGGCGCAGGGCGAGCATCAGACGCGCCATGTCGCGCGCGGACCAGCCGTTTTTGCTGGGCTTGCCGCTAAAGTCGACTGGCGTCGCAGTCTGGCTGGAATAGAGTCGACCCGGCGTTCGGGCATCGGTCAGCATCAGGCGGTTAAGGGTGCCCATGAGACGGGTTAAGCGAGCGTCATACTCGGCGTCCTCAATCAGCCCCAGCTCTTTTGCCGCCAGCAGGGCGATAAGCGTATCGCCCATTTGCCAGAGCGTGACGCGGGGCTGTTTGTCGCTCCCGTTGACCAGGCCCGTTTGCGGCTGGGTATTATTGACGAAATAGCGCCAGGCGATCGTCGCCCACGTCTGCTCTTCCGGCGTCAGGGCGGCGATACGCGCGCTGGAGTGCCAGCCGCCGTGGATTAGCCAGCGCCAGCCTGCGCCCTGATGGCCAAACAGGGCAAAAATGACCCCGCCTGCAAGGAGTAATCCCGCGAGCCCTCTGGCTAAGGTTTTAAGCATTGCGCAGTCACCGGAGGCAGTTTAACGGGCTCGTCCACGCTGCATGACGCGCACTGACAGGCCTGACAGGCGGGTTTGGTACGCTGCGTGACGCCCGTCCGGTCGCACCAGCTTTTTATGGCCGGTGTGCTGCTAAGGAACGGACGGCTGCGCAGCGCGTTGTTCTCTTCAAACTGATCGAGCAGCTTGCGATCCCACAGCGAGGGGGCAAAATCCTTGCTCTTTGGGTTGTCGGTGTTGAAGGCCAGCAGTTTTCCCTCTTTCTTGAACAGCAGGGCTTCCAGCATAATGCCGTTATTGTTCGCGGTGAACTCTTTGATCGGGCCGTCACCGTTTTCATACAGCCCTTCGTAGTAGCCTTTTCCCTCTTCGTTGGCATTCTCAATGGTATTCAGCAGGCGGTCGGTATAGGGGGAGTTCCACAGCACCCACATGCCCAGCGCCGCCTTCAGCGATATTGCGGCAGCGTTGGGGACGAACTGGCCTTTATCGGTAATGGTGTTCCAGTTGTATCCGTCGCTGAAGACGGTGTCATAGACGAAGTAAGGAGCCTTATCGAGCTGGTGCTCGGAGCGCGCGGTGAGGACGCCGGTAATGGTATAGCGATTCTCCTGAGCCTGATAAACGCGGTCAGCAAAGTTTTTCATCCACGTCAGGGAGTAGTCGCGCGGGGCGTTATCCCGGTCGGTCGGTTTATCAAAGCCGAACTCCAGCCCATAGAGCAGGTAGGATTCCGTCACCACGTAGTTATGCTGCGACGTGTTGCGCGGGTCGCGCGTATCGTACGGGACCAGCACGCAGTAGATTTCGGCCAGCTCATAAGGCTGCGGACGGCTGGCTTTACAGGTATTAAACCCCCAAAGCTGGAACCCGGCCGCGCCGTACTCTTCATAGCCCAGCCGACCTTCCTGAACGTACTTCGGCTGGCCGTTCTCGAGATAGGCCCCGTACAGCGTGCCGCAGGGGTCGATCGCGTGGCTGAAATCCCAGCCGAGCACCACGTTATCAATGCTGTTGCCGTATTCCGGATAGCGCTCTTTGACGATTTTCAGCCAGACCAGCATTCGCCCGATATCCAGCGCTGAGAAGCCAATTTCGCCGGGCTTGTTGGTGTAGTCCACCTTCTGGGCGCTGATGGTGTTATAGGCCTTGTTGGGTAGCTCGTTGCGGAACAGTACCAGGGTGTTTAACGTGGCGAGAAATTTCAGCATCCGGCGGTCAAATTCCGCTTTATCAATGATCCCGAGCTCGCGCGCCGCCGTCAGGGCGGCCAGATAGGAGGCGCTGTCCCACATGGTGGTGGAGGGAAATTTGTTGACCGCATTCACCAGGCCCGTCGTGGGCTGATAGTTGGTGACGAAATACTGCCAGGCGTTTTTCGCGATGGTCATCTCTCGGACCGTCAGCTCGCCGCTGCGCGGGGAGAAACCTGATGCAGGAAGCTCGGTGTCCGCACGCACGGTCGATAACGCCAGCCAGCAGATCGTTATTCCCGTGAGCAGGTGGAAAAGGATCGGGGATCGTGGCTTCATGGCGTTGCTCCTGCTGAGGGGGAAGTGTAGAGGCAGGCCAGACAGAGCATCTGACCATGCGCGATGTAAGACAGACTTTCCAGCACAATGGCATTGGTATCGGCGTCCACGACGGCATTGACGCTGTTGTTGAGATTTAATCCGCGCTGCCAGCCTTTACCCGGTACCTGAAGCGGCAGAACCTGCTGGCGCAGCGCTTCGCTCCAGCTGTTGCGGAACAGGGCATACCAGGCAAACGCGGTGCGGGTGGAGGTAATTGCCACTTTCTCCGGCACCTCGTCGCGCAGGTTGCGCGCCTGTACCGGCTGCCTGTTCGGCAGATCGTTGACGTAATCCGGCGCCGGTTCGGCGTAATCCGTGCTGACAGGCTGTTTTGGGCTGCGCAGGCTATGACGCCGCTGCTGGATCTGCATAATCCGCCACGCAATCTCAGCGCTCTGCGCGTCAAAGCCCAGTTCAAGGCCGGTTAACAGGTAGGGGAGACTGATCAGGGAGGTTTGCTTGCCCCAGGGCGTGCGTAGCCCTTCATCCGGCACCATCACGCCGTCCAGATCGATCATCTTTTGCCCTTCAGGCGGGTTGGTTACCGCGAGGCCTGCCGCGCTGTCAATCAGGCGCAGCGTATGGCTGGCATAGAGACGGTAGCCAAAGCTGTCCCGCTGTTCGTCATCGGTCAGCGTCCAGTTATGGAGCGGCACGGCCGCCTGGCTTTGAACGTTATGTTCAATCAGAGCGCCGGTGTTCCAGAGGCTGAAGAGATCGTGGATAGCCGCCGCGTGCTGAGGATAGCGCCACAGGAGGGTCTGAAGCGCCGTCAGCAGGCGGCTCAGCCCAATTGCCGAGGCGTCGGGTTTGCCGAGGATTTTCAGGGTGTCGGCATGGTAATACGCGGCTGGCAGGCCTCGCTCGTTGAGCGGCAGCTGCCCCAGCGCGAACAGGGCCGTACCGATCCTCTCGTCGAACTCATCGGCGGAAATAATGTTGAGCTGCTCTGCGGCAGCGGTCGCCAACAGGTAGCTTCCCACGCTCCAGAGGCTCAGCCAGGGTTCACCGTCGCTGGCATTCGCCAGCCCGTTTGGCTGGGTATTATTCACGTAGTATTGCCAGGCGACCCGCGCCCAGATGGCTTCGTCATAGGTCAGGGCGCGTTTCGCAGGCAGCGGCGGGAAGTCTTTGCTGAGCGCGATGCCGCCGCTGCTTTCCACGCGCGTGGGCATCTGTTTCTCCACCCAGACCACAATGGCAAAGCCGAGCAGGAACCCGAGCAAAATGGTGAGGTAGCTGCGCGCGGGCAGCAGGGCATCACGTATCCTCATTGGGTGACCTCATCCTCTTCGGCGGGCGTCCACATGGCCGCGAAAATCAGCGGCAGCATGGCGGCGATGTTCACCCCTCCCCAGAAAATATTGATGACGTAGCCGGAGGGGTCGTCCACCTGTCCACGCGCCACCTGAATACCGCCCCAGATAAGCCCTGCGAGGGTCAGCACCACAATGGCAATCTGCGGCTTCACCAGGTAGAGAAAACGGCCCGTCTGCCGCTCTTTTGGCGTGACGTGAAATTTGATCTGCTCGCCCCGCAGCACGGTATTGAGCGCGCGCAGGTTCATGGAAAAGAAGGAGAGGTAAGAGGCCCTGCCGTCCCAGGCAGAGATCCCCCATGTCCCGAACATAAACGCCAGTTCAGAGAAGATAAAAAAGGGGAGAAAGTGGAGATAGAACGGCGTCGACCATGCGGATACCGGCGGAATGCCGGTGAACAGATAGATAATGGGCGAAATCAAAAATACCGTGTTCCACACGCAGGCCATGTAAGACCAGAAGGTGGTGGCATACATCAGCGTCTGGGGGAGGGAAAGCCGGAAGCGGCGACGGCTGAAGATATTGTCATGGAACAAAATATCCAGCGAGCCGGCGGCGTATTTAAAGCGCTGGATCATCCAGGTCAGCATATCCTGAGGAGAGAGCATCTTCGACTCCACCCGCGGATGCATGACCGAGCGCCAGCGTCGCGCGGCGTCACCGTGCAGCAGCACCGAGGTGTAAATATCTTCGGAGACGTGAAATTTGTAGGGGGTGAGCTCGGTGTCAAACGCCACGTGCGGGCGCATCGCCTCCTGCAGCGCTTCGCGGGTTTCTTCATCGCGGATGTCGCGGGTGTGGCGATGGATCTCCTCTTCGACGGACCAGACGTAGCTTCTCAGCGCGGCCTGCATGACCGCCTCGCGCCGGTGGATGGAGGCCGCGCCGCAGCAGAAAGCCGCGTTCGCCCAGTTGCGCCGCCGCAGGATCACGTCATAGAACATGCGCGGATCGTTAAAAAACGGGTCGCGGCCTACGGTCACCGGGCCAACGCACTTTTGAATCAGCCAGCCCAGACCGTAGCCCACTTTTCCGGCTTTTCGCTGGCCCCAGCGTGAAAGATTTTCTCCTTCCGGAAGGTCGAAGAACCACTGCGGCGTCTGCACCCAGGCCACGTCCGGATCGCGAAAATAGCCCAGCGTATGGCTGAGCAGGGTGGGAAATACGCGGGTATCGGCGTCGCAGATAACAATGAAATCACCGTCGGTTTGCTCAAGACCGTTGCGCAGGTTGCCGGCCTTAAAGCCGATGTTGGTCTGGCGGCTGATATAGTTAACGCCTTCCTCGTCGCAGACGGCTTTCATCTCCGGGCGGCGGCCGTCATCAAGCACGTGGATCCGGTAGTCAATCGGGTACGGGTAGGCCATCTTCAGGGCGTCGCGAATGGACAGCCTGACCAGCTCGGTGTCTTCCGAGTAGGTGGCAATGAACAAATCCACTTTAACAGGACGAGGTTCTACGGCCTCTTCCGGAAACAGGCATTCGTTAATTTCGCCGGGGGGCGGACACTGGGGGAGATCCTGTTCTTTCCATAAGTTGATGGTAAACAGCACGGTCCCTATCCACGCCAGCGTTTCGGCGAGGACCAGCGGTATGGCATACCATAGTGCGTCAGTATTCAGGGAGGCGGTCCAGCGCCAGTAAATATAATTTGCACCCAGAATAAGTGCCGCGACCGCTAATACCTGCCAGGTCATCATGACCCAACGCGGTGTTGTTAACGGTTCCGGAGGACGACGATGTTCAAAACGGGAAAAATAAAAATCCATAGTTCCGGCGTTCCTGATTCCGTGAAAATGCAGACCCATTCTGCTGCGCAGACAGTTGCCCAAAAGCGAAAGAAAATAGCGAGTAAACAAGATTTAAGATAAGTGTAGAACGCCGAATAAAAGTGTCCAGCGTCGTTTTTATTAATATGAAGTGGTGGTTAATTTGGATTTAATTCTGCTTAATATGTTTCATCTGCCGGTGATAAATTGCAGTTACTATTCCTTTAGACTATCTACTTTATTTAGACCTTAATTTTCGTTTTCAGGCAAAGGACACCCTATGAGCCATGTTGCGCCGTCGATTGCGCAAAAAGATGACGCTAAATCAATAACATGGATGTATTCCGTTGCAGGTGCCCGTGACCTGAGAATTGACTTTATGCGCGGCATTGCCCTCGTCATGATGGTCGTGGCGCATACGGAGGTGATGTCGATATTTAATATATTCTCCTGGGAGCGTTTTGGGTTAACAACAGGTGCAGAAGGCTTTGTCATTCTCTCCGGGTTTATGCTGGGAATGCTGAATCGCGCGCGTCTGCAAAAAGTGGTTTTGCTTACGGTTTCCTGGGGGCTTTATCTCAGAGCATGGAAAATATATCGCGTAAATATCATTATCATAGTGTCGTTTATTCTGCTGGCCTATATCCCACATATTAACGTTTTCGAGGTCACCCATTTTACCGACCGATTTTCAGGTCAAAGCTGGTCGCTTTATCCTGTGACGCCGCAAATTAAAGAGACCTGGTTCAACATTATTCTCTATTTGCAGATCGGCCCCCACCAGACGCAAATTCTCGGACTGTATATCTTTTTGCTGCTACTCAGCCCGCTATTTTTAGGGATGCTGCAGAAAGGAAAAGTCTGGTGGCTGTTAGGGCTGTCGCTGCTGGTGTACAGCCTGTGGCAGCGGTGGCCGCTTCGGCTGACGCCGTCGGAATTCGAATTCGCCTTCCCACTGCTCGCCTGGCAGTTCATCTTTGTGCTGGGCATGGCCAGCGGCTGGTATAAAGCCGAACTGCTCTCGTTCGCCCGGACGCCCCCGGGCAAAGGGGTGGTGGTGGCGCTGGTCATGGTGTCACTGGTGCTGGGATTTGTTGCCCAGAACCATACCAACCCGTTTATGCCGCCCGCGCTGCTGATGCACGTCATCCCGCCTGACAGCTTCAATTCGTTTTATCACACCTGGGCGGCGAAGAATGGGCTGGGCCCGGTGCGGGTATTGAACGATATCGCCCTGATGGTCACCGTCTACCTGGTGCTGACGTATTGCTGGACGCCGCTCAACCGCCTGCTGGGATGGTTCCTCATCCCGCTAGGGCAGCACTCGCTCTATACCTTTATTTTGCATGTTTACGTGGTGCTGCTGGTGAGTCAGTTCATCACCTTCGATTTATGGCGTCACGCCTGGATAGAGAACACGTTAGTGCATGCGGCGGCACTGGGTATTTTGTGGCTGATGGCAAAATACGACGTCGGCGCACGCTGGATACCTAACTAAGGATGGCGGTTATGCGCGAAAAATGGCTTCTGGCGGGCGTGCTGCTCGCCGCGATACCTGCCGCGGAGGCGGCGCAAAGCAGTGATAAAGAAACCCTGCGCGATAAGAACGGTGAACCCGTTCAGGCAGGCGTTTTTACCAGCCGTTGGGGGCGCCTGTTCTCGGGTAACGACAAGAAATTCTCAGGTGCGCTGAGCTTTAGCTCGGGACTGAAAGAGCAGTGGATGAGCATTCCTAACAGTTCAGACACCGCCACGGAAAAGAAAAAGATTAACCAGACGCTGAATCTCAGCCTTCAGTATTCCCCCTACAGCTTCTGGTTTGCCAACATTACGTCCCGACTGCCGGTCAGAGACACCAGCCGCTACACCGCCGATTTTCGCTACAGCTTCGGCTACGATGACTGGCACGCCAACACCGTGAGTCTGGTTTACAGCAACTACGGCGATAACCATTTCTGGACATCGGGCAGCCGACGACACACCTATTTCGAACAGGGCGCCTTCACGCTGGCCTATAAGTTTTCGCTACCGAAACCGGTTGAAAACACGCTCCTGATTAATAAAGGGGATTCCATCATTTGCCAGGTCGGGTACAGCTGGGTACCGCGCTACTACGACCTCAGCAGCGATGACATCCGCAAAAATAAAAACGTCATGCTCGGCGGCTGCGGCTACACCTTCAAACAACATTTCTTCGTTCGCGCGACGGCATTCTGGTTCCCGGACAGCAGCCAGCAGCAGCCCTGGAACGGCGATTACAGCTACAGCTTCGGTTATGCCGGCTATACGCCGGGTTCGTTCTCCATCCAGTACGCGAACTATGCGGGAACGCGCTATCCGGGGCACGGCAACGGGAATGCAAAATTCAGGGAAGGGACCGTGAGCCTCATCTGGTTCTTACCGCTTTAGGAGGGATGTATGTCGGCGCTGCACGTGTTAATCGTTGAAGATTCGCTGATTTATCGTCGGTTACTCTCCCGAATGCTCACCCAGTGGGGATATATCGTGAGCGAGGCGGAAAATGGTGTCGACGCGCTGGAAATCTTGTCCAGCCAGCCGGTCAGCATGGTGATAAGCGACTGGGAAATGCCGGAAATGGACGGACTGACGCTGTGTCAGACCATCCGCAACCGTCAGTTTGGCCGCTACGTGTATATCATCCTGTTGACGGCCCGCGAGAATGCCGGGGACGTGACGCAGGGGTTTGATGCCGGAGCGGATGATTTTTTGAGTAAGCCCGTTGAGCAGGCTGAACTGCGGGCGCGGCTTCATGCCGGGGTCCGTATCCTGACGCTGGAGGCGACCCTCGCGGCGCACAACAAGCGCCTGAGTGAAGCGTTGCATCAGATTGAAAAAGATCTGGAACTGGCTGCGCGCGTTCAACACTCGGTGCTGCCTTCACGCCGCTTACGCTATGGCGACTACTTCTCCGACTGGCTTTTCCTGCCGTCAGCCTGGGTTTCGGGCGACGTGTTCAATATTTTCCCTCTGGATTCACATCTGGGATTCTATTGCGTTGATGTTTCGGGTCACGGCGTGGGGGCCGCGATGATGTCCCTCGCGGTGGCTCGCCAGTTTTTACATGGCCGGGTGGTGGATCGCTTTCTGTTTACCGAAGAGGGGGGGATTCAGTCACCTGCGGAGGTTGTCAGGATGTTGAACAGCCGCTTTTGCAGTGAAGAGAGCGACATCACCAGTTATTTCACGCTCATTTACGGCGTGATCGATCCAGAGACTGGTGAAGGGTGGCTGTGCCAGGCCGGGCATCCTACTCCCTTCATTGTGAATGCGGACAGCGCCGTCACGTCCGTGGGTGATGGCGGACCGCCGGTCGGGCTAATCCCGGATCTGAGCTGGGAAGACGTCGCGTTTACCCTCCATCCAGGGGATCGCTTATGCTTATTCAGTGATGGTATTACCGAGTGTGAGAACGTCAGCGGCGAGCAGTTTGGCCCGCAACGTCTCGAACGCTGGCTTCATGAGCATGCCCGGCTCCCCGTTGACCAGCTCCTGCCGCGGTTCGGTGACCACCTGACCGGCTGGCGCAATGCAAACCGTGATGAACCGATCGCCTTAACCGATGACGTGTCACTGCTCGTGATTGAGCGTCAGGGAGAACAGAATGATAATTAACACCGAACGATTACCGCATGCCAACATTCTCACGCCCGCGGTCCGACGGCTGGACGCCTCCGTTGCTGCGACGTTTAAAGCGTCCGTGACGGAGGAAATCGGCAGCGATCGTAAAGCCTTAATCGTCGACTTTAGCAAAGTGGATTTCATCGACAGCAGCGGGCTGGGGATGCTGGTGTCGTTGTTTAAGCTGATGAACGGGAAAGGCGACATGGCGCTGTGCTCTCTGAACCCCGGGATCATGAACATGTTCACCCTGACCCGAATGGATCGCATCTTCCGTATCTATCCGGATAAACATAGCGCGCTTGCGCAGCTGGGGCAGTAGATGCAGAGGCCAGAGCATGCTGAATTTCCGGCGGCGATCGCGTCCCTGACGCCGCTGTCCGACTGGCTGAGAGACAGGCTGAGCGCGCTTCCCGTCAATGACGAGTGGCGTTTCGCCTTCGATCTCGCCGTTTGTGAAGTGGCAACGAATATCATCCGCTACGCGCTTCATGAGGATAATTCGTGCGTCTTTAGCGTACAGTTCGCCATCCGCGGCAATGACGTCAGCCTTGTTTTTATCGACGCGGGTGACGCGTTCCCGCAGGAGCGTCTTGAGATCGCCCGGCGAGACCGTTTCTGCGAAATGTCGCCGCTGCTGGAGAGCGGCAGGGGGCTGATGCTCATATTGCTGAGCGTCGATCGTTTCACTGTTGAACGCGTGGCGGGTGAAAATATCGCCACGCTTGAAAAGAAAATACGCGTATGACCTGCGGGCCATACGCGCGTGATTTTATTTCTTATCGGCAAACAGCTCCGGCGCCCACGGACGTGGATCCACTTCCATAAATGGCGCGCGCTCGAAGCGGTCCTTCAGCGCCCACGGCACCGTGCAGTCGAAGATCGTCTTGCAGGAAATGCCGTTGCCGCGAATCGAGGTGCTGTAATCCGGCGACTGGGACGGATCCAGCTGGTGGCCGCGGATCCCCGGAATATTGGTGATGCTCATATCGCCCTGCATGCGCGTCGTCATCGCCCACAGGATGTCGTCGCTGTCGAAAATATCCACATCTTCGTCGACAAGAATAATGTTTTTCAGCTCCGAATAGGTGGCTAAGGCGATGAGCGCCGCCTGGCCCTGGCGTCCTTCGTCTGACGGCTGGCGTTTTTTCACCTGCAATATGCCGAGGAACTTACCGCCGCCTGCGGTATGGGCATAGACGTTTTGCAGGAAGCCCGGGATTGCCTCTTCAACGGCATTACGGATGCTGGCCTCGGTCGGCAGTCCGGCCAGCGTGGTATGTTCTTCCCCCGGTCCCACCAGCGTCTGCAGGATTGCGTGGTTGCGCATGGTCACGGCTTTCACTTTGATCACCGGCAGGGAGGGATTCGCCTCACCGCAGTAGCCCGGGAACTCCGGCATCGCGTGGCCAGTGTTGGTATGCTGATCCTCTCTTACGCGCACGCCCGGAAGCAGTTCGCCTTCGATGATGATTTCCGCCCGTGCGATGGCTTTCTCTTTGACCGCCACGCCCTGCACCAGCTCGACCGGCTGCTGGCGCAGCGCCCCGGCGACGCCCAGCTCGTTGTAGCCAAACGGCGTGGTAGGGGCCTCAAAGCATGCGCCGATATAGATGGCGGGGTCGAGACCCATGTTGATCGTCACCGGCAGCGGTTTTCCGGCATCCTCCGCTTTTTTACGGAAGACTTCGATATGTCGCCCGGCGGCAAGGAACATGGAAAGCTCGTCGCGCTCCTGCACGCAGAGGCGGTGAATGGTGACATCCGTCAGCGAGCTGTCTTCCGGATCGCTTGCCAGCACCAGCCCCAGGCAGAAAAACGGACCGGCATCAATTGGCGTATTGGTCGGTGCCGGAAGCAATTTGCGAAGATCGAAGTCAGGGTCGTCAGCGTAGAAGACCTGTTCCTGGCAGGGGGCCTGCGAGGCCGGAACGACAACCGGTGCGACCGGCTTTTTCACCGCCTGGCCGACGTGTTTTGCCAGTTCAGACGGTTCGCAGCCTAACAGCAGCGCCGCGCGCTCGCGGCTGGCGTGCATGCCCACCAGAATGCGGGAGCCCGGATAGCCCTTAACGCTGTTGAACATCATGGCCGGACCCGTGCGGGTCGGACGTTTGACCGTGCCGCCTGCGCCGATATGGCGATAGACACCCGCCAGTTCCGCGTTGGGATCGACCGGATGAGCGGTTTCAATATACTGCCCTTCGTGGCGCTGCAGTAAGGCGATGGCGCTGCGGAGATCGTTGACTTGGTTTTCCATATTTTCCTCCCTCGGTTGAATACCTCCATTTTTATGGCAAAGACCAATAGCATCAATTTCATCATTTCTGTTAAATTGATAAGTAAATTTATATCAATACAGGGAGACGTCTCGTGCAGTTTCGTCAGATGCGCCACTTCATTGTCGTAGCCGAAGAGCTCCACATGCACCGGGCCGCCGAGCGTCTGAACATCGCCCAACCGGCGCTGAGCCAGCAGATAAAGGCGCTGGAAGAACGTTTAGGCGTCACGCTTTTCAGCCGGGCGAACCGCCGCTTAACCCTGACGCCCGCGGGCGAAGCGTTTCTGGTCAAAGCCCGGCTTGCCATCTCGTTGACCGAGCAGGCGGTGCTGGATGCCAGACAAACGGCACGGGGCGAGCAGGGGGAGTTAAACCTGGGGTGCGTGTCGAGTGCGATGTTTGACGGCAGGCTGCCCGCCGCGCTGCGCCAGATGCACAGCCGCTGGCCGGCCATTACCATGTCCCTGATGACGGGAAATGTGCAGACGCTCTACGCCGCCGTGCAGAGCAACCAGCTGGACGTGGCCATCATCCGCGCGCCGCTGCCGTCGCTGCCTGACGATCTGCAAAGCCGGCCGTTCACCTCGGAGAAAACGGTGCTGGCGCTCTCTCGTCAGCATCCGCTCGCCGGATCGTCCGCGCTGACGCTTTCGTCGGTGAAAGACGAAAAATGGATCTCGCTGCGCGATCCGGAGGGAATGGGGCTGGAGCAGTACTTCTATGACGCCTGCAGCGGGGCGGGCTTTCAGCCGGACGTGGTGCAAAATGCGACCGACGTGCCCACGGTGATAAGCCTTGTTGCGGCCGGATTTGGGCTGGCGCTGCTGCCCGCGTCGGCAAAGGCAGTGAGCGTTGAGAATGTCGTCTACGTGGACATCCTCGACCGGCTGCGGGAGAGCGAACTCACCCTGGTTTGCCACCGGATTATTCGTTCAGAAGTGCTTAAAAAGTTTCTGGTCACGCTCGATCACACCTGACGTCCGGCGGCCCGCAGCAGCTGCCCGCGCAGCCAGGCGTTCGCCGGATCCTGGCTGTTTTTCGGGTGCCAGTACATGTTGATGGTAATCGGCTGGAGCGGCAGCGGCGGTGGGAAAATATCCAGCGTGCTGGCAAACTGCTTCAGCATCCGTTCCGGCAGGGTACATACCAGGTCGGTACCGGCAACCAGCGCAGGCGCCATAGCGTAGCTCTGGGTGGACATGGCAACGTGTCGCTGATAGCCCAGCCCGGCGAGGGTTTGGTCGACAAATCCGGTAAAGGGATCTCCCGCCGACGACACCACCAGATGGGAAAGCGCGCAGTAACTTTCCAAATCTAACGGACCTGTTCCACGCGGATGAGCTTTGCGCTGGGCGGTGGCAAACGCGTCTTCGAGAAGTTTGCGCCTCACCCATCCGTCATGGGCGCCCGCGCTAACGCCGATGTAGATATCCACATCACCGTTTTCCAGCTGCTGCGGCAGGTCTACCATCTCCGGCAGGGCGAAGCGCAGGCGGATGCCGGGGGCATCGGTACTCACCTGGTTAAGCAGCGCGGTGCCGAGCATCAGCGCCGGGTTTTCATGCAGCGCGATAACAAAGGTCCGGCTGCTGGTTTGCGCGTCAAACGCGGTGGGCGCAAACATCGCGCTGATGCCGCGCAGCACGCTTTCAACTTGTGGCCTCAACGCCTCCGCTCTCGGCGTGGGTAACACCCCTCGTCCATGTGGGGAGGGAATAAACAGCGGCTCGCCAAACAGCGTGCGCAGACGCGCCAGGCGGGCAGAGAGGGCGGGTTGGCTGATGCCCAGCCGCGCGGCCGCATGGGTGATGTTCCTGTCCTGAAGCAGGGCGTCCAGCGCCAGGAGCAGGTCGATGTCCATGTCAGATATACGCGACATCACTCTACTTCGCGCCGCTGGCGTCCCGGTTGGTATAGGTGACAGGGACCCAGGCATAGCCGCCTTTCTCACCTTTCGTCACATAGCCGATGCCCGGGAAAGGCAGATGGGGCGCGGCAATAAGGTCTTTATTTTTCACAAAGTCAGCGAACGCATGCTCGCGTACGCTTGCCGCTTTGTTCTCATCTTCATCGTAGGTGATGGTCACCGCAGGCTGCGGGAACTGGACCGCCGCTGCGTGAATGATGTCGCCGACAAAGGTGATTTTCTCGCCTTTACTTGTCAGCGTGTAGAAGGCCGATCCCGGCGTATGTCCGGGGTGAACCGTGCCGGTCAGCCCCGGAAGAATCTCCGATGTGCCGCTAAACGGCACCACTTTACCCGCGTCAAGATAGGGTTTTAAGGTCTTCTGTGCGACATCGAAATAGTTCTTGCCGTAGCCGGTTTTCTTCTGATTGTCGTCGTTAAAGAAAAAGTCGATGTCCGGTTTGCCAACGAAAACGCGCGCGTTGCTGAACACCATCTTGCCGTCTTTCACCAGGCCGCCCGCGTGGTCGGAATGGGCGTGGGTCAGCAAGACTTCAGTAATGTCCTCGGGTTTGATTCCCTGGGTGGCGAGGCTCTCAATCAGACGTCCGCCGTTGCCGGGGCCAAAGAGCTGGCCGGAACCGGTATCCACCAGGATTTTGTGTCCGGGCATCGCAATCAGGAATGCGTTGATGGACACTTCCGCCGGGTTGGTCTGAAAGTTTTTCGCGAGCAGTGCATCAATGTTTTGCGGCGTTGTCCGGCGCAGCAGCTTGTGCAGATCCTGCGCAACGGTCCCGTCCGTAAACGACGTTACCAGAACGTCACCGACCTGCACGCTGTAACCGCCCGCTGGTTGTTTAACGACGTGCTGCGGCGTTTCTGCCGAGGCCTGCAGCGCAGGGTAGAACAGCAATGAACTGGAAATCAGCGTGGAAAGAGCAAGTTTTTTCACGGTAAGCATACGAGTCTCCTTTGAAAGTGCTCATCTTACTGCTCCGTAAAATTATAAGAACCTGCTCAGAAATGATAGGACCTATAAACGAGATAAATAGCACAGCGCAACAGCCGGGTGGTGGTGAAGCCTTTCCCGGCCCGTAAAGCGTTATTTTTTCAGTGGTGCGTTCCAGCTATCCAGCGTGGCCCTGGACCAGGCACCATAAGCGGCATTTGGGAGCACAATCCAGTCGTTGCCGAAGTGTTCGGCGCTGGCTTCAACCAGCTCACGCTGCTGCTCGCTCGGTTTTTTGTTTTTGAACTGTACGGCGAAGTCCGGCAGGCTGTCGCCGAACAGCATCACGATCTGCTGCTTTTTGAGGATGCTCTGACGGCGCTCTTCCTTGCTGACCGTATCCAGCAGCACGCTCTCGTCAGATACCTGCGGCAGGCCGAGAGCGTTTAACGTCTTCAGCGTGTCGGCTTTGTTTTCCTGCATACGGTCCGAGACATAGTAGATACGGACCTTGCTTTGATTCACGTGGTCAAGAAACGCCTTCGCTCCCGGGATTAAGCCGGGTTTTCCCTGTTTTTCCCAGTCGCTCCAGGTATCCCATTTCGTATAGTCGTGACACTGCGCCATGTCGCGAACCAGCAGAGGGGTGTTATCCAGCACCGTTTCATCCAGGTCCATCACCACAGCGTAATTTTCAGGTGTTTTCAGATCTTTTAATTTTTCGTTGAAACGCTCGGTGGCAAACCGATACGTCTGCAGCTGAAGGGCCAGAATCTCTGCCGATTTCTGCTGATAGCGCAGCGCCATTTCGTACGCTTTGGGTTCACACAGCTCGCGCTCAGCGGCCGTCGCCGCTGCACTCAAAACGGGTAATGCCAGCAGTAATGCCTTAGCCATTGAATTCACACTTCTTTCCTCAACACCGTGGTTAAAATCCCGAAAGCGTAATGAAGTTCAATGACAGAAATATGAAGGCTGCGGCGCTACACCAGCATGTAATACCAGAACAGGGCGACCTCGTCTTTTTCCGGTAAGGCGTTGTAGAGATACCGATCGTACCCGCCCAGGGTGAACCCGTAGTTACGGTAAAACAGACAGGCAGAGACGTTCACATTTTGTGTTTCAAGCCGTAATCCCGGCGCGTTTACGCTGCGGGCCCACACGTGCGCGGCAGCCATTAATTTTTGCGCGGCGCCGGTTCGGCGTCTGGTGCGATCAACGGCAATATAATCCACTGAAATAAATTTATTCCAGCCGATTGACGCGGTAATAAATCCGGCTAATTCACCGTCATCGGTTTCCGCAACAAGAAATATGGCGTCCGGATTAACGCAATGGTTTTCAAGGGTTTGGATGTCGAGTTCGTAGGTTTTTATCCAGGGCTCGGCGACGGCTTCAATATGCAAATCACAATGGATAAAGGGCTCTCGCGCAATGTGGCTAATGGTGAAAGAAAAGTCACAACATTCAAGACGGACGAGGTCCGTATTTAATCCTTTTCGAATCTGCATAGTATTCCCGATAGTGAGTTATTTCATAAAGAATAGACGACGCGGTTAAATCCGCTGAGCTCACGCACTTGAGATCCTGAACTAAGCTTGTACTTCGTTCCGCGTAAAATGTGGGTCATTCGAGGACAATGAATGGAATTCAGGACATTTCAAAAGCAGTGGGGTGCTGAGTTTATTTCCGATGACGTGGTACGTTTTCGCGTCTGGGCAGAAGGACAGAAAGAACTTACGCTACGTCTGGCCGCCACCGACGTGCCGATGACGGCGGTGGGGCACGGCTGGTTCCAGGCAGACGTTTCTGGCGTCACGCACGGTGCAGAGTATCAGTTTGTCCTGCAGGACGGCATGGCGGTACCCGACCCGGCATCGCGCGCGCAAAAGGGCGACGTTAACGGGCCATCGGTTGTTATCAATCCCCGACGCTATCAGCCGGTTAACCGGGACTGGGCAGGGCGGCCGTGGGAAGAGACGGTCATTTACGAGCTGCACGTCGGCACCTTTACCCCGGAGGGCACCTTCCGGGCGGCCATCGACAAGCTGCCCTATCTGGCGGAGCTCGGTATCACCCAGCTTGAAGTGATGCCCGTTTCCCAGTTTGGCGGAACCCGCGGCTGGGGCTACGACGGCGTGCTGCTGTATGCCCCGCACGCTGCCTACGGCACGCCGGAGGATTTTCACGCGTTTATCGACGCCGCGCACGGGCTGGGGCTTTCCGTGGTGCTGGATATCGTGCTCAACCACTTCGGCCCGGAGGGGAATTATCTCCCTCTGCTGTCGCCCGCGTTTTTTGATGCGGATCGAATGACGCCGTGGGGCAACGGCATCGCTTACGAGCGCGAGCCGGTGAGGCAGTACATCACCGACGCACCGCTCTACTGGCTGACGGAGTACCGTCTGGACGGCCTGCGCTTTGATGCCATCGACCAGATTAAAGACAGCTCCGGGACGCACATTCTGGAGGAGATTGCCGCGAAGATCCGCGAGGCGATCCCGCACCGTCACGTTCACCTGACCACGGAAGACAGCCGCAACGTGATTTTCCTGCATCCGCGCGATGAACAGGGCAACACGCCGCTGTTCACCGCCGAGTGGAATGATGACTTCCACAATGCTGCCCACGTGTTTGCCACCGGCGAAACGCACGCCTACTACCAGGATTTTTCGTGTGAGCCGGAGAAAAAGTTCGCCCGTGCGCTGGCGGAAGGGTTTGTCTACCAGGGCGAGATTTCGCTGCAAACCGGGGAATCTCGCGGGGTGGAGTGCCGCACCCAGCCGCCGCAGTTCTTCGTCGATTTCATTCAGAACCACGATCAGACCGGGAATCGCGCCCAGGGGGAGCGGCTCATCACCCTCGCGGGGGCCGACAGGACGCGGGTGCTGCTTGCCGCGCTGCTGCTCTCTCCCCATATCCCGCTGCTGTTTATGGGCGAGGAGTTCGGTGAAACGCATCCGTTCCTGTTCTTCACCGATTTTCACGGCGACCTGGCAAAAGCGGTGCGGGAAGGGCGCGCGAAAGAGTTTACCGGCCACGCCGGGCACGATGAAGCCGTCCCGGACCCGAACGACGTTAACACCTTCGTTCGCTCAAAGCTCGACTGGCATAAGATTGCTACCGACGAAGGGAAAACGTGGCTGCGCTTCACCCGCCACCTGCTGACGTTGCGCCATCGCTATATCGTTCCGCTTCTGCATCAGGGCGGCATCGTTGAAGGCAAGGCGATCGAGACCGCACCCGGCATGGTGGCGGTGAGCTGGCGCTTCCCGTCCGGGACGCTCTCTCTGGCGCTCAATATCGGCCCTAAGCCTGTCGATTTGCCCGCGCTCGCAGGGGAGACGCGCTTCGCCTGGCCGGAGGTAAACGACGTTTTGCCGCCGAACAGTATTGTCGTTCGCTTTGCTGATGGAGACGCATCGTTATGATCCCTTCCGCCACGTACCGTATTCAGTTCCGCAACGGCATGACGTTTGACCGCGCTGTCGAGCTGGTGCCGTATCTGAAAGACCTCGGCATCAGCCACCTCTACGCCTCGCCCGTGTTTACCGCCACAACGGGTTCCACCCACGGCTATGACGTGACCAACCCGAATGAAATTGACCCCGCGATTGGAGGTCGGGAAGGGTTTGACCGCATGGCCGCGGCGCTCAGGCAGGCTGGCATGGGGCTGATTCTGGATATTGTCCCGAACCATATGTCCACCTCGCTGGAAAACGCCTGGTGGCGGGACGTGATTGAATACGGCCAGCAGAGCCGCTATTTCCGCTATTTCGATATCGACGCGTCGCGCCCGCTTACGCTGCCGTTTCTCGGAGACACCTTTGAGGCAGAGCTGGAGAAGGGTGCCATTACGTTAAAACGTGACCCTGTCACGAATAAAGCCTCTCTGGTCTATTACGACACGGCGTACCCGCTTAATCCGGGCACGTACAGCGAGGATAAAAGTATCGCCGAACTGCATGAGGCGCAGAGCTGGCGGCTGATGTCCTGGCGGGAAGCGCCGAAGCAGCTCTCATGGCGGCGCTTCTTCGAGATCACCGGTCTGGTGGGCGTACGGGTTGAAGACGAGGCGGTCTTCGACGATACGCACCGTCTCATTCTTGAGCTGGTTCACGCGGGCGTGGTTGACGGACTGCGCATTGACCATATTGACGGCCTGGCCGATCCGCTGGGTTATTTGCAGAAGCTGCGGCATGCAGCCGGACCTGACTGTTACATTACGGTCGAAAAAATTCTCGCGAAGGGAGAGCAGCTCCCCACCGACTGGCCGGTTTCCGGCACCACCGGCTACGAGTTTATCGCCTCGCTGGCGGAGGTGCTGGTCGACGACGATAACCTCTCGCGCCTGGAGACAATCCACGACGAGACGCTGGGCGTCACGGTCAATCGCCACGCCGAACTGCGCGATGCCAAGGGTCTGATGACCGATCGTAATTTTGAGGGCGAGTTCACCACGCTGCTAAACCTTGCGGACGATCTGGCCCGCCGCAATGAGGTTGCGCTGCGCCGCGAGGAGATCCGCCACGCGCTGCGCGAGTTGCTTATCGCTTTTCCGGTGTACCGCACCTACGGCACTCGCGAGGGATTAACCCCACCTGACGTGGCGCTGCTTAGCCGCGTGGTCGCCGGCGTAAATACGTCCGAAGCGGCCCTGAGCCTGATTGTCCGCATTCTTACCGGCGATCTGCCGGAAGATTGCCGCGACTGCGCCGCGCTTTTCAGAACCCGCTTCCAGCAGCTGACCGGGCCGCTGATGGCGAAGTCGGTGGAAGATACGCTGTTTTTCCGTCTGAACCTTGAGCTTGCGCTCAATGAAGTGGGCGCTGACCCGACGCCGCGCGCGTTCTCGTTATCCCGCTTTCACCAGGAGATGCGCATTCGTCGCGCCCGTCAGCCCGACGCGCTGCTGGGCACCTCCACGCACGATACCAAGCGCGGAGAAGACGCCCGGGCGCGGCTCTACACCCTGACGGAGGCGCCGGAACGCTGGGGAGAAAATCTCGCCCGCTGGCGGCAGATGAACCAGACCCAGGTGCGTTTTCTCAACGACGGCACCGCGCCGAACGCCGCCGATACCTGGATGATCTATCAGGCGCTGGCGGGCGTCTGGCCCGCCACGCTGTCGCCTGACGATGCCGAAGGGCTTGCATCGCTGGAGACGCGTTTCCTCGGCTTCCTTGAGAAAGCGCTTCGCGAGGCGAAGCAGCGCACCGACTGGATCGACAGCAACGAGAGCTATGAGAGCGTAGTGCTGAGCTATGCGCGACATCTGCTTTCCCCGGATAACGCCCCGTTCCTGCACGATTTCAGCGAGGCGATGCAGCCCTTTATCCGCGCCGGGCTGATGAACAGCCTCAGCCAGACGGTCATCAAGCTGACGGCGCCCGGCGTGCCGGATATCTATCAGGGCAGCGAGGCGCTCAACTTTAGCCTCGTCGACCCGGATAACCGGCGGGAGCCGGACTTCAACGCGCTGGTGCAAAACCTCAGCGCGGCGGATGCTTCAGTGTTTGAACACCCGGCGTGCTGGCGGGACGGCAGGGTAAAGCAGTTTGTCACCGCCACGCTGCTGCGGCTTCGACCGCATTACGACGCGCTTTTCCGCTACGGAAACTGGCTGCCGCTCAAGGTTTCCGGCGAGCGCGAGGAGAACCTGATTGTCTATGCGCGCGTTAAAGACGAGGAGGCGCTGATCGTTGCCGTGCCGCGTCTGGTTTTTGGCATCACCGATAATCATCAGCTGTGGGTCAATACCACGGTAGCGATACCCGACGAACTGGCCGGGAAGCGCTATCGGGATCTGTTCAGCGGTGAAAGCCGCATTCTGCAAGAGACGCTGGATTTAACGTCAGAAAAGGGATGTGTACTGGTTCTGCTTACCTGCGAATAATCGTGGAGAACGAAAATGGCAAAGGAAACTACGTTTGAAATTCGGGCCGGTCATGGCCAGCAGTTGGGTGCGAATTATGACGGGAAGGGCGTTAACTTCGCGCTGTTCTCCGCGCACGCGGAGCGGGTGGAGCTCTGTCTGTTTGACCCGTCCGGGAAAACAGAAATCGCCCGGCTGGAGCTGCCGGAGTATACCCATGAGGTATGGCACGGCTATGTGCCTGACCTGAAACCCGGTGCGCTGTACGGCTATCGCGTCTACGGCCCCTACGATCCGGAAAACGGTCACCGCTTTAACCCGCATAAGCTGCTTATTGACCCGTATGCCCGTGAACTGGTGGGCGATATCGACTGGAACGACGCCCATTTCGGCTATGAACTGGGGCATGACGAACTGGATCTTAGCTTCGATACGCGAGACAGCGCGCCGTTCACGCCGAAATGCAAGGTTATCGACCCGAACGCTTTCGACTGGCAGGACAACAACCGGCCAAACGTGCCCTGGCCACATACCGTCGTCTATGAGAGCCACGTGAAGGGTTTCACCCAGATGAACCCGGCCATCCCGCCCGAGCTGCGCGGGACGTTCGAGGGGATGGGACACAAAGCCTCGGTCGACTACATCAAGAGTCTGGGCATTACCTCGGTGGAGCTGCTGCCCGTTCACTGGTTCCCGGACGACCAGCATCTGCTCGACCGTGGCCTGAAGAACTTCTGGGGCTATAACACGCTCGGCTTTTTTGCTCCGGCGTCGCGCTACTACGGCCCGGCGGGGATCCAGGGCTTTCGCGACATGGTGCGCGCCTATCATGACGCGGGCATCGAGGTGATTCTGGACGTGGTCTACAACCACACGGCGGAAGGTAACGAGCTGGGGCCAACGCTTTCATTCAAGGGCATTGATAACTACAGCTACTACCGCACGCTGCCGGACCAGCACCGGTATTACATCAACGACACCGGGACGGGGAACACTGTGAATACCTCGCACCCGCGCGTGCTGCAGATGGTGATGGATTCCTTGCGCTACTGGGCCGAATCCATGCACATTGACGGTTTTCGTTTCGACCTGGGGACGATTCTGGGCCGCGAGCCTGAGGGGTTCGATCCGCGCGGGGGCTTTTTCGACGCCGTTACCCAGGATCCGGTGCTCTCTAAGCTCAAGCTGATTGGCGAGCCCTGGGATATTGGCCCCGGCGGCTATCAGGTCGGTGGCTTCCCGCCAGGCTGGGGAGAGTGGAACGACAAATACCGCGATACCGTGCGCGAGTACTGGAAGGGGGACAACGTCTCGACGGACTTTGCCGCGCGTCTGCTGGGATCCGGGGATCTGTACGATCTGCGCGGGCGTCGCCCGTGGGCCAGCGTCAACTTTATCACCGCCCATGACGGCTTTACGCTGAATGACCTGGTGTCGTACAACGAGAAGCACAACGCCGACAACGGCGAGGACAATAACGACGGGCATAACGATAACCGGTCGTACAACTATGGCGAAGAAGGGCCGACGGAGAACCCGGACATTATCGCCACCCGCGAACGGCAGAAGCGTAATTTCCTGACCACGCTGCTTTTCTCCCACGGTACGCCGATGCTGCTGGCGGGGGACGAGTTTGGCCGTACGCAGAAGGGCAACAACAACGGCTACTGCCAGGACAGCGAGATCTCATGGATCGACTGGAAGGGGCTGTCCGAAAACGAGGCGGCGCTGCGCGAGTTCACCCGCCGGCTCATTGCCCTGCGCGCGCAGCAGCCGTTGCTGCGTCGTGAGAGCTGGCGCGACGGGCTGGAGATCCGCTGGTTCAATGCCGGAGGCGGTCCGCAGCAGGCCGAGCAGTGGGATGAAGGATCAACGCTCGGGGTCTCCATCAGCAGGCCGGATCTTCAGCAGGAGGACGGCATCTGGCACGACGTGCTGATGCTGTTCAATCCGTTTGAAGGCACCGTGCCGTTCCAGATCCCGCAGTTTGGCGAAGGGGGATGGGTGCTGGAGCTTTCTACGGCGGATGACGCTGCCGCCGGGACAGCGTTCACCGAAACCGTAGAGTACGAACTGGCCGGACGCAGCATTACCCTGTTCAGACGTCCGTAATTCAGAGTGATGCCGCCGCGCGGGCGGCGGTGTCATACAGGGAGGAGATCGCGCGTAGCAGCTGCGCGGTTTCGCCGATGGATTTCCCGGAAATGCCGCTCTCCGCATGAATGGCGATCAGGCACGCTTCGCGCACGTCCCGGTACTTCATGCACAACGCTTTCCCTTCCTCCGTGGTGGAGAAAAATAGCTCTTTACCCGCTTTCTCGCTCGTCACGTAGCCCGCTTTGACCAGCTTTTTCAGGGCATAGGTCACTACATGCGTGTCTTCCACGTTGAGAACAAAGCAGATATCGGCCAGCTTTTTCTTGCGGTTGCGGTGGTTCACGTGATGCAGCAGCGAGACGTCAAAAGCGCCCATATCCGGCTCTCCGGCTGCGGCCATGCAGCGCACCATCCACTTGTTAAACGCGTTGCCGGTCATGATCAGCGCGTACTCCAGCTCTGACAGTTCCGCGCAGCGCTCCGACACCAGATGGCGGGAGGAGACGATCCGGCCATCGTTGATATCGTTGCAATCGGGTGAAGCACTCTTTTTCGAGGTCATAACGTTCCTTAGCCAGAAATGTAAACTCGTCGATAAAATAAGAACATTTTATTGATAATTTGTTTACATGTTTTTGAGGTTCAGATATAGCTTTTTAGCGCAGGTTTTGTGAAGCCTGACGAAAAACACAACATCGCTCGCCGCAAATTAAAAAAATAGCCGTCGGCGCGCAACGCTCACTTTCGATAGGGTAAACGTTATGGACGGTACTACGCTGTTGCCGCTGATCGGGATACCGATCGTGGTCATTGGTTTTGCACTGCGCTTCAACCCGCTGCTGGTCGTCGTCGTGGCGGGTCTGGCGACGGGCCTGCTGGTCGGGATGGATTTCGGAATGCTGCTGGAGACCTTTGGCGAGAAGTTCGTCAATAGCCGATCGCTGGCGACCTTCATCCTGATCCTGCCGGTAATTGGTCTGCTGGAATATTACGGGCTTAAAGAGCGCGCCCAGGCTTGGGTGGCGAAGATTGCCAGCGCCACCTCGGCGCGTATTCTGATGCTCTACTTCGTGGCGCGTGAAGGCACCGCCGCGCTGGGGCTGATGTCGCTGGGCGGCCATGCCCAGACGGTACGCCCGCTGCTGGCCCCGATGGCCGAAGGGGCAGCGCTGAACGAATACGGCGAACTGCCGCAGCACATTCGCGACAAAATCAAAGCCCATGCCGCGGCGTGCGACAACATTGCGGTCTTCTTTGGGGAAGATATCTTTATCGCCTTCGGTGCGGTGCTGCTGATTGACGCGTTTCTGAAGGAAAACGGGATCGAAGGGATCGAGCCGCTGCACATCGGCCTGTGGGCCATTCCCACCGCCATTGCGGCATTGATTATTCATATGACGCGCCTGCTGCGCCTGGATGCCAGCATCCGCCGCGACGTCATGGCCTGGCGTGCAGAGCAGGGTACGCAGGGGGCCGCGCAATGATGACGCTTATCACCATTAATCGCGTGTATTACCTGATCGGCTTTGTTGTAATGCTGCTGGTTGTCATGACTCTGCGCGACCGCGCTAATCCGAAGCGTTTTACCACCGCGCTGTTCTGGTTTTTATTCGGCGGTATCTTCCTGTTCGGTGACCTGATGGTTCAGGAGCTGGGCAAATCGCTGGCGTACCGGATCGTTGGCGGTTGCGTTATCGCTATCGCGCTGCTGGCGGGTTTTGGCCTGGTCGGGAAAGGCCACTATAAAATGGCCTCCGACGAGGAGCGCATTGCCTCGTCAAACCGCCTTAAAAACTGGCTGTTCCTGCCCGCGCTGATGATCCCGGTGGTGACGGTAATCGGGACGCTGTTCCTGAAGGGGGTGACGATTGGCGGCGTTTACCTTCTCGACCAGAAACAGCTCACTCTGGCGGCGCTGTGCGTGGCCTGCGTTGCGGCGATCCTCACCGGCTGGTGGCTGACCAAAGGCACGCCGTTGCACGCCATTCGCCAGTCCCGTCGTCTTGTCGATACCATCGGCTGGGCGGTGATCCTGCCGCAGATGCTGGCCATGCTCGGCGGCGTGTTCGTGGCGGCCAATACCGGTGATTCGGTGCAGAAGATGGTGAGCCTGTTCGTGAACCCGGACAGCCGCTTCATGCTGGTGGTCATTTACTGCGTGGGGATGGCGCTGTTTACCATGATCATGGGTAACGCCTTTGCGGCCTTCCCGGTGCTGAGCGCGGGGATCGCCTTGCCGTTCCTGATCAACGTGCATCACGGCAACCCGGCGCCGCTGCTGGCGATCGGCATGTACGCGGGCTACTGCGGCACGCTGATGACGCCGATGGCCGCGAACTTCAATATCGTTCCCGCCGCGCTGCTGGAGCTGAAAGACAAATATCAGGTGATCAAGATCCAGATCCCGACCGCGTTAACCCTGCTGGTGGTGAACGTGTTCCTCATGTATTTCCTCGTGTTTCGCTAAGGAGCTGTTATGGAATTGACGCAACATCAGGCTGACGCGTTTGCCCGCATGCCTTTAACCTATTTGCGCCAGGAATACCCGAACCACATCATGCATCTGCTGAATGATGACGGTGACGTTCTGCCGCCTCGCGAGCTGCACCCGATTTTCTACGGCTGTTTCGACTGGCACTCGGCGGTGCACGGCTACTGGCTGCTGCTGCGCTGCGTGCGCCTCTATCCTGAGCTACCGTGTCGGAATGACATCGTCGCGCTTTTCGACGAGCACCTGACCGACGAGAACGTGGCGAAGGAGCTGGACTATTTCACCGCGCCGTTCCGCGCCTCGTTTGAGCGGCCGTATGGCTACGGATGGCTGCTGGCGCTGGCCCAGGAGCTGAAACAATCGTCGCTGCCGCAGGCCGCAGGCTGGTACCAGACGCTGGAGCCGCTCACCCAGGATATTCGCAACCGGCTGGTGGATTACCTCAGCAAGCTCACCTATCCGATCCGCGTCGGAACGCACTACAACACGGCGTTTGCTCTCGCGCTGGGGCTGGATTACGCCCGAGCCGTGGAAGATAGCGTGCTTGAGCAGGCGATTGTGACGGCGGCGGAGCGGTTTTATCTCGCCGACACGCGCTACCCGGCCCACTACGAGCCGGGTGGCGATGAGTACATCTCTGGTGCGCTGACGGAAGCGCTGCTGATGAGCAAGGTCGCAGAGAATTTCCCGGCCTGGTTTGACGCGTTTCTGCCGGATATCGGCTCCATTGCGGCGCTGATGAACCCGGCGGAAGTGAGCGACCGTACCGACCCGAAAATTGCCCATCTGGATGGGTTAAACCTCAGCCGCGCCTGGTGTATGAAGCATATCGCCAGGGCGCTTCCGGTAAACCACCCGGCTCAGCAGGCCCTGCGTGATGCCGTGGCAAAACACCTGGCGGCAAGCGTCGGGCACGTGGTGGGCAGCCACTACAGCGGCGGGCACTGGCTGGCGAGCTTTGCGCTACTGGCTCTGGAGTAAACAAATACGCCGTCTTTCCTGCCGGGTGGCGCTGCGCTTATTTGCCCTACATTGTGAAATGCACAATTCCTGTAGGCCCGCGCAAGCTTAGCGCCGCCTTAATTTTTTTGATTTTTAATGCGGTTAATACCTTAGTCGGATATTTTTCCGTCATTTCTCTGTAAACAGATATCTTTTTTACCATCGCAAAGGTGTACGATATGCGGCCATATACCCACATGAAATAGGTGGTTAATATGGCTGTTATACCTTTGTTACCCAAAGAAGGAATCGCTCTTGTGTTGGCAAACATGAGGATTGCAAGAGCGCATGGTATGAGCAGAAACATGGCTATCCCTACAACCTATCTTTGGTTTTATCAAAAAGTAAGAAATAAGGGACCGTGGGATTACAAGCAAGGACACCCGGAGTTAGCAAATTTTGGGAACTTCAATTATGGTTCGGCTGGCTATGCTGCCGGGATACCATCAGAAACGCTATTGATGGGTGCTGGATGGGCGCAGGAAAGAGCTAAAACCTCCAAAAAGAAATGGGGGCACTGGTATCACAAACCGCCTTATGGGGATGATCCACACGATCAGTTTTGGATAAGGCAAGGTATAGAATATGCAAAGAAATACGGTTATTAAACGGCTCCATTGCTTACTCACAACGATTCTGTTGCTCGTTGTTTGTGGGTTTCTGACATATCAATACTATTTTAATGCATCTCCTCACGATAGCTTTGTCAGCAAACAGAAACTCTCTGATACCGTCACACTGTACATAACTAAGTATGATGATGGAGACGCTACGGTGTCGGATGTTTACCGCTTCTATTTAGATAAAGACAACAGCGGGAACATTATGAAAGCCCTTGAAGAACGATCACCCTTCCTGGAAGCCGATACAAGCAATGTCACAGCTTCAGCTTATGGGAACACGGTAAATGTAAAAATCACGGGCAAGGTTTATTCATTCACTAATTCTGATCTGTTCTATGCCGATGGTGTAGCGATCATGCCTGTAATTAATCTCATAGCCAATGGAATAAGAAATTAATTAACATAAGGAGTTTTAAAAATGGCTGTACCAGTACACCTCTTTTTGAAAGACGATGGCGGAGCAATGATCCGTGGTGGTTCTGATGTTGCAAACCGTGAAGGAAGCATAGAGCTTAGAGATCTGATCCATAACCTGAGCATTCCAACAGATGAGGCAACAGGTAAACTTACAGGTACAAGGCAACATTCAGCCTTCAGTTTAACAAAGGCAATTGACTCATCTTCACCCTATCTATACAAAGCAGTGGCTACAGGTCAGACGCTTCAAAGTGCCGAATTAAAGTTCTATCACATCAATGATGCTGGTCAGGAAGTGGAATACTTCAACATCCTGATGGAAGGCGTGAAAGTCATTTCAATAACTCCAATAATGCATGATACAAGAGATTGTCCCGGTACTGGTCACATGGAAAATGTATCTTTACGATATGCAAAAATCACATGGAAAATTCTGGACGGAAATATACAGTACACTGATGCGTGGAACGAACGTCCTACAGCGTAGTTGTTATAAACAAGCAGCGCCGAGAGGCGCTGCACAGCGTTACGCTGATGCCCGCACCCCAGGGAGCAGCCTGCTCAGGCTAAACAAAACCGATCCTGTTGAGGCGATGACGGCGATCCACAGTGCCAGATGCACGGCCCGATCGTGGTCTGATCCGGTCGTCGCAAGCAGCACCCCCACCGCGGCGGCCCCCAGACATTGCCCGAAAGTCCTGACGATAGACAACACGCCGGAGGCATAGCTGGCATATTCCCGCGCCACGTTAGCGAGCATCTCCCGGTTATTGGGGCTCTGGAAGCAGCCAAACCCAATCCCGCAAACCAGACTGCGCAGGCAGATATTCCATGCGGACGGGTTTTCCGGCAACGTCGCCAGCAGAATCAGCCCACCGACAAAAATCATCAGGCCGATAGTCGAGATCAGCGGTGCGGAAAGGGTATCTGCCCAGCGCCCCGCGTGCGGCGCGATCAGCACAATGCCAATTGGCCACGGGGTGAACAGCAGCGCCGAAACCACCGGGCTGAAGCCATACACGCTCTGAAACAGGAACGGCAGCGCGACAAAGGTGATCCCCTGGCTGACAAACGAGGCCAGCGAGGTCAGGGCGGCGAGGGTGAAGCGTCCATTTCTGAACATAACGGGCGGCAGTATGGGACTGCGCGCGCGCCGAATACGCCAGACGAAGGCGATAGCGCTGACCAGCGTGAGAAGCCCCCAGCCTGCGGCTGCCGGGTTAATGCCTTGCGTTATGTGCTGAAGGCTGTCGGCCAGCATGATTGCAGAACCTAACAGCACGGCGGAGAGCGCGGCGCCCGGCGCATCAAAGGGGGAGCGGTCAACGTCCGACTGGCGCGGCAACGCCCGCCATGCCAGAAACAGGGCAACACTGCCCGGAACAAGGTTAATGGCGAAAAGCCACTGCCAGCTCAGCGCGTCCAGTATCGTTCCCCCCAGCACAGGGGCAATTGCCGTGCTGGCGGCGATAAGCAGGGCGTGCAGCCCCAGAATGCGCCCAAGCAGTCGCCCCGGAAAAACGGAACGCAGGATCGCCGGGGCGATACTCAGGGTAGCCGCGCCGCCGATGCCCTGCAGAATACGCATCCCGATCAGCATGTCGGACGTTTTCGCCAGCGCGCAGCCGAGCGAGGTGAGCGTAAAGGTGGCAAGCCCGGTAAGAAAAACCCGTCGAAAGCCCACGCGCGCCGCCAGCGCCGCGAAGATGGCCAGCGTCATTGCCGCCGATAGTAGATAACCGTTGGCAAACCACACCGCAACGTTCGCGGGGACCTGCATCGCCCTTGCCATGGAGGGCAGCGCGATGTTGATCATGGTGCCGTCAAAGACGCCCATCAGCGTGGTGGTCATGACGGCGGCCATCACCCGGGCGCGTTCATGACCGGGTAAGCCTTCATCGCCGGGCTGGTTTGAAAAGAGCGTCATCGTCGTTACTCCGCATAAGAATAGTGATGACGAAACTATAATCATGGGGTATACAGGGCGGAAGACGCAGCGCTTGCACTTTATCGTTGCATATAACGCCTTATCTGAGGAGCCATTGTGTCCGATCCTGACTTTAACCTTCTGGTTGCGCTCGACGTTCTGCTGGCCGAAGCCAGCGTGGCTGGCGCGGCGCGGCGCTTAAACCTGAGCACCTCCGCTATGAGCCGCACCCTGAGCAGGCTGCGGGAGGTGACAGGCGATCCTATCCTGGTGCGGGCTGGTCGGCAGATGGTGCTGACGCCCTGGGCCGAAGCCACCCGGGATCGGGCCAGAAGTGCCGTGCATGAGGCAAGGGCGGTACTGCAACCCTCCACGGAAACGCTGAATGTTGAGCGTATGGAGCGCCTGTTCACCATCCGAGCCAACGACGGCTTTGTGGTGGCGTTTGGGCCACTGCTCATTGCCGCAGTGGCGGCGGTGGCTCCCGACGTCTGCATTCGCTTTTCGCCGAAACCTGAGAAAACGTCGCGCTATCTGCGTGAGGGGCTGGTTGACCTGGAGATCGGCGTGCAGAGCAATATGGGGCCTGAAATTCGTCTGCAACGGCTCTTTCAAGACCGGTTTGTTGGCGCGGTGCGCCAGGGGCATCCACTGGCCTCGCTGTCGTCAGTCAGCCTGGAGGATTATGTCGCCTGGGGGCACGTGGTGGCCTCGCCCGACGGCTCGTTACACGGATTTGTCGATGAGGCGCTGGCGGAACGCGGGATGAAGCGCAAAATTGCCAGCGTGGTGCCAGGGTTCCCGACGGCATTATCGGTGGCGCTGGTCTCCGATCTCGTTGCCATGGTGCCGGCGCTCTATCTGCTCAATCAGCCGATGACCGAGCGCGTGCACGTCTTTGAACTGCCGTTTAAAACCCGGAGCATTACGGTGTCACAGATGTGGCATCCGCGCATGGAAAAGGACCCGGCGCATCGCTGGCTCAGAGAAAAGGTGCTGGAGGTGTGCCGCGCTGTACGCTGACGGCTCAGGCCACTTTTTTCGGCACGGAGAGAATGAAGCGCGTCGATACCGCATCCGATTCAACGCGAACGTTCGTTCTAATTTTGTGATGTGCGTCAGGTTTTAGTGTTCAGTAATATTACCTTTTACTCGTTGAGCGATTGCTTAATACCTCTCCGACAACAGGAGCAGCGGTAAATGCGTTTGGCCAGCCAGCGTAAAACGCGGCTTGGGTAACGATCTCCCCAGCTTCCTCAGCAGAAAGTCCATTATCCATCGCTCTGTTGAGGTGATAGCCAATCTGCGCACTCTGTCCGGATGCGATTAACGCGCTGACCGTAATCAGGCTTCTGTCGCGGGGTTTCAGCGCGGGTCTTTGCCAGAGATCCAGGAACAGTGGGTCAGCAGTAAATTTAACCAGGCCTGGAGATATTGGGCCTACATTTTTTTCCACTGTCTCTGAACGCTGCTTTTCTGCTTCCTGATTGAGAGGAAGCAGGTCCGGAGAAGCTTCAGGAAGTGCATCTGCCGTGACGCCACGAGTTTCAAATACTGCTTTGGTCACGCTGACGGCTGACATTGCATTTGGCCAACCTGAGTAGAACGCCAGATGGGTAATGATTTCTGACAATTCCGCTGGCGTAACGCCGCTATCGAGAGCGACGTCAATATAGTGCTTAAGCTCGGCAGGCTGGTTACGGGCAATCAGCATGGCGACGGTCACCATACTACGATCCCTGGGCGAGAGGGCATCGCGTGTCCACAGATCTTCAGTAATCGCTTCTCGACCAAAGCGCGCAAGAGCCGGTGAGACAGAACGAATATCAGCTTCAGGAATCGCTGAAGGTTCAATTTTCATCATAGCTTTACCTCTTGTTTCCTCAGCATTAGCAAAATCAGAAATAACAAGCGACATGGCCGCCGCTGCAATTACGCTTTTCATGTTAATCCTCACTGGTCAACGGTGCGGATCCTGTTTGATTCCGCCTTTGTTACGAAGAAATACCGGTTTTACCGGGATAGCGTCCTTCCTGGCGCTCATATGCGCCGTTTGCCTGAGATAGTCCAGGAAGTGCGGCGTTTGTCGGTGCAGTTGATAATCCTCCTCACTGGCGTAAATCTCATAGAAATACCAGCGGTTCGGACTCTGTGAGTCTGTAGCGGCATACATGGCTAACACGCCTTTCTCTACTTTGAGCGACTCGGCCATTTCAGGAAGGACGATGTTTTTAAATTCGGTCTGAAATTCAGGCTTTACCTCGACGATCACCAGATTATTAATGGTTCGCTCATTCGGTATGATGTGTTTGTCCCCCAGAAATTGGGGCTCCAGAGTGATTTTATTTTTCCGATCGATAATGTCAGGTGCCCGGGCAGCGAATGCCTTGTATGGTTCGGCATTCAGATGTTTGCGGTAAGCACTCTCGTTTTCATAGAGTTCGACCATGAATGCCTTACGTGGATTGTCGCTTCGTTGCAGGGCGTACATCGCCAGCGTACCTGCTTCATGATCAACCGAAGCGGAAATCGTCTGCCTGGCCACGTCTTCAAACTCTTTGTCCCGATCGGGTCTGACGCCGAGCTCAAAGATATTCATCACTACCTTATCCGGCGCGTCCGGCTTTGTTGCAAAGACAGAGCTGCTTATTAGCATGCAAATTAAAAGCATAAGGGGCTTTTTCACGTTGATCCTTTTACTGAAATGACTGTTTGCTACCGCGTCCAGACCTGCTTAACGTCTTTCGTTTGCGGCGTGTTTTGCGCCATAATCCCCGTCAGAACGTGCGGCTGGTAGGTTTCTTCAAGAAACTGGATGTCTTCTGGGCTCAGTTGAAGATTTACGGCGTTTACCGCGCCATCAACGTGATCTTTTTTTGTGGCCCCTACGACAGGTGACGTGACCTTTGTCAGCAGCCAGGCGAGTGAGATTTCCGTCATGGACACCTGATGTCGTTCAGCAAGTTCGGTGACGCGCTCGATAATGATCCGATCCTGTTCAGCCGTGCTGTCATATTTCCCGCGCGCATAATCATCCTCCGTGGCTCGCCGCGTGTGGCCTTCTTTCCGGGCGAGACGACCGCTGGCCAGCGCGCTATAGGGGGTCATGGCGATATCATCTTCAGCGCACAGACCGAAGAGCTCTCGTTCATCTTCACGCATAATCAAGTTGTAGTGGCTTTGCACGGAAACAAAGGGCGTCAGCCCTTCGCGTTCGGCAAGCGCGTTCGCTTTCGAAAGCTGCCAGGCATAGCAATTGGAAATACCAATAGCGCGCACTTTGCCCGCAGTAACGGCGGCATGCAGCGCTTCAAGCACCTCAATAACTGGCGTGTTGTAATCCCAGATGTGGTAGATGTAGAGGTCGATGTAGTCCATCCCCAGATTCTGCAGGCTCTGGTCGAGCGATCGGGCTATTGCCTCTTTTCCGCCGATCCCCGCGGCAATTTGCGCGGCGGTTCGTGGCAGAAACTTGGTGGCCAGCACCACGTCCTCGCGTTTTGCCATCTCCCGCAGCGCCCGGCCAACGTATCGCTCGCTGGAGCCGTTCTGATAGGCGATGGCGGTATCGTAAAAATTGATACCCTTTTCGAGACCGTAGCGGATGATGTCCCGGCTTGCTGTTTCGTCCAGCGTCCAGCGATGCTGGCCCGTTAACGGGTCTCCAAACCCCATACATCCCATACAGATGCGGGAGACCAGTAAGTCACTTTTACCGAGCCGGGTATACTGCATCGTTATTCTCCCTCTGGATTATTCACGACGGAATTGAGCAGATCGACAAGCCTTGAAGCGTGTTCCCGGGCAAGCGTTTTTTGCTGCGCGATTTTGTCGGCATCCCGGTCGGCATAGCTGATACCGCAGGTATAAACCGGCGCCAGCAGCTCAAGATTGCACAGTCTTGCCGTGGTCTCGAACGGAATAAGATACTCTTCAATGGCATGGCCAAAGAAACCGTCAGCGTTATAGAGCGCCTGTGGCGCCCCTGTAGTGAAGGAGAGGATTAGCTTTTTACCGCCCAGTTTCGCCGTTGAGCCATGCGCGAAGCCGTGGACAAAGACCTCGTCCAGCCATTGTTTCATTAACCCGGGCAGCCCATACCAGGAAAAAGGAAACTGCCAGACAATCACATCGGCCCTGAGCAGGCTTTCCTGCTCCGAAGCGATATTGAATTTGCCGTCCGGATAGAGCCAGTCCAGACGACGAATTTCAGCATCGGGAAGGGCGGTCGCCACTTCATCAAGGATAGTGGCGTTGGCGACGGAATGGTTCAGCTCAGGATGACCTGAAATAACAAGGATATTTTTCATTTCAATACGTTAAAGAGGCTGGTGAGTTTTTAAACCAGTATAGAGTGACACCATTATTTTTTTTAGAGCAGTAAAGGCTCATTCACTTTTAGACAAAAACTAATAATGGTCGACTGTTCTCATTGTGCCCGGTCATCATGAACCCGTGAACTACGCCATGATGCCCAGTAAACGTTCTGCATTGCGAAACGCGATGGCCTCTTTTTCAGCCTTGTTGACGGGCAGACTGTCGATAAATGTTTTTACACCGTCCAGGGTCTGATAGGGGTAATCAACGGAGAACAGGATCCTGTCTGCCCCCATTAACGCGTAGATAAACTGGAAGTGCGGCAGTGTCAGCATACCTGACGGGGTAACGTAAACGTGTTCCTGGAAGGTTCTCGTTAGCGTGCGTGACAGACCCGTTGCAGCCAGCGGAAGGCTGTCATCAAGACGCTGCAGCCAGAAGGGCAGCATCTCCCCCCAGTGGCCACTGATTACCTGCAGGTGGGGATATTTATCAAATGCGCCCGATAACATCAGCCGTAACAAATGGATCCCGGCTTCGTGATGCCAGCCCCAGCCAAACATAGAGAGCCGGGCGTTGACCTCTGCATTGAAGCCCGTGAAGTAGGCCTGTTGCACGCTTTTAACCGGTAATCCGGGATGAAGATAGAGTGGCACATTCAGTTTATTAAACCGGGAAAGCAGGGAGTCATAGTCAGGATGATCGAGAAAGCATGAAGAGGGTCGGCCATTCAGAAGTGCCCCCTTAAACCTCAGTTTTTCAACTGCGCGGGCAAGCTCTTTTTCAGCCTCTTCCGGCTGTGCCCAGGGAAGTGTGGCAAATGCCGCGAAGCGATCCGGGTGATTTCTTACCGCCCCGGCAAGGCGGTCGTTTGCCGCCGTATTTAATGTTACCGCTTCATCCCCGGGTGCCAGCTGGGGAAATCCGCCCACAGAGAGGATCTGCAGGGTAATTCCAGCTTCATCCATATCCCTGAGGCGGCGGCTTCCCAAATCAGCGCCTTTCGCGTTTATCAGCGCATTCTTTTCTATCTGCGGCCGGCTTCGGTCAGGATTATGACCATCAGCGACGGTTTTCCCCCAGTCGCCAAGGAAAGGTGCCTGCTCAAGCGCAACAGGCATACACGCTCGCCCTAACTCGCTGTCGAGATAATGTTCTTCGAGGCAAATGATTTTCATATTCTCACCCTTCATACAAAGCAGTAAAAGTGATGCAGATTAGGATCGCCCGGAACAGCCCGTTCGTGAGTGTCATTCATGACAGTCTGTCCCGGACAGGGTTTACACCATCGGTTTTTCCCAGGCGCCTCGTGTATCCACTCTGGTCTCTGTGGCGAGTTGTTCCAGCAGGATGATTTCCTCATCGCGTAACTGGATGTCTGAAGCGTATGCGGCGTCCAGAACGTGATGGACTTTAGTCGCACCAACGAGGGGAAGGGTACCTTTTGCAATAGCCCATGCGATGGCTATCTGTGCAACGCTGGCATTCCTTTCGGCTCCCATTTTTTTCATGGCGGCGGTTAATCTTTCTATCTGCGGCAGTACTGCGTTATAACTTTCGGCCCGGCCACTCCCGGCAGGCATGGGATGATTTGAATCATAACGACCACTGAGCGCGCCTTGCTCCAGGACCATGTAAGCAAAGAACGTGATGTTATTTTGTCGGCAATAATCAAGGATCCCGGCCTCTTCAGAGGCCCGATAAAGCAGGCTGTAGTGATTCTGTACTGCACTGAGGGAATAACCGGAAGCGTTAAGGATTTCGTTGGCGCGTCTGATTTGTGCCAGATTGTGGTTGGAAACCCCGACGCGTTTGACCTTACCGCTTTGTAAAAGTGGGATCAGTCCTGGCGTCCATTTCTCAACGTCGAGGGGATTGTGGATCCAGTAGATATCAATCGCGTCCACACCCAGGCGTCCGAGGCTGGCCTCAAGCATATCGCTGACAGGCTGCGCTGACTGTTCGTTCGCAATCTGCGGCGTGAATTTGGTGGATAAAATCATATCCTCGCGGGGGAACTGACGGACTAATGCTCCCAGCGCTGCCTCGGAACTCCCCATGCCATATACTGCTGCGGTATCCCAGAGATTCAGACCCTTACTCATGGCCGTGGTGAACACGTCTGCCATCTGAGTAGCAGAAAGATGATTGCCGAAGACGGTGTCGCCACCGGCGAAGCCTGTGTCCCAGGACCATGTGCCGAGCGCGACTGGAGGAAGAGTTTTCATATTCAGCTCCTGAAAAAAGGCCGGAACGTTGCTGACGTAAACCGGCCAAAGAGGGTGAGTAACGATGAAAGACAGATGAATGAATTAAGTTGGCTGGCGGAGGGCATTTAACAGCGCCACACCGACACCGTGCGCTGAAGCGGGATTCTGCCCCGTGATAAGGCGACCGTCAGTAACCACATTTTCAGACCAGTTCGGGGCTTCATGATGAAGCGCGCCATGCTCGCGGAGCGCAGTCTCAAGCAGGTAGGGAACCACATCTGTGGTGTGAACTTCTTCCTCTTCGTTGTTGGTAAAGGCCGCCACGTTTTTGCCTTTCACCAGGTATTCGCCGCTGCTGAGCTTTGCGTCAACCAATGCCGCAGGCCCGTGGCAGACGGCTGAGACAATCCCATCACTTTCATACACTTCGCGGATAATACGCTGGGCATCCTGGCTGTCGCGGAAATCCCACATGGTTCCATGCCCGCCCGCAAAGAAAACGGCGCTGTAATCGGAACCGTTCAGCTCGGATAACGCAGGCGTTGTTGCCAGGCGCTGCTGAAAATCGGTTTCGTTCCAGTACCAGGCGTTGACAGGATCACTGAGGTCAAATCCATCCACCGGCGGCTGTCCCCCGCGAATGCTGGCTATCATCGTTTTTAGTCCGGCATCTTCCAGTACTTTCAGCGGATGCGTCAGCTCAGCCAGGAAAAAACCGGTTGGTACACCGGATGCGCCTTTAATCGGATGGCTGGAAACGACACACAGCACGGGTTTATCTGCAGGTTTCATATCGGGCCTCACTCTTTATTTTTAAATTCAGCGGCAAAGAGATTTTCCCAGTTAATAAAGGAGCCAAGCGGAATGCACTCAAAGCTTAATAAGCCTGCTTTTGCCAGCGGGAATTCGGCCATTACGTTCATCGCTTCATCGACAGAGTCACATTCAAGAAAAATAGCGACGCCAGGTCTGTCCTGACGGAAGTAGATGTCGCGGATGAAGCCGGTTTTATACAATCCCCAGGCGTGCAGCGCTTCAGCGTTAAGGTGTGGAGCATACTTTTCCAGCGATGCTCCAGGTGCGGGGATGTCCAGACATAAAATTCGCATAAGTGTCTCTTGTTCTCAGGTTTAAAGGGAAAGAGAGAAGAGTATATGAGCGCCATTTTGAGAAGATTAGGCGGTCATTGGCTTAAGCATATTTAGTCTGTACTTAATAATCAGGTGAGGAGTACGACAGGGTAAATCTATGCCAGACATGTCTGTTCCTGCATCTGTATATGAATAGTCTGGCTTAATCAGTCGAAAACTCGGACTGGCTTTCATATTCAGAACGTGCCTTTTCAACCTCGCCCTGATGAATCAAGGACCAGTCTATAAGTGTCATAACTGGCCCCATTAATGTCCGTCCAAGTGGGGTTAGCTCATATTCAACACGTGGCGGGATCGAAGGGAATACCGTCCGCGATACTAACCCATCTCGTTCAAGACTTCTCAGTGTTAACGTCAGCATTCTCTGAGAGACCTGACCGATGGTACGTCTGAGTATATTAAATCGCAAAGGTCCCTCGGCAAGATGAGCAATGATTAAGATACTCCACTTATCACCAATCCGACTGAGCAATTCGCGGGTGAAAATATTGCAGGTGGGTGCTGTCCGTTTATCTGACGGTATCATGAATGTGCCTTCTTGCGGGTAAAATAACGGTATGTAATATAGCCCTGGTTACAAAACAAAACGACTCGTTTCTTACAGAGAATAAAGGTACTGCTCCTTGAAAAATGCACCCCTTACGCTTTTATCCCCATATAACATCGGGGAATTGACACTAAAAAATAGAATGGTAATGGCCCCAATGACCCGCAGTCGGGCCGTTACCGGTAATGTACCTAACCCTCTGGCTCCTGTTTACTATGCGCAGCGGGCGCAGGCAGGGTTGATAATATCTGAAGCTACGCAGGTTAGCCGTCAAGGTACCGGATATATAAGAACACCGGGAATATATTCCCTCGCTCAGGTTGAGGGATGGCGTCGCGTAACAGATGCAGTTCATGAAGCCGGGGGAATTATTTTTGCGCAACTGTGGCATGTCGGACGCGTTTCGCATCCTGAGTTCCATGATGGTGTCCTTCCGGTTGCCCCATCTGCAATTAATGCAGAGGCAGACGTTTTTACGTCTAATGGAATAGCACAAACTCCTGTCCCTCGCGCGCTTTTAACAAGTGAAATCGCCGATGTCGTCTCACAGTTTCGTCAGGGTGCTGAAAAAGCTTCTGAAGCCGGTTTCGATGGAGTAGAAATACATGGTAGTTCAGGATATCTCCTTGACCAGTTCCTTCGTGACGGTTCTAACAAACGAGAAGATCATTATGGTGGGACTATTATAAACCGTGCACGTTTTCCTCTGGAGGTCGTCAGTGCAGTGAGCGAAGTGCTCGGCGCCGATCGCGTTGGTTTCAGGGTTGGTCCAAACATGTCGCTACATGGTATGTCTGATTCTTCGCCGGTTGAAACATTCAGTTATTTAGCGACTCAACTCGACGCTATTGGCATCGCCTACCTTCACGTAACCGAAGGTATTGCCGGGCCCGATGCTCCGGTCGCAGGTTCACAGCGGATTGCACCTTATCTTCGTCAGTGTTTCTCGCGAACTTTTATTCTGAATGGTGGATATGATGCTCAGACCGGTGAGGATGCAATTAACAAGGGTGAGGCCGATCTCATCGCCTATGGTGTTCCATTTATTGCCAATCCCGATTTACCCGCAAGATTTGCGTGCGGCAGCGATCTCAACGTTCCGGACCCTGCAACCTTCTATGCGCCGGGACAGAACGATGCGGTGGGCTACACTGACTATCCCGCACTAAACAATAGTTAAAAAACATCAATACCTTAATGTCTTACGCCTATTGGCATCCATTCTGTGCCGTGAATGTCATCTGAATGAGTACAGGTGTATTTCAAAATACGTGGTTAACAGTGGATCGCAGCATCAGTAAAAACGAACTAAAGGGATATTATTGACTTAAGCATCTTTAGGCTGTAGTTAACAATTAAGCAGTGATTGCTTAAGGAACACATTATGAATAACGCCCTGTATAACCAGATACGGATCTTTCAGAGCATTGCACGTGAGGGCAATATTTCGGCAGCCGCAAGAAAACTGGAAATTACGCCTCCCTCCGTCAGCAATGCGCTTAAGCTGCTGGAAGATCATATTGGCCATCCGCTTTTTGTGCGTACGACCCGCCGTATTGAGCTGACGGAAACCGGGCAACTGTTGCTGGAACAGACCGCTGCGGCGGTGGAGTCGCTGGAAAATTCGCTTGAAAGCATTCGCGACCAGAATCAGGAGCCCTCTGGTATCGTGCGAATCACGCTCTCGCGTTTTGCCTATCTGTTAATTCTTAAGCCTGCAATGGCGAAATTCTGTCAGCAATATCCGGGTATACAGCTGGAAATTTCGGTTTACGACGGTACTGTGAATGTTATCGAAGAGCGTTTTGATCTTGGGATCCGTTTTGGCGATATCCTCGAGGGTGGGGTGGTAGCGCGGCCGTTAATGAAACCCTTTCGTGAAGGGTTATATGCATCCTCAGCCTATCTCAGCGAGCATGGAACGCCTGAGGTGCCGTCAGATCTCAGTCAACACAAGCTGATTGGCTACCGTTTTATTACTAACAACCGCATCCTTCCGTTGATTCTGAACGATCGCGGAGAGCAGTTGACGGTTGAGATGCCCGGACAGTTAATCAGCAACGATATTGACGTTATGGCAGACGGGATCCGTAACGGCCTGGGAATTGGACGTTTGTTTGATCCCATCTGGCAGTTACAGCCGGACAGGGAGCGCTTTATACCCGTGATGGAAAGCTACTGGAAAACCTACCCGCCAGTGTATCTCTATTATCCCAAAAACGCGGGTAAAACGAAAAGAGTGAAGGCCCTGATTGATTTTCTGATATCCGCTACGGGGCGATAAAGACGATAACGCATCGTCCCGTATGGAAGCGCTATTTCACAACCCCAGCGGCCTGGCCTCCTGTATGAACTCAATCAGAAGGCGAAGCCCGGTCGGCAGTTGCCGGCGGCTTGAATAATAGATATAAAAACCTTCCTCCAGCGGGGACCATTCCGTAAGCACCAGGCGGAGCCGTCCATCCTTCACATATGGTGCAACAAGAGGCTCCGGAAAATACATCAGGCCGGCCCCGCCTAATACGGCCACAAGACCCGTTTCAGCCTGGTTGACCGTCACTGAGCCAGGCACAGTGATTTGGTACGTTTCGCCATCTCGCTCAAGTTCCCAGCGATAAATCCGATCGTCGCCGAGACGATTGCTTATACAGCGATGGTGTAACAAATCATCCGGATGTTCAGGCGTTCCGTAGCGTTCAAGGTAGTCGGGGGATGCGGCGATAACCCAGCGAATATCGGCAGATAAACGCCGGGCAACCATGTCTTCCGGGACGGTGCCACCATAGCGGATACCGGCATCGAAGCCCGCATCAGTGACGTCAACCATACGGTTACTGGCCACAATATCGATTTCAATATCGGGATAGCGATCCATAAACGCGGGCATAACCGGTGCAAGCAAAAGATTGGCCGCTTCAACGGCAGCATTGATGCGGATACGCCCGGTAGGCGTATTACGATACCGGTTAAGCGATTCAAGCGCGCCTTCTATCTTGTCGAAAGGCTGAAGGACAGACTGAACCAGTTCTTCACCTGCAGCCGTAGGTGTAACGCTCTTGGTCGTGCGATTAAGGAGGCGAACCCCGAGCCGGGTTTCCAGTCCCTTCAGGGCATGACTAAGCGCTGATGCACTGACACCTAATTCAATCGCCGCACGGCTGAAACTGCGATGACGTGCAATAGCCATGAAATAAATGAGATCGGCGACATCAGCTCTGCTTATTTGCATACAGAATCGTTTTCCTTATGCGTTAAGGCCCGAATGCGTTGATACGGAAATGATATACACCATAGACCGACCAGGGCTAATCCGTTGCTGAATTTTTTTCACAAGTCCATCCACCCATCGCCTCTCACTGAACACATTGTGCTTCGTTATTCTTGAAAATTATGCGCTCTGGCCGTCGGTCAGGGCGGAACATTCACCTAACGGAGCCGTGTATGAACTATACGCATCTTGGCCGCACCGGCCTGAAAGTCAGCTGCCTTTGTCTCGGAACCATGAATTTTGGTGACGTCACCGACGAGAAAACCAGCGCCCGCATTCTGGATGAAGCGCTTGAGGCGGGTATCAATTTCATTGATACAGCAGACGTGTATGGCACCGAGCAATCACCCGATATCCAGCAAGGTTCGGGGCTGTCTGAAGAGATTATTGGTCGCTGGCTCCAGCAGGGTGGCCGCCGTGACCGTATCGTTCTGGCGACGAAAGCCTATCAGCCTATGGGACCGGGTCCGAACGATCGTCGTCTTTCTGCTTACCATATTCGCAAGGCCTGCGAGGACAGTTTGCGACGGCTTAAGACCGACCATATTGACGTCTATCAGATGCATCACATCGATCGTTATACACCATGGGAGGAGGTCTGGCAGGCCATGGAACTCCTTGTTCAGCAGGGAAAAGTGCTATATATCGGTAGCAGCAATTTCGCTGGCTGGGACATTGCGACCGCGCAGTCAGTTGCCACGGCCCGTCATTCCCTGGGCCTGGTTGCTGAGCAAAGTCTCTACAATTTGACTGCCCGAACCGTTGAGCTGGAGGTCATTCCCGCATGCCGTCATTTTGGCCTGGGACTGATTCCCTGGAGCCCACTTGCCGGAGGGTTGCTTGGCGGCGTACTGAAAAAGATGGCAAGCGGGCGCCGTGCAAGGCCCGCGTTTGCCCGTCTAATCGAACAGTATCGTCCGCAGCTGGAAGCCTACGAAGGATTATGTGAGGACCTCGGCGAAACCCCTTCCGATGTGGCGCTTGCCTGGCTCCTGCAGAATCCTGTGGTTACTGCTCCACTTATCGGGCCTCGTACGGTCGAACAACTCCGGGAGGCGCTTCACGCAACGACAATCACGCTATCAGACGACACCATGAGCTGTCTCGACGAAATCTGGCCCGGCCCCGGGGGAGAAGCGCCCCAGGCTTATGCCTGGTAATGACCAAATTAATGAATCCTTTCTTCGCTATAGGGAGTTCCAGTTTATGAGCAAGATGATGCATGACCAGCATTCTGCTTCCGTACCCGCTTCCCGGGATCGTCGCAATTTTCTGATCGCCGGCGCCGGTCTGGCGTTGGCCGCTACCACCCTTGGCAGGAGCGGTGCAGTGATGGCGAACCCGGCTGGTCAGGACACGTCGAGCGCCCTTTCGGGTGCTGTTCCCGTCCAGAAGGAGACCTTAACCACGCGTAAACTCGGCTCGCTGGAGGTTTCAAGTATGGGACTCGGGTGTCTGCCTATGGTGGGGTATTACGGCGGTGGTCCGCGCGATCGTAAAGCCATGGTTTCGCTCATCCGGGCCGCCTTCGAACAAGGCATCACGTTCTTTGATACTGCCGAGGTGTATGGCCCCCATCTCAGTGAAGAATTTGTCGGGGAAGCACTGGCCCCCGTTCGCGATCGTGTGGTGATTGCCACTAAGTTCGGTTTCGGCGTGGAGGAGGGGAAGCCAACCTCCCTTAACAGCCATCCTGACCATATTCGCCGTGCCGTAGAAGGCTCGCTGAAGCGTCTGAAAACGGACCACATCGATCTTCTTTATCAGCATCGCCCCGATCCGAATGTGCCGATTGAGGATGTGGCGGAAACCGTGAAGGCGTTGATACAGGAGGGTAAAGTGAAACACTGGGGATTGTCGGAAGCGAGTGCCAGGACAATCCGCCGCGCACATGCGGTATTCCCTGTGACTGCAGTACAGAGTGAGTATGCCATGTGGTGGCGTGAACCGGAGACGCGGATATTTCCAACGCTCGAAGAGCTGGGTATCGGCTTTGTACCTTACTGCCCGACCGCCCGGAGTTTCCTTGCCGGGGCAGTCAATCCAGATCAGCGGTTCGACAGCACAGATCGGCGGCATAACCTGCCACGCTTCCAGCCCGATGCCCTGGCCAAAAACATGGTACTGCTTGAATTTGCGCAATCCTGGGCCCGCCGCAAAAACACCACTCCGGTTCAGTTCGCGCTGGCATGGGTGATGGCACAACGGCCATGGATTGTCCCCATCCCGGGTACGACGCAATATCCGCACCTGATAGAAAATAGCGGTGCACCGCAAGTCCGGTTGACGGACAACGAGTTACGCGAAATCGATGCAGCGCTTGCCAGGATCCCATTGCAGGGTGGTCGCGCAGATCCGTTTACCGAAAGTCAGTTTGATAAAAGTTAAACGGTGATGGCCACCTTTATACTTACTGTCACAGGGAGACTGTAGGTAAAGTCTCCCTGTCTCGCGATCCGACCCGGACATCAAGAGTTGTTCATTGTCACCAACAGCGGAACCGAACCAACGCCGGGCCAGGGTAGGGCATTAACAGTCCTGTATTGCTGAAGGCAGCGTGAGTGAAGGTGGCGTATCCGGAAGCGGGGGAATGATCCCGTCGACGGGGTGCGGCAGATAGCGTGCCTCGAGTTCCATGATTTCGGCATCGCTAAGTGAAAAGTCCAGCGCGCTGATAGCCGTGGAAAGATGTTCTGGTTTCGTCGCGCCGATGATCGGTGCTGTGATGACCGTTTTTGATAGCAACCAGGCAATTGCAACATGGGCTCTTGGCACATCGTGCTTTTCAGCAATGCTGGCAACAACATCAATAACGGGCTTATCCAGAAGGGCTGCGTTCTCATACATTTTTAACGCAAAGGCATCGTTTTGCGTTCGTCGGGACGTGACACTCCAGTCGCGCGTGAGCCTGCCGCGTGCCATCGGACTCCAGGGGATCACACCAACGCCCTGGTCTTCACACAGGGGCAGCATCTCGCGCTCTTCTTCCCGGTAAAGCAGGTTGTATTGCGGTTGCATTGTAATAAATCGGGTCCAGCCGTTACGCTCTGCCGTATGCTGCATTTTTGCAAAGCGCCAGGCTTCCATAGATGATGCGCCGATGTAACGTACTTTTCCTGATTTAACGAGGTCATGCAGAGCCTCCATGGTCTCTTCAACAGGCGTGGAGTGGTCAAAGCGGTGAATCTGAAAGAGATCCACGTAATCCATGCCTAAGCGCATCAGGCTATCGTCAATAGACTGAAAAATGGCCTTGCGGGAAAGAAACCCGGTATTGGGGGAGTTGCGCCACGGAAAGAAGGTCTTTGTCGCCACAACGATCTCATCGCGTCTGGCCATTTCTCTCAGCGCTTTTCCAGTGATCTCTTCAGAACTTCCGCCCGAGTAGATATTCGCGGTATCAAAAAAATTAATGCCCGCTTCAAGCGCCTGACGAATGAGCGGACGTGACGCCTTTTCATCCAGGGACCAGGGTTGAGGCAAGCGTTCAGGTTCACCATAGCTCATACAACCGAGACAAAGACGGGAGACTTGCAAACCGCTACGACCCAGATTCACATACTTCATTCTGTGTTCCTTCTAAACTGCGTGGCCAACGGTGAATCCTCAAGACTGAGGAGGGATACCTCCTGAGGCACGGCAATATTCTTATTTAACATAATATACATTATGCGCACCAATGTAATGCCAGTCAAAATCTGCCTTTCTACGGTTGTGATTGCCCCGATTCATTGATAGCTAGTGAAATCCAACTTCTACGTTTATCCAATGTTAAAAGACGTTTGATATACTCCTGGCTTTGACCACCGCTGCTGTAGACTTATGGAAATCGAACTCAATAAAAGCTTCAAAGAAAGGATTTTCCACGCTGTCATTTTTGAAGTGACGGCCAACGTTATCATCGCTCTGTCTCTTGCGTGGCTGATGAACGTTTCGGTACTCCAGTCGGGTTCGTTGTCGGTGATATCTGCGCTTACCGCAACGGTCTGGAATTTTGTCTTCAATAAGCTCTTTGACTCCCTGCAGAAAAAACATCAGTTCCAACGAACGTTTCTCGTTCGCGCCATCCATGCAGTTGGGTTTGAAACGGGCCTTATCATCTCCTTAATCCCTGTGGCAATGTTCATGCTGAATTTAACGATCGCGGAGGCATTTTTTGTTGAGATTGGCCTTGTACTGTTTTTCCTGCCATACACGATGCTTTTTAACTGGCTCTATGATTATCTGCGTTGGACATTCGTAGGGAGTAAACGGTCTGTTGTGTAGCGAGTATTGATATCGGTCACATTCGCAACCCCTTGATCGTGTTGGACTCCACTCTCTTTCTATACTTCTCATTTCACCATCACTTTTGAGGAGTCCATAATGTTTGATCATGTAAAATTCGGCGTCAGCGATTATGAGAAAAGTAAAACCTTCTTCCTCATGTCGCTTCAACCGCTCGGTGTCGAACTCGTCGATGAAGGCTCTCCTGACTATGGCGTCGAAATGAGTTCCGGCGATGTTTCTCTTTGCCTTTTTCAGTCGAATGATAAACCCGCTCCGCTTCATCTGGCCTTTATGGCCACGACACGCCAGCAGGTTGATGACTTTTACCATGCCGCGCTGCGCGCAGGCGGACGCGACAATGGCGCACCGGGATTGCGCTCCTACGGTAAAAATTACTATGCCGCATTTGTCATTGCCCCTGATGGTCATAATATCGAAGCGGTATGCCATGCCCCCGAAGAAAGATAACTTAATTTCACCCGCTTGCGAGTACCCGCGCCAGCCAGTTTTCTGGCTGGCTCACGCTCAGGCCAATACGACCGATACCCCTTTTTCCGATACCGCATTGACCCAGCCGCGGTCGGTATCGCCTTCGACGACAATCGTATTCGCCAGCGCCACATCGCCAATAACAAATGATGACGCCGTATTTATTTTTTCCGGCGACGCCAGGACAACCGTCTCGGCGGCTCTGCCGGAAAATGCACGTTTGATGCACGCCTCTTCGAAATCTCCGGTCGTCAGCCCTGCTTCCGGATGGATACCGGTCACGCCCATAAAGAACAGATCCGCATGAATGTTTTCGATACCTTCGATGGCCGCCGCGCCGACGGCGACAATCGAGTGTTTATACAAACGGCCGCCGATCAGAATCACCTCGATGGAAGGATGATTAACAAGCCCCAGGGCAATGCTCGGACTGTGCGTCACCACGGTAATACGCAGGTTACGCGGTAAAAAGGCGATCAATTCTGAGGTGGTCGTTCCACCGTCAACGATCACCACCTGGCCCGAAGAAATCAGCTGCGCCCCCTTCTGCGCCACCTTTCTTTTGGCATCCATTTTAACGGACTGTCGTTCCGCGAAAGGCACAGTAGCGGAGGACGACGGCAGCGCGCCGCCGTGAACCCGCTGTAAACGCCCTTCTGCCGCCAGCTCGCGCAAATCGCGTCGGATGGTGTCTTCAGAGACGTCGAAGAGAACGCTAAGTGCTTTTGACTGGACCTGTCCTTCGGCGCCGAGCTTTTCAAGGATCAACTGTTTTCGCTGACTGGTGAGCATGCTGTATTCCTGATGTTGCATGTTTAATCTTGAAAATGCACGATAGTGCTGGTATTGATAGTTACTCTACGTAAGGAGGACGAAACGTGCAATCAAAACGTGCAGATGTGCGCATCATTGACAGTGAAACCCTGTCCGATAACTGGTACTTACTTAAAAAATATACCTTTGACCTGCAAAGACGCGATGGCGAATGGCAGCGGCAAACGCGTGAAGTTTATGACCGGGGGAACGGCGCCACGATCCTGCTCTACAACCGTGACCAAAAAACGGTGATTCTGACCCGCCAGTTCCGCTTCCCGGTCTTCATAAATGGCCATGAAGACAATCTGATTGAGGCGGCGGCCGGCCTGCTTGATAACATGGATCCGGAAAGCCGCATTAAAGCAGAGGCGGAAGAAGAGACCGGGTTTAACGTGTCGAGCGTGCAGAAAATCTTTGAAGCCTACATGAGCCCAGGCTCCGTCACGGAGAAACTCTATTTCTATATTGCCGAGTATCAGCCGAAGGACAAAACCAGCGCAGGCGGCGGTATCAAAGCGGAGGGAGAAGATATCGACGTGCTGGAAATGCCCTTTGAAGAGGCATTGCGGGGAATTGATACGGGCAAAATCGTCGACGGAAAAACCATCATGCTGCTCTACCATATTGCACTGAAAGGCATTCTGTAAACTGCCGCTCGCCCGACGCCTGTCCCGGTGCAGGTGTCGGCCTGTGCTATCCTTGCTGAAACACGCAAAACGGAGATCTGAAGATGGCCGACTGGAACCCCTCGCTTTATCTGCAATACGGCGCTGAACGAACGCGCCCTGCCGCCGAGCTGCTTGCCAGAATTCCCCTGAGTGACGTTGCCACCATTGCCGATTTGGGCTGCGGGCCGGGAAACAGCACCGCGCTGTTGCAGCATCGCTGGCCAAAAGCGCAGATTGTCGGCGCCGATAACTCACCGGCTATGCTGGAAGAGGCGCGCAAGGCACTGCCCGACTGTCAGTTCGTTGAGGCCGATATCCGCCAGTTCAGGCCTGGCCAGCCGTTGAACCTCATCTATGCGAACGCATCCCTACAGTGGATACCTGACCATTACGATCTCCTGCCGCATCTGGCGTCACTGCTCACGCTCAATGGCGTGCTGGCGATCCAGATGCCGGACAACTGGCTTGAGCCCACGCATGTGGCGATGCGTGAAGTGGCGCTGGAGCAAGGCTACCCGGACCGTGGCCGCGAGCCGCTGCCTGGCGTGCATGCCTATTACGATATCCTGTCGGAGGCCGGCTGCGATGTGGATATCTGGCGGACAACCTATTTCCATAAAATGAGTTCGCACCAGGCCATTATTGACTGGGTCAGCGCGACCGGTTTGCGCCCGTGGCTCCAGGAACTGAACGAGAGTGAGCAGCAACGTTTCCTGAAACGCTACCATGAACTGCTGGAAGAGCAGTATCCGCTCCAGGAAAACGGGCAGATACTGCTGGCTTTTCCTCGACTGTTTATGGTTGCCCAGCGTCAGCCCTGAACGGCGCTATGAACGGGCCTCTTTGAGCAGCTGCTGGATAATCTTTTCCTGCTGCTCATAATTCCCTTCGCCAAACGAGGTATAGCGTAGCTGACCTTTAGCATCGAAATAGTAGTGCGCGGGCCAGTACTGGTTGCCAAAAGCGTTCCAGATCTGATAGTTGTTGTCCGTCACAACCCGGTACGGCAGCTGCCATTTATTTACCGCGTTTTTCACCGAGGCGATCGGTTTCTCCCAGGGGTATTCAGGCGTGTGTACCCCTATGACGACCAGGCCCTGAGACTGGTATTTTGTTGCCCAGTCGCGCACGTGCGGAAGCGTATGCTGGCAGTTAATGCAGTCCCAGGTCCAGAAATCGATCAGAACCACCTTCCCGCGCAACGATTCAGACGTGACAGGGTCACCATTTACCCACCCTGTTCCACCGCTTAATGAAGGCAGCTGGCTGCTGGGCTCGGTCATGACGACCGGTTGAAGCTTCGCCGGTTGCGCGGCGGGCTTTGCCAGATTCAGCAGCGCGGTTTCAAGACGATTCGCGACGCCGTTTGCGCCTTGCAGAACAGACGTCATCCCCGTTGCGTTGAAGACGACGGCCGCTAACATCACCACGCCTGCCGCCTGACGTAATTTTTCCATCAGCGCCGATCTTGCTCTCAGCGGCGCCATCAGCGTGCGGCCTCCGAAAACGAGCAGGCCCAGCATCAGCGCGCAGCCGCTACCATAGGCGGCCAGCAAGGCTCCTGTGGCAATGGCCGAGTGTCCGGCAATATTGATGCTGAAAATGGCGCCCAGAATCGGTCCCGCGCAGGGAGACCAGAGCAGCCCGACGGCAAGGCCGGCCAGAAAAGCCGATGCCATACCACGCGTTTGCCCGCTTCGGGTGTTGAGGACATTTCCCGCGCTGACTGCCGGCCCGGCGATACGCTGGGCAAAGGCCGGAAAAATTAAGGCCAGCGCGGCCGTAGCCAGGACGATAAGCGCGATCCAGCGCCCGACAATAGTTGCCTCTGCTATCCACTCGCTGGCGACGGTGACGACCATCGCCACCAGGGTGAACATGACGATCATCCCCGCGAGCAGCGCCAGGATATGTCGCCGCTGCCCCTGAAAACCGGCGAACAGGAGAGGAATTACCGGGAGCGTACATGGACTGAGCAGGCTTATCATCCCGCCCAGGAAAGCAATTATCAGAAACATAGACACCTCACAATACAAGTCCTGCGCCGCTGCAGTGAGGCTATTTCATCGTGCGGATGTGTTCAGGATATGTGTAAAAGCGTGGGTTTTTGTCTCGCTCTGTATCGGCCACGCGGGGAGATACAGAACCGTACAATTAAAGGCGCGGGAGAGTAATCGAAACGTCCAGCCCGCCCTCTGCGCGGTTCTCCAGCTTTAGCTTTCCGTCCAGCTGAGCGGTGAGCTGCGCTGCGATCGCCAGGCCAAGGCCCGTTCCGCCGGTGTCGCGGTTGCGTGATGTTTCTATCCGATAAAACGGCTGTAATACCGCCTCCAGCTCGGCATCTGGTATCCCAGGCCCGCCGTCTATGATGTGAATCACCACCTCTCCGGCAGTCGAGTCATCAATGCTAATGGTGGCATAGTCGCCAAATTTCAGGGCGTTATCCAGCAGGTTGGTCATCACCCGGCGCAGCGCCTGTGGACGCGTGACGATGGGCAAACGGTTTTCGCCTGCCTGAAACTGCACGTTTTTACCGATGTCCTGATAATCGCAGGCGATGCTGTTTATCCAGGCGTTAAGCTCCAGCTTCAGCGAGGTCTCTTCCAGTGATTCTGATGACCGGGCATACGCAATACCCTCACGCACCAGACGAGACATATTATCAAGGTCGTTTAAGAGCTTGTCGCGCAGGTCAGGCTGATCCGCCATTTCAACACGAAGCTTCATGCGGGTAATGGGCGTCTGGAGATCGTGCGATATGGATGCCAGGATCTGCGCCCGCTCCCTGAGATAGGACTGAATGCGCGCCTGCATCGCGTTGAAGGCATGTGCTGCCCGCTGCACCTCGACCGGCCCCTTTTCCGTCATTGGCGAATTGGCAGCCGGGTCCAGGGAGTCTACCGCGCGGGTAAACTGTGAAAAAGGCCGTATCACCTGGCGTACGGCGATCCAGGAGCAGGCAGCCAGCACGAGCAGCTGCAGAATAAGAACAACGGGCAGCCAGCTGGCGACCGGCGGCATCCGAGGGATCAGGTCAATGGTCAGCGGTGCGCCATCATGTAGCGTGAGATGCGCCTGGATATGTGAAATGGCGCCGGGAACGGCGGTGAAACTTAGCGGGTACTGTTCCGCAAGCGTCGCTTTTAAGGTTCGGATGGCGTCCCGGGAGCGCTTGTCCGTCGGCGCGTTGCCAGGCTCTCCCGGTCCCAGAATATAGCGGTAGTTACCCCGTTCAAGGCGCGGCAACCAGGCCGCGCGCTCGCTGGCGGGTAAGCGGTCTAAAATAGCCACGCTGGTCGCGACATCGTATTCCAGATTACCGAGCATCACCGTTCGGGCGCTGTGCATTCGCTCTATCATGACCAGCGTCAGGCTCAGGGCATTGGCGAGCAACAGGCCGGGCAGCACGACGATCAGCAAGCGGGCCAGCAGCGAGCGTGGCCAGAGCGTCATTCGTTAGCCTCTTTGATGGTGACCGGCATGGTAAACACATAGCCCTCGCTGCGCACGGTTTTAATATACGCGGGCGTACGGGCATCTTCATTCAGACGCTGGCGAACCCGGCTAACCAGCAGGTCGATTGAGCGTTCAAAAAGCTCGGCGTCACGCCCCTGCGTCAGGTTGAGCAGCTGATCGCGGGTCAGCACCCTCTGCGGGTGGTCAAGGAAAACGCGCAGCAGGCGATACTCCGCCCCGCTGAGCGCCACAATCACCCCTTCCGGGTCGATCAGGTGGCGGGCAACGGTATCGAGCTGCCATTCGCCGAACGTCACCAGCCGCCCTGCTTCCGTCACCTGTAAATTGGGCGGCATCGTGCGAAAACGGCGTAAAATCGCTTTGATACGCGCCAGCAATTCTCGCGCGACGAAAGGCTTTACGACGTAATCGTCGGCTCCCATTTCCAGACCCAGGATCCTGTCCGTCTCCTCGTTGCGCGCCGTCAGCATCAGGATGGGCAGATCTTTATATTTCCCGACGCGTAATTGCCGGCACAGCGTAAGCCCGTCGTCGCCGGGCATCATAACGTCCAGCACCACCAGGTCGATATGCTGCTTCTCCAGCACGACGCGCATCTCTTTGCCGTTTGCCGCGCCGGAGGCGCGATAACCGGACTTAACGAGATAGTCGATAATCAGTTCACGAATATCCCTGTCGTCATCGACGACAAGGATATGATCAATATGCTCCACCGAAATCTCCAGACCGAAGGGTAACGTACTGAAAATAGCACATTTCAGAGTTTGTCAGCGTCAACAACTGCCTTGACGAAATCCTGCGGATCTTCCTGAGGCGGATTGTGCCCCACGGTTGCGCCGAAGGTACGGTGTTCATACTTACCGGTGAATTTACCCGCGTAGGCCTGCGGTGCCGGATGCGGCGCCCCGTTGTTTCCACCTTCGATGGTGATCGTCGGAACGGTGATATTCGGCAGCGTGGCCAGTTTTTGCTCGTAGGCGTCGTATTTGCGCTCGCCTTTTTCCAGCCCTAAGCGCCAGCGATAGTTGCTGAGCGTTACCGCAACGTGATCCGGGTTATCAAGGGATTTGGCGCTGGCGTTAAAGACAGCGTCGCTAAATTTCCAGTCAGGTGAGGCCTGAGACCAGATCAAACGAGCGAAGTCATGCGTGTTTTTGGCATAGCCTTCAGCGCCGCGCTCGGTGGCGAAATAGAACTGATACCACCACTGCTGCTCCGCTTTTGGCGGCAACGGCTGTTTACCAATCTGCTGGCTGCTGATGAGATAACCGCTTACCGAAACGAGCGACTTAACGCGCTCTGGCCACAGCGCCGCAACGATATCGGCCGTACGGGCACCCCAGTCATAGCCTGCAAACACCGCCTGCTTGATATTCAGGGCGTCCATCAGGTTCACGATATCTTTCGCCATCGCGGAAGGCTGGCCGTTGCGCAGCGTTTTTGCCGACAGGAAGCGCGTAGTGCCGTAGCCGCGCAGAGAAGGCACAATCACGCGGTAGCCTTTTGCCGCCAGCGCAGGCGCGACTTCAGCGTAGCTGTGAATATCGTAGGGCCAGCCGTGTAACAGAATGACCGGTTGGCCGTCTTTAGGACCAATGTCGACATACCCGACGTTAAGATCGCCGGCGTTAATTTGCTGTGGACGATCGAAAGCCGCCGCTAAGTTAGTGCCGGTGACTTCGGCCTGACATGACATGACGGTGCCAAGGGAAACGGTGAGAGCAAGCGTTGAATAAGCGAGTTTGCTGAACATGTTGGTATCTCCGGTTGAGTACAATTCACGGGGATATAACAACAGTTCAATGTATAGCGGATATGTGCGGAAACGCGTTTATTGCAAGCCTGTGTATGTATCTGGAACACGGATACAGTGTGATACAAACACAGGCATTTTTGCCTTAAAGGGAGAGACGATAGCGGACGTAATCGTCAGCGTCACCGTATCGATCGTAGAGTTTACGTGCCGGATTGTTCTCCCGGGTAACCCAGTAGAGCTTTGACCACCCTTCGCGCTTGCCTTCCGCTATCAAGGCATCAATCAACGCCTTACCCGCTCCCGCGCCGCGCTCGGCTGCATCAACAAACAGATCTTCCAGGTAGCAGATGGGCGCGGTTGACCAGGTTCCTTCGTGCAGAACACACATTGCGAAACCGATGACCTTTGCGTCTTTCTCTACAACCCGACAGAACATCGGTGAATGCGTTGAGAGCGCCCTTTCCCATGTCGATGCGGTAACGGACTCCTCGAGGTAGCAATCATAAAAATGGGTATAGCCATCCCACAGCGGTCGCCACTGGGGATAGTCGTCTTCGCGTAGAGGTCTTACCGTGACAGCCATGCGTTCCTCACATTACAAGTCGATTGCCATTTCAAAACAGCGTAAATCAGCCCCCGCCATACGCGAGTGATGATAGTTCCATTTCTGGTAGTGAATAACCACAGCACGCCTCACCAGAATGTGATAGAGATGAAAATACCAGAACGCAAACAAAAACATAACGCTTAAATAAGGAGATCCGCAGATGACAATACCGACCCTCACGACAGAACGTCTCCTGCTGAAACCGCTGGTCGCCGAAGATGCGGTTCAGATTCAAAAGCTGTATCCGCGCTGGGAGATCGTCCGCTATTTGGTCTCTTCCGTGCCCTGGCCCTACCCGGAAAATGGCGCGGAAAACTATGTGAATAACGTCGCGCTGCCGGATATGGCAAAAGGGATAGCCTGGATCTGGAGCATCCGCCGTCGTGAGGTGCCGGATGCGTTGATGGGGATTATCTGTCTGTACGATGTTGACGATAATAACCGCGGATTCTGGCTGGCGCAGGAGTTTCAGGGACAGGGATATATGCGTGAGGCCAGCATTGCCGCGACGGATTACTGGTTTAATACGCTCAACAAACCCGTTTTACGGGCGCCGAAGGCCGCCGCGAACAGCCGCTCCCGTCGTATTTCAGACAGCAGCGGCATGCGGCTCATCAGAACGGAAAAGAAAGCCTACGTCAGCGGGATATTGGACTCCGAACTGTGGGAGATCACCCGCGACGAGTGGAACGCCCATCAGGTCAGCTGATAGTACTTATCCGGCATCAGCCTTTCCGGAATGTTCTCTTCATCGTTCATCTGCAGCAGATCGCGTTCCATCATGTTGCAGATGGCGTCCAGCGGAAGGTCGTTATCTTCTGTGCCAAACGGGTCTTCCAGCTCTTCCGCCAGGGTGTCCAGCGAGATAAAGGTGTATGAGATCAGCGCCGAGACAAACGGCGTCATGTAGTGCAGATCCACAACCAGCGCGAACGGCAGCATGATGCAGAACAGATACACCGTGCGGTGCAAAATCAGCGTATAGGCAAACGGCACTGGCGTTGTCGCAATCCGTTCACAGCCGGAAAGGACGATGGACATATCGTTCAGGCGGTTGTTCAGGCTGTGGAACAGGATGTCCGAAAGCTGCCCGTTACGCCGCCGCACGGCCAGCCACTCCCCCATGACCAGCAAAATACGGTTCGCCGGCGAGTTGGCGCCCATTACCTGAGCTAAAACGTCCGGGGCAAGATAGCGAGAGAGCTGGTCAGCGTTCATTTCCCGACGCAGGGTCATGCGCAGGCAGTTGGCAAAGGCGATCTGCAGGCGGACAAATTCTCCCAGGTGCTTATCGTCCGGCAAGGTGTTTTTTACCTCGCGAAACAGCGAGCGTGCCGCTATCATCAGTTGCCCCCACAGCTGGCGAGCCTCAACGTAGCGTGAATAGCAGGCGTTGTTTCTGAAACCAAGAAAGATTGCGATCGCCACGCCGAGAATGCTAAATGGCGCCACGGTAAATTTTATGCCCAGCGAGGTATACCACGGCAGCATCAGGATAACGGCGATAGAAAGCAGGAAGTTGAGCAGCAGTCGGGTATAGATTTTGGGGAGTACCGAACCGTGCCAGACAAAAATCAGTTGTAGCCAGTGCTGTTTAGGACGAACAATCATAGTGAGTTTCAGGCAAGAAAAGAGCGTGGCTATTAAACGTGATCCCCATCACGGTTGCAAGCATGTTAACGGAACATTGCATTCTCTCACCTGAAGAATGAAAACCGCACGGTGCTGCATTTGATTTTAAAAACAGGGCAAATAGCATGTTGTAACTAAAATAATGCCTGTTTAAACCCGGCCGAAGCCGGGTCACGTAATTAGCAAAGCGGCTTCACCGCTGCGCGCATGCCCTTCAGCAGAATGGCATCAAGATCCCGCGTCACCTGATCAACCAGACCGTCCACCTTCGTCAGGTCCTGCTCCCAGTGCGCTTTTACGCTCAGCACGGCGTGCACCAGTTCGCGGGTAGCGAGCTGATTATCGCGATGCTGCGCCCATAGCTGTTGATAACGTTCCAGCCAGAACGCATCATCCTGCACCGGATAGTTCTCTCCGTTACGCTCCGCGCGATAAAATGCGATCAGTGCCGCTAACGCAAACGTCAGACGCGCTGGCAGTTGACCTGAGACCTTCTGCCCTGCCAGCAGCTGCGGAAGAATACGCGTGCGATACTTGGTCATGCCGTTGAGCGCGATGGAAAGCAGCTGGTGTCTGATGTAGGGATTTCGAAAACGCCCCGTTACCGCGCTGGCGAACGACTCCAGTTCGTCGCGGGGCAAATCGAGAACCGGAATAATTTCCTCATAAATTGCTTTTTCGACGAAAGCGCACACGTCTTCATCATTCATCGCCTCGCCAACCGTATCCAGCCCGGCCTGATAGGCCACCGGTACCAGCGCCGTGTGCGCACCGTTAAGAATGGCGACTTTACGCTCTTTATAGGGCTTGATGTCGTCGACAATCAGCACGTTTAACGGGTACTTATCCAGGCGCAGTTCACCAGCCAGCGAGGCTGGCCCCTGAATGACAAACAGATAAAAGTGTTCAGCCGTGTCAAGGAACCCATCGTGATAACCCAGCTCAGCCTCTAGCGTGTCCACTTCATCCCGCGGGTAACCGGTCACGATACGGTCAACCAGCGTTGAGCAGAAATGGTTTGACTCGTTCAGCCACTGGATAAAGGCGGCAGGCAGCGCCCACTCCTGGGCATAGCGCAACACAAGTTCACGCAATGCGTCACCGTTGTAGTCAATCAGTTCACACGGAATGATAACCCAGCCCTTGTCAGGCGCGCCGTTAAAGTGGCTAAAGCGCTCAAACAGCAGGCGCGTTAGCTTCGCCGGGTAGCTGACGGCAGGCGCATCGTCGAATTTATCCCCCGCGTGATAGCTGATTCCGGCTTCGGTGGTGTTCGAGAAAACAAAGCGCATATCCGGGCTGTGTGCCAGTTTCAGAAAGGCGTCGTAATCGTCGTAGACGCTGATTTCACGGTTAACAGAGCGGATAAGTCGGGCTTCACTCACCTCTTCGCCCTGCTCATTCAGGCCACGAATGATGGTGGTGTACAACCCATCCTGCGTGTTCAGCGACGGGGGGAAGTCGCTCTGAATAGGACGAACGATAACCACACCGGCGTTGAGATCGGTATGTTCATTCAAAAGGTCAATTTGCCAGTCGACAAACGCACGCAGGAAATTGCCTTCGCCAAACTGAATAATGCGTTCGGGATACTGCGCACCGGGAAAATCACGACGGTTGAGCGTGTTCACAAGAGGGTTCCTTTTATGATTAGTCATACAGCCTGATAAGATTGGTACGATAACTTATCAAAACTTTACGACCAGAAACCCTGTTTCGATCAATCCCCGGCGTGGTTGTGAAAAAATTATAAGAATTTATAGAACACCGACGTGGCCGTCATAGCGCCGTCCGGCATCAGCGCGTAGCGCGGGATCTCACCAACCTTTTGCCAGCCGGCACGCTGGTAGAAGGTTTCGGCGCCGCTGCCGGTGGAGGTATCGAGCACCAGAACCGAAATGTTTCTGGCCTGGGCCTCAGCTTCCAGCGCTTCCATCAGCGCCATTGCGGCCCCTTTTCGACGCGCTTTTTCATGAACCAGCAGCTTTGCCACGTCCGCACGGTGCGGCTGGTTTTCCGGCTGGTCGGTAATCAGTTGCACCGTGCCAATGACGCCCTCCTGCGGATCAATACTGGCCAGCACCATGCGCTCGTTGCGCCCTACGCTGTCAGCTATGCCGAGCCAGAATGAACGGGCCTTCTCCAGGTTAAAGGGCAGCATAAAGCTGACGGATGCGCCGCCGTTTACGCAGTTTTCGAGGATCCCGGCCAGCGCATCAAGATAGGTGAGAATGTCGTCGCGGGTGAGGTTTTTGATTTGCAGTGAGGTATTCATTTTTTTGTCCTTAGGATGAATACCCTCACTTTGCATTTAACATTTTATTAACGCAAACGGAACGGTCATACGCTTTTGTTATGTCATCTGGCCCGCTGCCGCTGCTGCTTCATGGCATACATTTTTTCATCGGCATCTTTGAGCCACTGCTGCAGGTCGTTGCCGTTATGATCGAATTCGCTCAGCCCCCAGGAGAACAGAAGCGACCACGGATGTAGCTTGCGTGCATTGTAGTTTTCGACCTGCTCGGCGAGATACTGCATGGCAATCCACGCGCCCTTCTCATCCGTATCAGCAAACAGCACGGCAAACTCATCGCCACCAAAACGAACCAGCATATCCGCTTCGCGGAAAGAGGCGCGCATCAGCTGCGCCATGGTCTTTAACGCCTTATCTCCCTCTTCGTGCCCGTAGCGATCGTTAATCTCCTTGAAACGATCCAGATCCAGCCAGCCGAGCGTTAACGGCTCGGCCCGGCGTCGGGCGATGGAGAGCGTGAACCGCACGAGCTGGTTAAAGCCCCGTCGGTTGAATAATCCGGTCAATTCATCCGTGGTCGCCGCGCTGATTGCCGCAAACTCATCTTCAGCCAGCGCGCCCAAATCCCCCAGCACGGCGAGATCGGTCGCTGAGAACTCCCGCGGTGCGTAGTCAATCAGGCAAAGCGAGCCAACGCTTGCGCCGTTGCGTAAACGCAGCGGAAAGCCTGCGTAAAACCGCACGCGAGGTTCGCCGGCCACCAGCGGGTTATCCGCAAAACGATCGTCCTGAAGCATATCCCCGACGATCAGCGGTGCTTCGGTGAGGATGGTATGGCCACAAAAAGAGATGTTGCGCGGAACGGAATCGGGTGCCTGCCCATCCGCCGACTTAACGATCAGCGTATGCTCATCAATAAGGTTGACCATGGCCAGCGGTACCTGGAAAAAGCGTTTTGCCAGACGCGTTAAGCGGTCAAACGCCGGGGAACTGTCAATCTCAAGCAGACCCGATTCGCGCAGCGCGTTAAGTCTGTCAATTTCATTTTCAGGTGTTGCAGGTGCTTTCATAATGTCTCCTGACGTAAAGCGTTACTCAAAGCGTAGCTTAAACCGAGACATTGTCAGCGTTCGACGTCCTGTTAAGCCGCTATCCATTTCACGTCAATGCGTTATGACGATTTGCTCGTCCGCCAGCCGGGTACGAGGCTGCAGGCGGTAAGCGCAGAACGCATTAAATATCATTTTTAGGCGTTCATCTGTATCACCAGCCAGCGGTGGATCACGCTGACGATATAATGTTGCTGCTGCGCGCTCAGCTGCACGCCCTGGGGAATGTTATGCCATTTTGCCAGACAGCCCCGGCAGCAGGTCGCGGTGGCATGCTGGGCGATAAACACCGGGTGGCCACGCATGGGCGTCTGCTTGCCGTCGTTTGCGGGTTGCGCGGGTGCAAGGCGTTTAGCGACAAAATCGGCGGCATGCTGGTCAATGGTTTCGGGGCCTTTGTCCCAGCAGTACTGTCGTTCCTTATTGCCTAAACGGAAGCGCGAGCGAAACGTCGATCGCGCCAGGCGGGAAAAAAGGGGATCCAGGTCAGACATCAGTATACAGAACGTCCCAGGCGCTGGGTCAGCTTCTCCAGAACCGCCACGCCGGCAAGTGAATTTCCCGTTTCATCCAGCTCCGGGCTCCAGACGGCAATCGCCATTTCATGCGGCACTATCGCCACCACCCCGCCGCCAACGCCCGATTTGGCCGGAAGGCCAACCCGCCAGGCAAACTCCCCGGCGTTCTGATACATGCCGCTGGTAGCCATCAGGGCGTTAACCTGACGCGCCTGAAGCGGGGAAACCACCTCCTGATCGAGGTGCGGCGCGTGCCCCTGGTGCGCAAGGAACAGAAACGTCTGAGCCAGCTCAACGCAGTTCATCTTCAGGGCGCAGTAATGGAAGTAGTTTTGCAGCACGGTCGCCACGTCATTGTGGAAATTGCCGAAGGATTTCATCAGCCAGGCGATAGCCGCGTTGCGGGCCGAGTGTTCAAACTCCGAGCGCGCCACCACCGAATCATAGGCAATATCGTCCACGCCAGAAAGCTGACGAACAATCTCAAGCATTCGCTGACGCGGTGCGCTAAGGCGGCTTTGCAGCATATCGCAGACCACCAGCGCCCCGGCGTTGATAAAGGGGTTACGCGGTTTACCCTGCTCGATTTCGAGCTGAAGCAGTGAGTTAAAGGGCTGACCGGACGGATCTTTTCCCACGCGCTGCCAGATCTCTTCTTCCTCATACTGGCGCATCGCCGCGACCAGACTCAGCACTTTAGAAATAGACTGAATAGAAAAGCGTTCAGTGGCATCGCCTGCCTGGTATCGCTGTCCGTCTATGGTACAGATAGCGATGCCCAGCTTATTCCCGCTCACCGAGGCAAGGGCCGGAATGTAGTCGGCCACCTTCCCCTTTCCTAATAACGGACGAACCTGCGCCAGAATCTCGTCCAGCATCTCATTATGGATGACCGCAGCCACTCTTTGCTCCTTGCCCTCAGGCTAAAACGGGCTGCGAGTATAACAGAGGCTAATGTATTGCGTCAGGCGCTAAGACGAAAACGCGAAACGGCCTGCAATAAAAGATCGGACTGCTTTTGCAGGCGTTCAGAGGCCTCCGAGGCGTCAGAAACCAGCAGATCCGTCTGGCGCGAGACCTGATTCAGCGCCTGAAGCTGGCGCGTCATCTGGTGAATACTTTCTCCCTGACTGAGCGTGGCGGTCGAGATTTCATTCAGCAAACTGCTTAAATTGCCCACCAGACCGGTGACCTGCTGCAGGTTCTCTTCCATCAGATTCACGGCGCGGGAGCCGTCTTCAATGCCCTGCACGGAGCGGTTGATCAACTCCTGAATGGTCTGCGTCGAGTGGCTGCTCTTTCGCGCCAGGAGCCCGACTTCCCGGGCGACGACGGCAAACCCGCGCCCCTGGTTTCCTGCATGGGCGGCCTCAATGGCGGCGTTGAGCGCCAGAATGTTAGTCTGAAACGCCACGCTGTCGATCATCGCCACGATCCCGCGCATCTCTGACGATCGCTCGACGATCGCCCGCATGGAGGCATTCACGGTCGACATCATCTGGTCGCCTCCTACGGCAGCCTGACGCGCTTCATCCGCGCGCGAGCTGGCGAGGCGGGCATAGCCGGTATTCCCTTCCACGTGGGTTTCCAGCACCGCGATATGCGCTGTGACCTTCTCCAGCTCCTTTGCCTGACACGCCGACTGCTGGTACAGCTTCTGGTTTCCCTCCGCGAGGGTGCCAATGTTCTCCACCATCGTGGCTGTAGCGTGGCTGACCTGCGTCACCAGTTGCTGCAGGCCGCGCTGCATGGTGGCAACGCTGTCGCTAAGCTGTCCCGTCTCCCGGTTAAAGCGCATCACGTCCGGCGGCGTGCCGGAGAGATCTCCAGCGGCCAGCCGGTTAATATGCGCAATAAGCCGACGCAACGGCGTAATCACCCACCTGGACATACCGAACCAGACGGCTGCGGCGATGGCGAGTAGCAGAACCGGCGCCAGCAGGAACAACGTTTGCAAACCGGAGAGCTGCGCCATTAAAGCCTGACGCCCCTGCATGGCCTGCTTCTCGCTGGCCTGCTGATAGCGCGCGTAGTTGTCGTTAAAGTCGGTCTGAAACGCCTGTGCCGGCACGGCAAAAAAGGCATCAATCGAGTTGGTTCTGACAAGCGCTTCCGATTGCTCCTTAATGGCATCGTAGAAAAGCTGGTAGCTGTTAATCAGCGCCTCATCTTTTGGCGGGCTGAGCGCCAGCCAGGCTTTCCATGCCTGCTGAGAAACCGCCAGCGACTTTTGTGCGTCGTCCATCAGGCTGTGCCAGCTTCCTTCCGAGCCGGTTTCTTTATCTTGCATAAACCAGACGCCGGAGCGGTTGAGCAGATCGCTCGCCGCCAGCAGGGAGACGCGCGCCAGATCCAGCTTGCTCTGCTGCTGATACGCCAGCAGGTTTTGCCGTTCATTGCGCTGAGCTTCCTTCAGGGAGGCGTTCAGCAGAAAGGATGAGGAGAGCTGTAGCGCGGAGAAAAGGCCAATAATACAAAAGATACCCGTCAGCAGGCCAAACTGGCGAGGGATAAGACGCTGCGCAATACGGCGAAAAATTTGCGTTAGGTTCATAATTTTCTTCAGTAACAAGACGTTAGACGCGTGCGAGTCTACGAAACGAAAATGACAGAACCATTGCAGATAAATGACAACGGCCCTCGTGATGAGGGCCGAATAAATTACACGCGATCCTTCCACACCGTCTGCACATTACAGAACTCGTGCAAACCAAAATGGGAAAGCTCGCGGCCAAAGCCACTTTTCTTCACGCCACCAAAGGCCACGCGCGCGTCGCTGGCGCTGTATCCGTTGATAAACACCCCGCCGCACTCCAGCTCGCGAGAGAATTTATCCGCAAGCGCTGCGTCGGCGGTGAAGACCGTGGCAGACAGGCCAAAGTCGCTGTCATTGGCAAGCGTCAGGGCGTGCGCCGCGTCTTTCGCAACGGTAATGGCCGCGACCGGACCAAACAGCTCCTGGCGGAAGGCCGTCATCGATGGGGTGACGTTCGCCAGCACGGTTGGCGCGTAATAATTCCCCTCAGCGCTGATTTTCTCTCCCCCCAGCAGCAGCGTTGCCCCTTCTGCCAGGCTCGCCTGCACCTGCTGATGCAGTTCATCGCGCAGATCATAGCGCGCCATCGGGCCAAGGTAGTTCTCTTCTTCATCCGGCGAGCCCATCTTTAACGCGGCGACGGCGTCAACGAAGCGTCGGGTAAAGGTGTCTGCAATACCCTCTTCCACAATGAACCGTTTGGCCGCCGCGCACACCTGCCCGGTATTCTGGTAGCGCCCTGCTACCGCCGCCTTCACGGCAAGATCCAGGTCGGCATCGTTGAGAACGATGAACGGGTCAGAACCCCCCAGCTCAAGAACGCATTTTTTCAGCGCCGCCCCCGCCTGCGCGCCAATGGCTGCCCCGGCGCGCACGCTGCCGGTGACGGTTACCGCCGCAATGCGACGATCGTTAATCGCCTGGCTTACGCCGTTATTGGTGGCGTTCACCCAGCCGAATACCCCTTCAGGGAAGCCGGCGTCCGCAAAAATCTGCGCGATAAGTTCCGCCGAGCCGAGCACATTGGGCGCGTGTTTGAGCAGATAGCTGTTACCTGCCAGCAGGATCGGCACCGCGCCGCGCAGCACCTGCCAGAGCGGGAAGTTCCACGGCATCACCGCCAGAATTGGCCCCAGCGGACGATACTCGATGACCGCGTTGTTATTCTCGACCTGCGTGGGTTCAGCATTCAGCATCGCCGGGCCATGTTCGGCATACCAGTCGCAGAGGCCCGCTGATTTCGCCACTTCCGCCCGCGCCTGCTGAATGGGTTTTCCCATCTCGCGGGACATCATCCGGGCCATCTCTTCCGCGCGACCGCGCAGCGCGGTGCCGAGATCGCGCAGCTTCTGCGCCCGGTGGGCTACGCTTTCGCACCGCCAGTGACGAAAGCCCGCATCAGCCAGCGCGATGGCACGTTCAACCTCTTCCTGCGTCGCCCACGGATACGAGGCGAGCGTTTCGCCCGTTGCAGGGTTAACGGACAGAGCATGTGTAGCAGATGAATATTTCATGATGTTCTCCACGCATTTCGGTTGATTAAGTGTGGCTCACTCTGCTATTTCTTAAAAATGAATAATACTGACCACCTTATTCACGAAACGAGAATGCTATGGACTTAACCCAGCTTGAAATGTTCAACGCCGTCGCGCTGACGGGCAGCATCACCCAGGCGGCGCAGAAGGTGCATCGCGTTCCTTCGAATCTGACGACCCGCATCCGCCAGCTGGAGGCCGATCTTGGCGTGGAGCTGTTTATTCGTGAGAACCAGCGTTTACGCTTATCTCCCGCCGGGCATAACTTCCTGCGCTACAGCAGGCAGATCCTGGCGCTGGTGGATGAAGCGCGCATGGTCGTCGCGGGCGATGAGCCGCAGGGGCTGTTTACCCTCGGCGCGCTGGAGAGCACCGCCGCCGTGCGCATCCCTGAGACGCTGGCGCAGTTTAACCAGCGCTATCCGCGCATCCAGTTTGCCCTTTCTACCGGGCCGTCCGGGACGATGATTGATGGCGTACTGGAGGGAACCCTGAGCGCCGCCTTTGTCGACGGGCCGCTGTCGCACCCGGAGCTGGAGGGAATGCCGGTCTACCGGGAAGAAATGATGCTGGTCACCCCTGCCGGGCAGACAGAGGTAACGCGCGCTGCGCAGGTGAGCGGCAGCGATGTTTATGCCTTTCGCGCAAACTGCTCGTATCGCCGACACCTGGAGAGCTGGTTTCATGCAGACAGAGCCGCGCCGGGACGCATTCATGAGATGGAGTCCTATCACGGCATGCTCGCCTGCGTCATCGCGGGTGCGGGCATCGCGCTGATGCCGCGCTCAATGCTGGAAAGTATGCCAGGCCACCATCAGGTTGAAGCCTGGCCGCTGGCGGAAAACTGGCGCTGGCTCACTACCTGGCTGGTGTGGCGACGCGGGGCGATGACCCGCCAGCTGGAAGCGTTTATAGCGCTGCTAAACGAACGTCTTCAACCAGCGCCTTCTCCATAAACAGGCTGAGCGGATCGTCCACATACGGGGCAAACGCCGGACGCCTATCGTAGCCGCTTCGTTCATAAAGACGAATCGCGGCATGCTGTTTGATGCCCGTTTCCAGCCGTACGGTATGGCAGTGACAGCTCAGGGCCTCATCTTCCAGCGCGGCCAGCAGCTTCTCAGCCAGATGTTGCCCGCGATGGGCCGGATCGATATAAACCCGCTTCATCTCCCCCGTTCCGTCGCCGTTGAGCACGATAGCTCCACAGCCAACGGCCTGAAGCTGCGGGTCGCGGACGATCATCAGGATAAGGGATGTCGCGGGCAGTTCTGAAAGATCGAGCAGATGGTTGCTTTCGGCGGGATAGAGTTCGCTCTGATAACGGTCGAGGGCCGCAATCAGCTTAAGAATGTCCGGGTGACGTGCAGATTCAGAGGTAATGGAATACATGGCAGGCTCCTTGCTTTATTTGTGTAACTCAATGTCAACATAGCGCAGGCCTGCCAGGCTGCTTCATAGTATTAACTTATCGCGCAGCCGCTAGCGTAAAAAGATCCGCCCTTTCAGGTACAGGGTGGCCTGGCCGGCAATGAGTACACGGTCGCCCTTCAGCTCGCAGCGAAGATCCCCGCCGCGGTACGACACCTGGCGGGCGTTAAGCGACGTCTTACCCAGCCTTTCACTCCAGTAGGGGATCAGCATGCTGTGCGTGGACCCGGTAACCGGATCTTCCGGCACCCCTTCGCCCGGGCAGAAAAAGCGGCTGACGAAGTCATATTCCCCTTCGCCCGGCGCGGTTACGCAGACCATTTTGCCCAGCGGAACCATCGCGCCAATATCCGGCATTAATGCCTCCACCTGCTGCTGGCTCTCCAGCACCACGAGGTAGTCTCGCCCGACGCGCACCTCTTTTGCCGCCGGGATGCCCAGCGCGCTAAACAGTGCAGGCGGTGGGTTATCGACGACCTCCGTGGACCATGCGGGGAAATTCAGCGTCAGCCAGTCGCCGCTGCGTTTGACCGTCAGCTCCCCCACGAAGCGCGTGGTAAAGTGGATTTCCGTGTGCGGATAGTCCAGATACTCAAAAATGACGTGTGATGCCGCGAGGGTCGCATGGCCGCAGAGGTTAATTTCATGCAGCGTGGTGAACCAGCGCAGTTCAAATCCGCCGTCGGTTCGCACAAAAAACGCGGTTTCCGACTGATTATGCTGCTGTGCCATTTTGAGAAGCGTCTCGTCCGGCAGCCACTCTTCCAGAGGACATACCGCTGCCGCGTTGCCGCCAAAGGTTTTGTCGGTGAAGGCATCCACCAGATAAAAATCAATTTCCCGCATTGTCTCTTCCTCTTTTGTTATCAGTTTTAGCGCAGATACACAGTGCCTTTCAGGTAGCACGACGCCTGTCCGCTCATCAATACGCGCTCCCCTTTCAGCTCGCAGCGCACATCCCCGCCGCGCGCCGAAACCTGACGGGCAAACATTGCCGTTTTCCCCAGCTTTTCGCTCCAGTAGGGGATGAGCATCGTGTGCGCGGATCCGGTCACCGGATCTTCCGGAACGGCAACGCCCGGTGAGAAGAAGCGGCTGACAAAGTCATATTCCCCTTCACCCGGTGCCGTCACGCTCACTTTATGCTCGCCCGGCGTCATTGCCGAAAAGCGCGGCGCAAGCGCTTCAACCTGCCGGGGATTTTCCAGCACAATCACCCAGGCGCGGCCTTTACGGGCTTCAACGTAATGGCGGATACCGAGCGCCGCGAGCATCTCCGGCGGCGGCGTCTCTTCACGGGTCGGGCACGCCGGGAAATCCAGCGTCATCCACTCTCCCTCCCGGCTGACCGTCAGTCGGCCAGAGGCGGTATCAAAGTGGATCCGCGAGTCGGGGTAATCGAGTTCATTAAACAGAACGTACGCGGCGGCCAGGGTGGCGTGACCGCAGAGATTGACTTCAGTGAGCGTGGTAAACCAGCGTAGCTCAATGCCGCCCTTAGTGCAGACGAAAAATGCGGTTTCCGACTGATTATGCTGCTGCGCCATTTTCAGTAACGTTTCATCCGGCAGCCATTCGTTCAGCGGGCAAACCGCTGCCGGATTGCCGCCGAACGAGGTATTGCTGAATGCATCTACCAGATAAAAATCAATCTCCTGCATTGTCTTACCGCCTGTCTGTGCTGTGTTGTACTTTTATATTCAATGAAAACAACGCCCCCGGCTATCGCTTTCATAAGGTAAATATTGAGATCTGCGTCACATAATGGTTGAGTTTTCGCCGTATGACGTTTTAAGATCGCCTTCTCATCTTTCCAGCAACGAATCTCCGACATCCCTATGACAACGAACACAGTTTCCCGCAGGGTCGCGTGGCTACGCGTGGTCACGCTGGCCATTGCCGCATTTATTTTTAACACCACAGAATTTGTTCCGGTTGGGCTGTTGTCTGACATAGCAGAAAGCTTCAAGATGGAAACGGCGCAGGTGGGGATTATGTTAACTATCTACGCCTGGGTGGTGGCGCTGATGTCTTTGCCGTTTATGTTGCTGACCAGCCAGATGGAGCGGCGCAGGCTGTTGATCGGCCTGTTTGCCCTGTTCATTGCCAGCCATGTCCTGTCGTTTATGGCGTGGAATTTTACGGTGCTGGTCATTAGCCGCATCGGCATTGCCTTTGCCCACGCGGTGTTCTGGTCGATCACCGCGTCGCTGGCTATTCGACTCGCGCCGGCGGGTAAACGCGCCCAGGCCTTGAGCCTGATTGCCACCGGCACCGCGCTGGCGATGGTGCTGGGGCTGCCCATTGGCCGCATCGTAGGACAGTACTTCGGCTGGCGTACCACCTTCTTTGCCATCGGCATGGGCGCGCTGGTGACGCTGGTGTGTCTGATTAAGCTGCTGCCCGCGCTGCCAAGCGAACATTCCGGCTCGCTGAAAAGCCTGCCGCTGCTGATGCGTCGCCCGGCGCTGCTGAGTATCTACCTGCTTACCGTTATCGTGGTTACCGCGCACTACACGGCGTACAGCTACATTGAACCGTTTGTGCAGGTGGTCGCGGGCTTTAGCGCAAACTTTGCCACCCTCTTACTGCTCATTCTCGGCGGCGCGGGCATTATTGGCAGCGTGCTGTTTGGTAAACTGGGTAACCAGCATGCCTCCTTGCTGGTGAGCAGCGCCATCGGCCTGCTGCTGGCGTGCCTGGTGCTGCTGCTGCCTGCGTCAGGCAGCGAAAGCCAGCTGGCGATCCTGAGCCTGTTCTGGGGCGTGGCGATCATGATTATTGGTCTCGGCATGCAGGTGAAAGTCCTGGCCCTGGCGCCGGATGCCACGGACGTGGCGATGTCGCTGTTCTCGGGGATATTCAATCTGGGGATTGGCGCGGGGGCGCTGGTGGGTAATCAGATTAGCCTGCACGTATCGATGTCGGCGATTGGCTATCTGGGGGCGATTCCGGCGCTCGTCGCGCTCGTCTGGTCGGTACTCATCTTCCGCAAGTGGCCGGTGGCGCTGGAGGAACAGGGGCAACACGGGTGAGGTGCGCTTGTGCCGGGCAAGGCGTAGCCGCCACCCGGCAATGACATCAGTGGTAGGTCTTAATAATCTCCAGCACGCCGTTAATAATAAACTGCACGCCCATACAGACCAGTAAGAAGCCCATCAGACGGGAAATCGCCTCAATACCGCCCTTGCCCACCCAGCGCATGATCGCACCGGAACTGCGCAGAGACGCCCACACGATAACCCCAATAAGCGCAAAAATTAGCGGGGGTGCAACGGTCAGTACCCAGTCCGGGAAGGTAGAGCTGTCGCGCACCGTCGATGCAGAACTGATGATCATCGCGATGGTTCCCGGCCCGGCCGTACTCGGCATGGCCAGCGGTACAAAAGCAATATTCGCGCTCGGTTCGGACTCCAGCTCTTCAGATTTGCTGGTTGCCTCCGGAGACTCGTGCGCTTTTTGCGCCGGGAACAGCATGCGGAAGCCGATAAAGGCCACAATCAGCCCGCCCGCAATACGCAGCCCGGGAATTGAAATCCCGAAGGTGTTCATCACCAGCTGTCCGGCGTAGTAGGCCACCATCATAATGGCAAACACATACACCGAAGCCATCATCGACTGATGGTTGCGCTCGGCGCTGTTCATATTCCCTGCCAGCCCCAGGAACAGCGCCACCGTCGTTAACGGGTTAGCTAACGGCAGCAGTACCACCAGCCCGAGACCAATTGCTTTAATCAAATCCAACATAGTGCGTCGTTGTCCTTATCCACATTTAACATCGCAATTATAGGGTGAAAGTGTGACGTTCAGCCATCGGCGCAACGTAACGATAGTTTTCCTTTGGGAACGATACCCGTTTGTTATCTTCCTGATTTGAAAGGTTGCAAAAATCGTTCATGAAACGTTTTAGCAATTCGTGGCATCGGCTGATTCATTCAGTTGACTTATACTTGCCTGAGCAATAATATCTGCCGTGATTAAACTACTTGCCAGGGCAATCATTGTGAAAAGCACCAGTGATATCTTTAACGACGTTGTTCCGCTGGGTCGTCTTATTCATATGGTTAACCAGAAAAAAGATCGCCTGCTCAATGACTACCTGTCACCGCTGGATATCACCGCAACACAGTTCAAAGTGCTGTGTTCCATTCGCTGCGAAGTGTGTATCACGCCGGTTGAGCTGAAAAAGGTGCTCTCTGTCGATCTGGGTGCGTTAACCCGCATGCTCGATCGTCTCGTCTGCAAAGGATGGGTAGAACGAAGCCCTAACCCGAATGACAAACGCGGCGTACTGGTCAGGCTCACCAGCGATGGTGCGGCTATGTGCGAGCAATGTCATCAATTAGTAGGACAAACACTGCATCAGGAACTAACAAAAAACTTAACGGCAGATGAAGTGGCTACCCTTGAGCTTTTGCTGAAGAAAATACTGCCGTAAACAGAAAAAGAGGTATGACGATGTCCAGACGCAATACTGACGCTATCACTATTCATAGCATTTTGGACTGGATCGAAGATAACCTGGAATCGCCGCTCTCCCTTGAAAAAGTGTCTGAGCGTTCAGGTTACTCCAAATGGCACCTGCAACGGATGTTCAAAAAAGAGACCGGTCATTCATTAGGTCAATATATTCGCAGCCGCAAGCTGACGGAAATTGCCCAGAAACTGAAAGAAAGCAATGAACCGATCCTTTATCTGGCGGAGCGTTACGGATTTGAATCACAGCAAACCCTTACGCGTACGTTCAAGAACTATTTTGACGTGCCGCCTCATAAGTACCGAATCACCAGCGTGCCGGGTGAATCCCGTTACCTGTATCCGTTAAAACACTGTAGTTAATCATCGCCTGTAAAAGACGTAACCGAGGAAAAAATGAAAGTTACCGCCTCCGCCGCCCTCGCCTTGCTGGTGCTGTTTTCCAGCCAGACCTTCGCGGAGCAAACCCCAGGTGCAACGCAGCAAAATAATCATGACACGATGATTTTGCCGTCAGCACATGACCAGTCGCCTTATGATTTCAACCACATGGGTGCTGGTAGCGACAAATCCGACGAATTAGGCGTGCCTTATTATAATCAGCACGGCCTCTGATTCGTTTTTGCCCCGCAGCCGCGGGGCTTTTTTATGCCCTATCCCCTTACCCGCGCCGCCCGGCGAACCCGCAGGCCAAACACGTTGATGTACAGCCCGGCCATGATCAGCACGGCACCGAGCAGCTGCAGCGCGCTCAGCGTTTCATCCAGCAGTATCGCCGCACTGGCAAGCCCCACTACCGGAACCAGCAAAGACAGCGGCGCGACGCGCCAGGTCTCATAGCGCCCCAGCAGCGAACCCCAGATCCCGTAGCCCACGATGGTGGCGACAAACGCCAGATAGATAAGAGAAAGGATCGTAGTCAGATCGATCTCGACCAGGCTGTTCAGCATCACTTCCGGGCCATCCAGAATAAACGACGCCACCAGAAACGGGATTATCGGAATCAATGCGCTCCAGACTACCAGGGACATCACCTGAGGCCTCGCCTCGTGCTGCATAATCAGCTTGTTGAAAATATTGCCGCACGCCCAGCTCAGCCCCGCCGCCAGCGTGAGCATAAACCCGAGCAGCGCCACATCCTGACCGTTCAGGCTGGCTTCAATCAGCACCAGCACGCCAAATACCGCCAGCGTTATCCCCGCCAGCTGCTTGCCCTGCAGGCGTTCGCCAAACACAAATGCGCCGAGAATAATGGTAAAGAACGCCTGCGCCTGTAACACCAGCGAGGCCAGACCGGCCGGCATGCCGAACTTGATGGCGCAGAAGAGAAACGCGAACTGGCCAAAGCTGATGGTCAGACCGTAGCCCAACAGCAGTTTTAACGGGATTTTCGGACGGGCGACGAAAAAGAGCGCCGGGAACGCCACCAGCATAAAACGCAAACCGGCCAGCATCAGCGGGGGCATGTTGTGCAATCCCAGCTTGATGACCACAAAATTGAGTCCCCATACCACGACCACCAGCAACGCCAGCAGTCCGTCTTTACGCGTCATACCCTGCCCCTGAATTATTAATAATTTGTTAACAGTTCAAGGTAACAGAAAAAAGTGTGCCGCGAGAAGATCATTATTTCTGGCAGGCAGCTGAAGCACTTAGGGATAAATCGGGTGCTATACAAGCCCCTTATGTCATGGTAATCCTGTTAACACTCGTCTAAAAAAAGCATAAGCAACCGTCGGGAAGGAATATGAAACCATCTCTCAGGCGCTCAACCGCAGCGCTGCTGGCATCGTCATTGTTATTAACCATCGGTCGGGGGGCAACGCTGCCGTTCATGACCATTTATCTCACGCGCGTGTTTAATATGAGCGTCGAGAATATTGGTTATGCCCTGACGATTGCGCTGACCGTTGGCGTGGTGTTCAGCCTGGGATTTGGTATTCTGGCCGATAAGTTTGATAAAAAACGCTACATGCTGATCGCGATCGTGGCTTTTATCGCCGGTTTTGTCGCGATTCCGCTGGTGGATAACGTCACCCTGGTAGTGCTGTTCTTTTCCCTGATTAACTGCGCCTATTCCGTCTTTTCGACGGTGCTGAAAGCCTGGTTCTCGGACGTGCTGACCTCCAGCCAGAAAGCGCGCGTCTTCTCGCTCAACTACAGCTTCCTGAACATTGGCTGGACGATAGGGCCGCCGATTGGCACCCTGCTGGTGATGTACAGCCTGCAGCTGCCGTTCTGGCTGGCGGCCTTCTGCGCCGCGCTGCCGCTCGGGTTTATACATTTCTTCGTGCAAAAAAGCGTCGCGCTGGATACCGCCGAGGAGAAGATGCCCTGGCAGCCGTCGGTGCTGCTGAAAGATCGCGCCCTGTTCTGGTTCACCCTCTCCGGCCTGCTCGCGTCTTACGTGGGCGGATCGTTCGCCAGCTGCATTTCGCAATACGTACTGGCCGCCAATACCGACAGCGATTTTGCCCAGAAGGTGGTCGCCGTGGTGCTGCCCGTTAACGCCGCCGTGGTGGTGACGCTGCAGTACGCGCTGGGACGGAAGATCTCCGCCAGCAATATTCGGCCTTTAATGACCGCCGCAACGCTGTTTTTTATCCTGGGGCTGGGAGGCTTTATGCTCTCCGGGGAGAACCTGATTTACTGGGGCATCGCTGCCGCCATCTTTACGCTGGGTGAGATTATCTACGCACCGGGTGAATACATGCTGATCGACAACATCGCCCCGCCGGGGATGAAGGCGAGCTATTTTTCCGCGCAGGCGCTGGGCTGGCTCGGCGCGGCGGCAAACCCGATGATCACCGGCATTATCCTGACCAACCTGCCGCACTGGTCGCTGTTTGCAATCATGATGGTTGCCATCGTCGTTGCCTGGCTGATGATTTTGCGGGGAATGAGCGTGAAGGCGTGGAACGAATCCCCCAAAGCGGCGTAAAAGATAGTGGCCGGGTAAGGCGAAGCCGCCCCCCGGCAATAACGCATCAGTGGTGCAGCATCTCCTCCACCACCTGCTCTTTGTACATCTCGTTTGGATAATAGGTCGGCCAGTTGTCCATCTCTTTCAGCAGCGCCTCGTGGGAGGTATTGCCCATAAAAATGTGGAAGTGCGATGAGGCTTTCGGCCCGATGATGTGGTCGCTGAACTGCACGAACTTCGGCGCCTTGCTGTCGGCATCCTTACACTCAAACAGATAGCGAACGCCTTTTTTGCCCGATGCGTAGGTCAGAATTTTGTAGCCACTGTAGTCATACTGACAGCTGCTGACCGCCTTGCCTCTGTGGAATTCCATTACGTTATTTTCAATGCCGATGGCATCCACGTCCGTGGCATATCCCTTGCGGTAGTAGGCTTTCACCTCGTCAAAGGTTTTGCTTTTATCCTTCTGCGCTTTCTGTTTGAAGACCGGATCCAGCGAACCGTCCAGCAGGAACGGATACACCGACTGCCAGGTGCCGTCCCAGTCGGACAGCGCTCTGTCCTTTACGTCTTTATCCTCAAACACGCCGTTTGCCGCCTTCTGTTCCGCTTCGGTCATCTGATGGCCGTGCGAGTGAGCAAACAGCTGGCCGCTGACCAGCAGCGCCCCCAGAGTCATGGCAAATTTTCCAATATGTGCAGCCAAAGTAACGCCCTCATTCCGTTTTATAAGAATGAGGATGTTATATTATAACATTTCAGATCGCAACCAGCCCGCGAACGCCCTCCTGCTCCATATTTTCGCCCCTCCCGCGCTGAATGATAGTGCCGCGGGACATCAGGAGATAGCTGTCGGCCAGCTCGGCGGCAAAGTCGTAAAACTGCTCGACGAGCAGGATTGCCATGTCGCCTCTGTTTGCCAGGGTGCGGATCACCTGGCCAATCTCTTTGATGACGGAAGGCTGTATGCCTTCCGTCGGTTCGTCCAGAATCAGCAGCTGCGGACGGCTCGCCAGCGCGCGACCAATCGCCAGCTGCTGCTGCTGCCCGCCGGAGAGATCGCCCCCGCGGCGGTGCTTCATCTCTTTGAGAACCGGAAACAGCTGCCAGATCTCGTCAGGAACCTGCTTTGCCTCGCGGGCGGAAAAACGCGACAGCCCAAGCAAAAGGTTCTCTTCCACGGTCAGGCGCGGGAAAATCTCGCGGCCCTGCGGGACATACGCCACGCCGGACTGCACCCGCTGGTGCGGCCTGCTGTGGGTGATCGTTTTACCCTGCCAGATGACCTCCCCGGTTTTCGCCGGGATCAACCCCATCAGGCACTTCAGCAGCGTGGTTTTCCCGACGCCGTTGCGGCCCAGCAGACAGGTGACTTCACCGGGAGCGGCTTCGAAGCTCACGCCGCGCAGGATATGGCTGCCGCCGTAGTACTGATTCAGTTCGTTAACCTGTAACATTATCGCTCCTTAGCGGCCCAGATAGACCTCAATCACCTGCTCGTTGGCCTGCACCTCGCGAAGCGAGCCTTCCGCCAGCACGCGCCCCTGATGCAGCACCGTGACGTGGTCGGCAATCGTTTCGACAAAGCCCATGTCGTGCTCCACCACCATCAGGGAATGCTTGCCCGCCAGGGTTTTGAACAGCTCGGCGGTGTATTCCGTTTCCGCATCGGTCATCCCGGCGGCGGGTTCATCCAGCAGCAGGAGATGCGGGTCCTGCACCAGCAGCATGCCGATCTCCAGAAACTGCTTTTGTCCGTGGGAAAGCAGCCCGGCGCGGCGATCGCGCTCGCCGGTCAGCCGGAGTAAAATCAGCATCTCGTCGATCCGGTCGCGCTGCTCGCCGTTGAGCGTTGCCCGCAGGCTGGCCCAGACGGATTTATCGGTTTTCATGGCGATCTCAAGGTTCTCCCACACCGTCAGCGCCTCAAACACCGTGGGCTTCTGGAATTTACGCCCGATGCCCCGGCGGGCAATGGCCGCAGGCTCCAGCGCGGTCAGGTCGATGGACTGGTCGTAAATCGCTCTCCCGCTTTTGGGTCGGGTTTTGCCGGTGATCACGTCCATCAGCGTGGTTTTACCCGCCCCGTTGGGGCCAATCACGCAGCGCAACTCGCCCACGCCGATATTCAGGGTGAGATCGGTTAGCGCCTGGAAGCCGTCGAAACTGACGTTAATGGCCTCAAGTTGAAGCACCGGGTCAGTCTGGTCCCGGTAGCGATCGCCGGGCAACTGGCGGGTAAATAACTCTTCCGTTGGCTGCATTATTTCTCTCCCTTACGCAACAGACCGTAGACGCCGCGCGGCAGGAACAGCGTGACGGCGATAAAAATCAGCCCCAGAAACAGCTGCCAATACTCCGGCATGGCAACGGTAAAGAAGCTTTTCGCCCCATTCACCAGCGCCGCGCCAATCACCGGCCCCACCAGGGTGCCGCGCCCGCCCAGCGCCACCCAGATGGCGGCTTCTATCGAGTTGGTCGGCGACATTTCACCGGGGTTAATAATGCCCACCTGCGGAACGTACAGCGCCCCCGCCAGGCCGCACAGCACGGCAGAGAGCGTCCACACCAGCAGCTTGAACCCGCGCGGATCGTACCCGCAGAACGTCAGGCGGTTTTCCGCGTCGCGCACGGCGGTCAGGATGCGGCCAAACTTGCTCTTCGCCAGCGCAAATCCGGTGCCCAACGCCAGGAGCAACAACAGCACGGTGGCCAGGAACAGCGCGATGCGGGTGGTCGTTTCCGTCACCGAAAACCCAAGCAGCGTGGTAAAACCGGTGAAGCCGTTATTGCCGCCAAAGCCGGTTTCGTTACGAAAGAACAGCAGCATGCCCGCGTAGGTCAGCGCCTGGGTCATAATCGAGAAGTAAACCCCTTTGATCTTCGAGCGGAAGGCAAACCAGCCAAACACCAGCGCCAGCAAACCCGGCACCATCACGATCAGCACCAGCGCCCAGGCAAAGTGCTGGGTGCCCCACCAGAACCACGGCAGCTCGCTCCAGGAGAGAAACGACATAAACGCGGGCAGGCCGTCGCCTGACGCCTGGCGCATCAGGTACATGCCCATCGCATAGCCGCCCAGGGCGAAAAAGATGCCGTGTCCAAGAGAGAGCATGCCGGCGTAGCCCCACACCAGATCCAGCGCCACCGCAACGATGGCATAGCAGAGGATCTTGCCGATGAGCGTCAGCATCCAGGTCGACAGCGCCAGCGGATGCGTGGCGGGCAGCAAGGCGAAAAACGGTAATATCAGCAGACACGCCACCAGCAGGCTGCCTGCAATCTGTGTCGTGCGCGGCGCTTTACGCGCCAGCGTTAAGGTCAGCGGCTGGCTCATCAGTCAATCACCCTCCCTTTCAGCGCAAACAGCCCCTGAGGGCGCTTCTGGATAAACAGGACGATCGCCACCAGAATCACGATCTTGCCCAGCACCGCACCCATCTGCGGCTCAAGGATTTTATTGAATATGCCCAGCCCGAACGCGGCGGCCACGCTGCCTGCCAGCTGGCCTACGCCACCGAGAACGACTACGAGGAACGAGTCAATGATGTACCCCTGACCAAGCTCCGGCCCGACGTTCCCAAGCTGGGATAACGCCACGCCGCCTAACCCGGCGATCCCTGAGCCCAGCCCAAACGCCAGCATATCGACGCGCCCGGTCGGTACCCCGCAGCAGGCGGCCATGCTGCGGTTTTGCGTCACCGCGCGCACGTTCAGACCAAGACGCGTTTTATTCAGAATCAGCCAGGTGAAGAACAGCACCAGCAGCACGAAGCCCAGCACCACAATGCGGTTCCACGGCAGGGTCAGGTTGGCAAAAACCTGCACCCCGCCGGAAAGCCATGCCGGGTTTGCCACCTCCAGGTTCTGGGCACCAAAGGTCATGCGTACCAGTTGGATGAGCATCAGGCTGATCCCCCAGGTCGCCAGCAGCGTTTCAAGCGGACGACCGTACAGGTGACGGATCACGGTGCGCTCCAGCACCATTCCAATGCCCGCAGTCAGGCAGAATGCCACCGGCAAGGCGATAACGGGATAGAGCGCCAGCCACTGAGGGGCAAGCCCGGCCATTGCCTGCTGCACCATCCACGTGGCGTACGCCCCCAGCATCAGCATCTCGCCGTGGGCCATATTGATGACGCCCAGCAGGCCGTAGGTGATCGCGAGCCCCAGCGCGGCCAGCAGCAGCACCGACCCCAGAGAAAGCCCCATAAACGCCTGGCCCAGCAGATCGCCCCACATCAGGCGATGCGTAATCTGGCTAAGACTCTCTTCTGCGGCCGCGCGAACGCCGGCATCCGGCTCGGTCTGCGCCTGGGTAAACGGAGTGAGTCTGGACTGTACGTCCGGATCGTCTGACTGGCCCAGCAGTTCGACGGCCCTGCGGCGCACCTCCGGCTGCGGGCTCGCCAGCTGGAGGTTTGCCGCCGCCAGCAGCAGCGCCTGACGCGCCACAGCGTCCGCTTCATCCCCGGCGCGCTTTTCCAGAAAAGCGAGCATGTCGGGCTGAGCATCACGCTGGAGCTGACGGGCTGCAGCCCGTCTTTCGGTGACACTGTCACTAACAAGCTGATGCGTGGCAATGGCCGTTGCAGCCAGCACGCGCAGCCGGTTTGTCAGGCGTACGGCTTTGGTTTGCCCTACTGCCGCGCGGGCCTCACCGAGCGAAACCATTTCGCCATTACGCTTCGCAAAGGCGTGCTTTTGGCTGTCGGTATACAGGTTTTCCTTTTGCAGGGACTGAAGCAGCGGAAGCCTGGCGGCATCCGGCGCGGCGGCCCACTGCGTGAGGAGCTCCGCCTGCTGGCCGCGGCTGGCGGCAACAAAACGATCGGCATCCGATGCCTGCGCCATCCCTGGCAGCAGTCCGGAAAGCCATACAAGAGCGATGAACATGCGCATGGCGTTCATGACGTTTCTCCCTGAGGCAATGGCCTAGTTGCTGGCGGTTTTCATCGGCTGGTCGGGCTTTTTGTCATTCCCGGCGATGAACGGACTCCACGGCTGGGCGCGCACCGGCTGTTCCGTCTGCCAGACCACGTTGAACTGGCCGTTGCCTTCAATTTCACCGATCATGACCGGCTTGTGCAGATGATGGTTGGTAGCATCCATGGTGAGCGTAAAGCCAGACGGCGCCTTAAATGACTGACCGGCCATCGCCGCGCGCACTTTATCCACGTCGGTGGTGCCCGCTTTTTCCACCGCCTGTGCCCACATATGGATCCCCACGTAAGTCGCTTCCATCGGGTCGTTGGTCACCACGGTATCGGCATTCGGCAGCTTGTGCGCCTTCGCATAGGCTTTGTAATCCGCGACGAACGCCTGGTTGGTTGGATTATCCACGGACTCAAAGTAGTTCCACGCCGCCAGGTTACCCACCAGCGGTTTGGTGTCGATTCCGCGCAGCTCTTCTTCGCCGACGGAGAACGCCACCACCGGCACGTCGGTGGCCTTCAGCCCCTGGTTAGCCAGCTCTTTGTAGAACGGCACGTTGGAGTCGCCGTTGATGGTCGACACCACGGCGGTTTTGCCGCCGGCGGAGAATTTCTTGATGCTGGCGACGATGGTCTGGTAGTCGCTGTGACCAAACGGGGTGTAAACCTCTTCGATGTCCTTATCCTCAACCCCTTTCGAATGCAGGAACGCGCGCAGGATTTTGTTGGTGGTGCGCGGGTAAACGTAGTCGGTCCCCAGCAGGAAGAAGCGCTTCGCCCCGCCGCCGTCTTCGCTCATCAGGTATTCCACCGCCGGGATAGCCTGCTGGTTCGGCGCCGCGCCGGTATAGAAGACGTTTGGCGACATTTCCTCGCCCTCATACTGCACCGGATAGAACAGCAGGCCGTTCAGCTCCTCGAAAACCGGCAGTACGGATTTGCGCGATACCGACGTCCAGCAGCCAAACACCACGGCCACCTTGTCCTGGCTCAGCAGCTGGCGGGCCTTCTCGGCAAACAGTGGCCAGTTTGAGGCTGGATCCACCACCACAGGCTCCAGTTTCTTACCCAGCACGCCGCCTTTGGCGTTGATCTCGTCGATGGTCATCAGGGCGACGTCCTTTAGCGGGGTTTCGGAGATGGCCATCGTGCCGGACAGAGAGTGCATGATCCCCACTTTGATGGTGTCGGCCGCCTGCACGCCAAAACTCATTCCCATCGCCACGACGGACGCGGATAACGCAAAGGCTTTTAATAAGGTACGACGCTGCATATTTTCACTCCTGAAAAAGAACGCTGTGCGAAAACGTCCGTTACGGCATGGACGCGGAAAAAAGGTGTCAGCGAAGCAGGAGCAAAAAGGATGCCAGAATGGAGGAAGCGCTATTGCAGGAGACAGACGGCAGGATGTAAAGAGAACGACTCAGAATGGCACAGCGCTGCACTTTTATAATGCAGCGCTGAGGAAGCGCTTTTACCAGACTTCGCTGGCGATCTGCGTCACCAGACGGACCTTATCCCACTGCTGGGACTCGCTCAGGCTGTTGCCCTCTTCGGTGGAGGCAAAACCGCACTGCGGGCTGAGGCAGATTTGCTCTTTCGCCACGTATTTCGCCGCCTCTTCCAGACGGGCCTTCACGCCTTCCGGGTTCTCCAGCTCACCGTTTTTCGTGGTGATCAGGCCCAGCACCACCTGCTGCTTGCCCGGGCGAACGAAGCGCAGCGGCGCGAAATCCCCGCTGCGGTCGTTATCGTATTCCAGGAAGAATGCGTCAACGTTGACCGTCCCGAACAGCACTTCCGCCACCGGCTCGTAGCCGCCTTCGGAAATCCAGGTTGAACGGAAGTTACCGCGGCAGACGTGCAGCCCGATGGTCAGATCCTCCGGCTTGCCTTCCAGGGCCTTGTTCAGCACGCGGGCATAGATTTGCGCCAGCTCATCGGCATCGTCGCCGCGCTCGCGGATCTGACGGCGCTGGTCGTCCGAGCAGAGGTAGGCCCAGACGGTGTCGTCCAGCTGCAGATAACGGCAGCCCGCGTCGTAGAATGCGCGTATCGCGTCGCGCCAGGTGGTTGCCAGATCGTCGAAATAGTCGTTCAGATCCGGATACACCGTCGCGTCGATGTCTTTGCGCCCGCCGCGGAAATGGAGCACGCTTGGGCTGGGAATGGTCATCTTCGGCTGGGCATTGCCGCTGATGCTTTTCAGATAGCGGAAGTCTTCCAGCATCGGGTGGTCGCCAAAGCCCAGCTTGCCGGTCACGCGCACGCCGTGGGCTTTGGTTTGTACTCCGTTGAACTGAATCCCCTGCTGTGAATCGTAACGCTCAACGCCCTGAAGACCGTCGAAGAAATCGAAGTGCCACCAGGCACGGCGAAATTCACCGTCGGTCACCACATGCAGGCCGCACGCGCACTGCTGCTCGACGACGTGGCGAATAGCCTCGTCCTCCACCGCGCGAAGCTGTCCGGCATCTATCTCGCCGCTGGCGAACTTCAGGCGAGCCTGCTTGATGGCATCCGGGCGTAAAAAGCTGCCGACTACGTCGGCGCGGTATGGGGCGTGCTGTCGTTGCATGGAAATCTCCTCAGTCTGCCGGTATTAATTGCCCGCAGTGATAATTCATCATTTGAATCTTTAGACTTCTGGATGTCTAAATGTCCAAAAAAGATGTCATACCTGACCGTTTCCGGCAAACGAGAAAATTTCACGTGTGTTGAAAAAAATTCATCTTCACAGCGCGTCAGCGTGCGCCTGGCTGGCAAAGGCGTAGCGTTCATCTTCCCAGCCGGTGATGCCGCCGAGCATGATTTTGACCGGCAGCCCGAGACGCGCCAGCTTCAGCGCCGCCCTGTCCGCGCCGTTACAGTGTGGCCCCGCACAGTAGACGACAAACAGCGTCCCTTCCGGCCATTGAGACATCCGCTCAGCGGTCATCTGGCTCCAGGGCATATGCAGTGCGCCCGGCACATGGCGGCGGGCAAACTGCTCCGGGCTCCCCACCACGTGCAGCAGCACGAAGTCCTGCTCATTATTGGCGATGGCGTGATGCACGTCGGCGCAGTCGGTTTCGACGCTCAGGCGACGCAGAAAATGGGTAACGGCTTCCTGCGGCTCGGCAGCCGGAAATTCAGTAACATAGCTCATGATCCTTCCTCATCTTTGGCGTTTGTGTTAACACTACTCTATCCACAAATTCAGCCCGTGAATGCGCTCGCTTATGCCAGAAAACAGCAAAAAGATGACAAACTTAAGACAGGTTACCCGCCCGCAGGTGGTGGTGCTGGCGTATGACGGGCTATGTACCTTTGAGTTTGGCGTGGCGGTTGAGATTTTTGGCCTGCCGCGTCCGGAGCTGGGCGACGACTGGTATCGTTTTGCGGTGGCGAGCGTGGATAGCGGAGAACTGCGGGCGACCGGCGGGATCCGCATCGTTACCGATGGGGACTTGAGCCTGCTTGCGTCGGCGGACCTGATCGTGGTTCCCGGCTGGCGGGGGCTGGACTCACCGGTTCCTCCGGCGCTCTGCGAGGCGCTGCGCCAGGCCAGCGCGCGCGGATGTCAGCTGCTGTCCATCTGCTCGGGCGTGTTCGTGCTGGCCGCTACGGGGCTGCTGAACGGACGTAAAGCCACGACGCACTGGCGCTACATTGACGCGCTTAAGGTCCGCTACCCTGACATCGAGGTGGTTGAGGATGTGCTCTACCAGGACGAGGGCGATATCCTGACCTCCGCGGGCAGCGCGGCGGGAATCGATCTCTGTCTGCACATCGTCCGGCGGGACTATGGCATGGAAACCGCCAACAGCGTGGCGCGTCGGCTGGTGATCCCCCCTCACCGGGATGGTTCACAGCCGCAGCAGTTGAGCCGCCCGGTGGCGCAGCTGCGGGAAAGCCAGCGCCTGGGCCAGCTGTTTGATTTTCTGCACACGCATCTTACCGAGCCGCACAGCGTCGACTCGCTGGCGCGTCGGGTCGGCATGAGCCAGCGCACCTTTCTTCGTCGCTTCGAGGCGGCAACGGGCACGACGCCCGCACGCTGGCTGCTTAATGAACGCCTGCTGAGAGCAAAAGATTATCTGGAGAGCAGCCGTTTAAGCATCGACAGCATCGCGGAACAGACCGGGTTTGGTCAGGCGTCGACGCTGCGTCATCATTTTCGTCAGCAGTTTGCGCTTTCCCCGGCTCAGTATCGCAAACAATTTTCACGTTCTGATACTGCCCGCTAGCGGCAAAAGCGCAAAAAAAAACCGCCATTATCTGGCGGTAAATGCTTGCATGGATAGATTTGTATTTTGGTCTCTACGTCCCCGACGCTCCATGGTCGGGCAGCGGATCTCATACAAACTAACACTGGCTGTCTCAACGAAAGCTAAACAGCCTGATTAACTCGCGCTGGTGTTGATTTGCAAATAGCGCATCAGGCCCTGCTCAGCGCTCTGCCTGGCATCATCGTTAAGGGCCTCGAGATAAAACGATCGCGATACGCCATAGGGAGCCTTTTCAGAGGGATAAACCGCAAACTGGAATGTTTTTCCCCGTGCCGGATGGGTGCAGTCTAATTCCCAGCGCTGTTCATTTACTCTTTTACTAGTGCAGGCTACGCGTCCATAGTCGCTGGTTAAATAGGAACCAACGCGAATTTCAGCGGACTGAATATATTCTGGTTCGTCATTACCTGCATAACGAATCGCTGCAACGGCACCTACCGCAACAGCCAGAAGCGAAAACGCTATTATTTTTTTCATTTATGAATGACCCATTCCTTAGCCAGAGATTCACTATTATATAGGATTTATCCTTAAAGCGAACATCCAACTATGGACCAGAAATAGGAGGTTTACAAAAACGCACATATATTTTAAGAAAAATCCTAATCGGTATTATGAACCCACGTTATTTGACATTTTCTTTGCGCTATTTTGAAATATTGAATAATAACCCCAAACAATAATTGGCATGATTAACCCGCGCTGTTCTTATTGGGTGAATTTATGTTCAAAAAAGGGCTATCTTTTATCATGCTTATTTGTGCCCTCTTTTCTGGCCAGCTGATGGCCGGGCACAAAGGGCATGAATATGTTTGGGTAAAGAATGTGGAGCATCAGCTGCGGCATGAGGCCGACAGTGACGAATTACGCAGTGTAGCGGAAGAGTCAGCGGAGGGTTTGCGCGAACACCACCTGTGGCAGAAATCGCGCAAACCGGACACGCACGTAAGGTAATTAACTGCCCTTGCGTTTCGGAAGGGTTTTCATCAGATCGTCCGGGCTCACGGACGCAACGATACTGCCCGGCGGTGGCATTTTGAAAATGTGGTTTTTCATTTTGCCGATAACATGCATTTCACAAGGACGGCAGTCAAACTTCAGGGTCAGGACTTCGTCACCGTTGACCAGCTGCATGGGGGTGGCCTTCCAGCTTTTAATATTCCCTTTCGCCTGTTTCGGGCACAGGTTAAAAGCAAAGCGCAGGCAGTGCTTGGTGATCATCACCGGCACATCGCCCTTCTCTTCGTGCGCTTCATAGGCCGCGTCGATAAGCTGCACGCCGTGGCGATGATAAAATTCACGCGCTTTATGGTTGTAAACGTTGGCCAGAAACGATAAATGGGTGTCCGGATACACAGGCGCAGGAACGGATTCGGCCTTACGGCTGCCGCGCGGGTACTGCGCCAGGCGTGCGGCATCCAGCATCTCTGCCGTTTCGCGGCGGAACTGGTTCAGCAGGCTGTTCGGCACGAACAGCGCGTCCGGCAGATTAACCTCGATGGCGCGCGCGTAGTAAATCGTCTGGCCCAGCTTCGCTACGCCGTCCTTCAGGCTGTTAAGCGCTTTCTCCGCGTTGTTTGCCACCTCGAACAGGCCATCAAGGGTATGCGTTACGCTGATGCCGTCTTCGCAGGTCATGGTCAGGATCAGCTGCTCTTCCCAGCCGCCCAGCTCAATGTCCACCGCGATGCGACGCTCGCTGGAGGTTTTCAGCAACGCCTGCTGCCAGTTATGATCCAGGTTACGGTTGAGCGGCGCGTTCGGCCTTGCCTTGTAGAGATCGGCAGGCATTTCATTCGGCCAGACGCGGTAGCGGTTCTCGCCGGTTTTTTCGACCGTGTTGGCGCGGAAGCCCACCACTTCACGCTTAATCATCACGTTCAGGCCGTCGCCGTTCGCCAGCGGCTCGGTCACTTCAACGTCCAGGTGATCTTTCGCCACTTTCAGCACCTCGCCGACCGGTAAACCGATAAACTTCGGTGAGTCAAACGCGCCAATATCCCCTTTGCGGGCGTTCACGAAATAGTCCGTGCTGCCGCGGTGGAAGGTTTTGTCCGTTGACGGAATAAAGAAATGTTCGGTACGACCGGCCGAGGCGCGCGCCAGGTCACCGCGATCTTCGATGATGGCGTCCAGCATCTGGCGATAGTGCGCGGTGATGTTCTTCACGTAGCTCATATCTTTGTAGCGCCCTTCAATCTTAAAGGAACGCACGCCCGCGTCGATCAGCGCGCCCAGGTTGGCGGTCTGATCGTTATCCTTCATGGAAAGCAGGTGTTTTTCGAACGCCACCACGCGACCCTGGTCGTCTTTCAGGGTATACGGCAGACGGCAGGCCTGCGAGCAGTCGCCGCGGTTGGCGCTGCGGCCCGTCTGGGCGTGGGAAATGTTGCACTGGCCGGAATAGGCCACGCACAGCGCGCCGTGGATAAAGAATTCGATCGTCGCGTCGGTTGCCTGATGAATATCGCGGATCTGATTGAGGTTCAGCTCGCGGGCTAGGACGATCTGCGAAAAGCCCACGTCGGAGAGAAACTTCGCCTTCTCAACCGTGCGGATATCGCACTGGGTGCTGGCATGCAGTTCGATAGGCGGAATATCCAGCTCAAGCACGCCCATATCCTGAACAATCAGGGCATCGACGCCGGTCTGGTAGAGATCGGTAATCAGACGCTGCGCGGGCTCCAGCTCATCATCATGAAGAATGGTGTTCAGGGTAACGAACACTTTCGCCCCGAAACGGTGGGCGAACGGCACCAGATCGGCAATATCGCGCAGGCTGTTGCTGGCGTTATGGCGGGCACCGAAGCCAGGGCCGCCGATGTAGACGGCGTCAGCGCCATGAAGGATCGCTTCACGGGCAATGGCGGCGTCGCGGGCCGGGCTTAAAAGTTCAAGATGATGGGATTGCAGGCGCATACTTCGTCGTTATCCGTTATGGTCAAAATGGCGGCTATTGTAGTCAGAAGTATGCGCCAGCGAAACAGTTTTGCGTAGCCTCAGCGGGGATAATGGATCTGAGAGTGAAAATGCACAGGCCTGTCGCTGCTGTTGCGGTAGGCGTGCGGTTTATCGCCGGCAAAACGGACGCCAGAATCGGCATGAACCGTCTGCCACTCGTCGTTGATCTTCATCTCCAGCTCGCCGCTGATGACCACCACATGTTCAATCACGCCTGCCTCATGCGGCGTGGACTCGCTCAGGGCACCCGGTGCCAGCGTGATGGAGAAATGATCGAACCGGAGCGTCTCATCCCAGGGAAAGAGCGGTTTGACCACCATCGCCTGCTGCTGTGAATCAAACACAGCCGGCCTGTCCGCCTCGGGCGTAATGAAAGCGGAAAACGGGACGTTCAGCCCGGTGGCAATTTTCCACAGCGTCGACACCGTCGGGCTGGACTCATTGCGCTCGATTTGCCCGAGCATCGCTTTCGACACGCCCGTTTCGTCCGCCAGCTTCGACAAACTCCAGCCGCGCGTCTGGCGCAGCGTTTTCAGCGTTGCTGCAAGATGTTGTGTAATGTCCATGCTTCCTCCTGATGGCCCTGAGCATATCACTTGTACGCTATAGCGCACAGTGTTACCTTATCGCGGACGTTATAACGCACAGCGGAGTTTCTATGCGCCCTACCTCTCATCTCGTTCCAGTCGTACTGGCTGGATTTGTCGCCGTTCTGGTCGGTTACGCCAGTTCGGCAGCCATCATCTGGCAGGCCGCCGCGGCGGCAGGCGCCAGCGCGCAGCAGATTGCGGGCTGGATGACCGCGCTGGGGGTTGGGATGGGCGTCAGCACGCTGGCGCTCTCCTGGTGGTATAAAGCTCCGGTGCTGACCGCCTGGTCTACGCCCGGCGCGGCGCTACTCGCCACCAGCCTGCACGGCGTGACGCTGGCCGAGACAATCGGCGTGTTTATCTTCGCCAACGCGCTCATTTTACTCTGCGGCATGACCGGGCTTTTCGCCCGCCTGATGAAGCTGATCCCACACTCACTGGCTGCGGCCATGCTGGCAGGCGTACTCCTGCAGTTTGGGCTGCATGCATTTGCCCATCTGGACGGGCACTTTCTGCTGTGCGGCAGCATGATTGCCGCGTGGCTGCTGGCGAAAGCGCTGGCACCGCGCTATGCAATCGTCGTTACGCTGCTGGTGGGCGGGATCGTGGCGTGGGCGGGAGGTGACGTTGTCACGGATAAAATCACCATTTCCTTCGTGACACCTGAGTTTATTGCGCCCACGTTCACCTTCACCAGCCTGGTGAGCATCGGCTTGCCCTTCTTCCTGGTGACCATGGCCTCGCAAAATGCGCCCGGTTTCGCGACCATAAAAGCGTCCGGCTATCCGCTGGCGGTCTCACCGCTCATTATTTTTACGGGTGGGCTGGCGCTGCTGCTGTCCCCCTTCGGCGTCTTTTCCATCTGCATAGCCGCCATTACCGCCGCTATCTGTCAAAGCCCGGATGCCCACCCCGATGCCGGTAAACGCTGGCTGGCGGCCATCGCCGCGGGCGGGTTTTATCTGCTGGCGGGAGTGTTCGGCGGATCCATCACCGGGATAATGGCTGCGCTGCCGCTCAGCTGGATCCAGACGCTGGCCGGTCTGGCGCTGCTGGGTACCATCAGCGGGAGTTTATATCAGGCGCTGAATCATGAAGCGGAGCGCGACGCGGCTATCGTCACGTTTCTGATGACCGCAAGCGGTGTCACGATCCTGGGCATCGGCTCGGCATTCTGGGGGCTGGTGCTGGGCGGCGTAAGCTATGCCCTGTTTTCACGCGCTCGACGCGCGCAGCTGTGACGGCGTGATGCCCATGACGCTGCGAAAACGGTTACTGAAGTGGCTGGCGGAGTTAAACCCGCAGGCCAGCGCGATATCCGTCAGCGGCGTCGAGGTATGCTGCACCAGGTTTTTCGCTTTTTCCATGCGCCGTTGCATAACGTACTGATGCGGCGCCAGCCCCGTCGACTGGCGGAACATGCGGGCAAAATGGTATTCGCTGAGTGCGGCCTGCGCCGCCAGATCGGCCAGCGTCAGGGGCTGTCCGAGGTTTTCTTCAATAAAAGCCAGCACGTTGCGCAGAACAAACGGCGATAGCCCGCCGGTAACGACCGGGAGCTTCCACTGAACGTTGGCGTAGTTTTGCAGCAGGTGGGTCAACAGCAGCGTAGAGGCAGTGCTCAGGGTGAGCTGGTTGGCCTGCTGCTGCCAGTCGCAGCCGAGCAGAAACTGGCGGTAAAGCGCGGTGATTTTCGGGTCGCTGCCAAAAATGCGCTCGTCCAGAGTCAGCGACAGGGGCCGCTTGTCCCAGATTTTTTCGCCCACATCGCGCAGGTGTTCATCGGTGCAGTAGAGATGGACAAACGACAGGTCATCGCGGATATCCCACGTCGATTCGCTCTCTTTCGGCATCAGACAGAAACGGTCCGGTCCCCCGCCGTTCTTCCAGCCGCCCGGCGTCTTTTGATAGCTCTCGTAACCGTCGGCGACGTACAGACTAAGGGTATGATGATTGCTTTTAACCGTTATCGTATCGTGCTTGTTGTACCACGCCGCCAGCTGAATGCCGGAATTGAGCGCGACCGTTTCCCGCAGGACCGCATTCTGCTGGCGAAGCGTTTCAAAGGTATCGTAAGCGTAAGACATAACCGTTAGCGCGTTATTAAGTGAACTGTCAGTCTAAGAACTGTTGTCCCCCGTTGCCAGCCCCCGGAAAAGAAAAAAGCGCAAGATTTTGCAAGTCTACCGCAAGCCGGTGAAAGCCCCAGAGCGATGACAGCGCCATACTGCGGGCTTCCGTGGTTTGAGAAGAGAAAAAATATGAACGCGTTATTATACGGACTGGTGGTGATCATCTGGGGAACCACCTGGATTGCCATTTTCCTCCAGCAGGGTCCCGTACCCGCCCCCGTCTCTATTTTCTGGCGTTTCGCGGTGGCCAGCGCCACGATGATGGTAGTGTTACTTGCCCTGCGCCGGTTGCGTAAGCTGGCGCTGCGGGATCATCTGTTCTGCATGCTTCAGGGATGCTGCGTCTTCTGCTTTAACTTCTGGTGTTTTTATACCGCGGCGGCACACATCAACACCGGGCTGGAATCGGTGATCTTCTCCATGGCGGTGCTCTACAACGCCATTAACTGTTTTATTTTCTTTGGACAGCGCCCGCCCGCGCGTTTCTGGACGGCGGCGGCGCTGGGTCTTGTGGGGATCGTGACCCTTTTCTGGGACGACCTGCTGGCCAGCGGCTGGAGCGTATCGCTCCTGACGGGCATTGGCCTTTCCGCCCTCGGCACGTACGGCTTCTCGCTGGGCAATATGATCAGCATGTGCCATCAGCGCAGAGGTCTGGAAACCATGACCACCAACGCCTGGGCTATGCTTTACGGCACGCTGGTGATGGGGGGTATTGCGCTCTTCAGAGGCGACAGTTTTACCCCGGAATGGACGGTCACCTACATGGGCGCGCTGCTCTATCTGGCCCTCTTCGGCTCGGTGATTGCCTTTGGCGCCTACTTCACGCTGGTGGGACGTATCGGCCCCGGGAAAGCGGCCTACAGTACGCTGCTCTTCCCGCTGGTGGCGCTCTCTATCTCAACGGTGTATGAAGGTTACGTCTGGCACATCAACGGTATCGTCGGTTTGCTGCTGATTCTGGGCGGGAATATGGTGATGTTCACGAAACCAGAGACCTGGTTCAGGCGCCTGCGTACGGCGTAAAAAAACGGCCTGCGCAATGCAGGCCGCTTAACGTTATTTCGCTGTTTTATGCACGTCAAACATGGTGGCGTCCGTCGCCATGTCGTCAACAACCTGCTTCAGCGTCGCAAAGGTCATCGGCGTACTTTCGTTATTCAGCTCTTTACCTTCACCTTTACGAACCACCTTCATCACCGGTTTATTGGTGGCCGCGTCGATCAGCTCACCTTCAAAGTAGAGATGGGTATCCATGGTGCGATGGCCGGTAGCCATCTGCGTACCTGCTACCACCAGCGCGACCGGCACCACTTCATAGAACTGCAGGCCTTCTTTCTGCGAACTCACCCCGGTAATAGCACCGCGGAAAATCAGGCTGTGTTTACCCGGCGTGGTCACAATCGGCTTACGGGTACCAATAGCCGTTTTCATTTTGTTATTGGTGTAATTCAGCAGCTCATCAAGAGTTTGTTTCCCGATCTGAGTCGTCGGTTTTGGCGTTGGATAATAAGTAATTGGCGTCCAGATAATGCTGTCATAGTTGGCTTCGTTATAGGAAGGGTCAACCCAACGCAGCGTTGGTTTACCCGTTGCAGACGTCGTCTGCTGCAAGCCGGAATAATCTTTTAAAAAGCCTGAATATTGTTCTGGAGCCGCGACTTTTGAAGAACAGCCCGCCACTGCCAATAAACCCGTAAGCACTGCAACTTTAAAAAAAGTTTGAGTACGCATGATAGTTTTCCATGTAATCTGCAAGTATGCATTTGAAGTTATAGCAAAAGTTCGGTGGGTTTGTTGTGACAAAAAATGACGTGGGGAGCACAAATTGCGAAAAGAGTGCCCGGCAGCGTACCGGGCAGAGAAAATTACTGATTAATATCCACCTGCCAGAACAAATGTTTACCAAACGGATCGATTTCGTAACCTGTCACCTCTTTGCGCACCGGTTCGAAGATCGTTGAATGCGCAATCATAACCGCCGGCATCTGGTCATGCATGATCTGCTGCGCCTCTTTATACAGCGCCACGCGCTTGTCGCGATCGGTAGTTGATTTTGCCTCCGCGATAATTTTATCAAACGGCTTATAGCACCACTTCGCCGAATTCGAACCGCCGTTGGCCGAGGTGCAGGTAAACAGCGGGCCAAAGAAGTTATCCGGGTCGCCCGTTGCGGTCGTCCAGCCCATCAGGGCAGCCTGATGTTCACCGTCCTTCACGCGCTTGAGATATTCGCCCCATTCGTAGGTGACAATTTTGGTCTGCACCCCCACCTTCGCCCAGTCAGCCTGAATCATCTCCGCCATCCGTCTGGCGTTCGGGTTATAGGGCCGCTGGACGGGCATCGCCCACAGGTCAATACTCATGCCGCCGGCTAAACCGGCCTCTTTCAGCAACGCTTTCGCTTTTTCAGGATCGTAATCGTAATCCTTCAGCTCGCTGTCAGCGCTCCAGACGCCCGGCGGCAGCAGATTTTTGGCCGCGGTGCCGGTGCCGTGGAACACCGCGTCGATAATGGCCGGCTTATTGATCGCCATCGCCAGCGCCTGGCGAACCTTCACGTTATCCAGCGGCGGCTTTTGGGTATTAAACGCCAGGAAGCCGGTATTCAGCCCCGCCTTGCTCATCAGGGTGATATCTTTGTTGGCCTTCATGCGCGGCAGATCGGCCGGGTTCGGGAACGGCATGACCTGACACTCGTTCTTTTCAATTTTGGCAAAACGTACGGAGGCATCCGGGGTAATGCTGAACACCAGCCTGTCCAGCTTTGATTTCCCCTGCCAGTAGTCGGCAAACGCCGTAAACAGAATGCGGGAATCCTTCTGATACTGCGCCAGCTTAAACGGCCCGGTGCCAATGGGCTGCATATCCACCTTCTCCGGCGTGCCCGCTTTCAACATTGCATCGGCATACTCCGCGGAGAGGATCGAGGCAAAATACCATGCCAGATCCGCAACAAACGGCGCTTCAGGGTGCGCCAGGGTAAAACGCACCGTGTGGTCATCGACTTTATCAATAGCGGTAATCAGGCTGCCAAACTCCAGGCTTTCGAAGTTGGAATAGCTGCCGTTAGAGACGTTGTGATAGGGATGGTTCACGTCCTTCTGGCGCATAAACGAGAAGATCACGTCATCGGCGTTAAAATCGCGGGTCGGCGTGAAGAATTTATTGCTCTGAAACTTCACCCCTTTACGCAGATGGAAGGTATAAACCTTGCCGTCGTCGCTCACCTCCCAGCGCTCTGCCAGGCTCGGCACCAGCTCCGTGGTGCCGGGTTTGAAATCGACCAGCCGGTTGTAGACCGGCACTGCGCTGGCATCCACGCTGGTGCCCGAGGTGTATAACTGGGGATTAAAGTTTTCCGGTGACCCTTCGGAGCAATACACCAGCGTTTTCGCGGCTACGGTGGAACTGACCGTGAGCGCAGCGAGTGCCAGCGTTAACGTTGTGCGTTTGCTTGTCATCATTTATTCCTGTCTTTTTAATTCGACGGCTAATTAATTCTTTTGCCATTTCATAAATAACATTAAAGTGAAGTGGCAAACACCCGAAAAATAAATAAGGAAGAAAACACTATGGGCTCGCCGCTTTCCAGACAATTAACGCACCGTTTTTTCCGCTATCTTGCGATTACCAGCCAGAGCGATCCGAAAGTGAAAACTCTGCCCTCGACGCCGGGCCAGCACGACATGGCGCGAGAGCTGGCACAGGAGCTGGCGCAGCTGGGGTTAGACGACATCGTGATTGACGAATTCGCGACCGTGACGGCAGTGAAAAAAGGCAACGTGCCCGGCGCGCCGCGCATCGGCTTTATTACCCACATTGATACCGTTGACGTTGGTTTATCACCGAATATTCATCCGCAAATATTAACGTTTAATGGTGAAGATCTCTGTCTGAATAAGGAAAAAGACATCTGGCTGCGCGTGAACGAGCACCCGGAAATTCTGGCTTATCCTAATGAGGAGATTATTTTCAGCGACGGTACCAGCGTATTGGGCGCAGACAATAAAGCGGCGGTGACGGTGGTAATGACCGTACTGGAAAACCTCACCGCTGAGCATCAGCATGGCGACATTGTGGTCGCGTTTGTGCCCGACGAAGAGATTGGCCTGAACGGCGCCAAGGCGCTGGATCTGAAACGCTTCGACGTGGACTTTGCCTGGACCATCGACTGCTGTGAGCTGGGAGAAATTGTTTACGAGAATTTTAACGCGGCAGCGGCAGAGATCCACTTCACCGGCGTGACGGCGCACCCGATGTCCGCCAAAGGGGTTCTGGTGAACCCGTTATTGATGGCGACCGACTTCATCAGCCATTTCGACCGCCAGCAAACCCCGGAGTGCACCGAGGGCCGCGAGGGCTATATCTGGTTTAACGGCATTCAGGCCGGACAGAACGACGCCGTGCTAAAGGCTAATATTCGCGATTTTGATAAAGCCAGCTTTGCCGCCCGCAAGCAGCAGATTGCGGACGTCGCCGCGCTGATTGCTTCCCAACACCCGACGGCGAAGGTCGACTATCGCATTGAAGATACCTACAGCAACATCAGCAATGCGATTGGTGAAGACCGGCGCGCCATCGACCTGATGTTTGAGGCGATGGAATCGCTCGGCATCACCCCAAAACCGATCCCTATGCGCGGCGGCACGGACGGCGCGGCGCTGTCGGCAAAAGGGCTACTCACCCCGAACTTCTTCACCGGCGCGCACAATTTCCACTCGAAGTTTGAGTTCCTGCCGCTGTCGTCGTTCGAGGCGTCTTACAAGACTGCCCTGCAGATCTGCCTGCTGGCCGCCCGTTAAGCGGGCTTGCGCGCCAGCATGGTGGCAAAGCGCAGCTTGATGCGGTTGCCGTTTTCATCGGTGCGGTGCAGTTCGCCAACCTCTTCGTTGTATTTGAGCAGCTCCCAGCCTTCGTAGTAGCTGCTCAGCTCACCGCTTTTGAACGCAAACGGGAAGCCGACGGTGCACGGGTAATCCGCCGTGTCCATCGCGGCAACGATCAGGTTGTAGCCGCCGGGTTTGGTGCAGCGCTGCATGTTGGCGATAAGGCCCGGAATGGTTTTCGCCTCCAGGAACATCAGCACCACGGTGGAAAGAATAAAGTCGTACTCGCCGTCAAAGCTCAGGCTGTTAAGATCTTTGACGGCAGTGTGCAGATTCTCAATCCCTTCTGCCGCCTTGATGCGCTCAATGTTATCAACGCTCATCGGGTTTTTATCCCAGGCGGTCACCTCGTGGCCGTTGGCCGCCAGATAAAGGCTGTTGCGGCCATTTCCGCAGCCCAGATCCAATGTCTTGCCGGGCTTTACGATCCCCGCGCTGTACAGCACCTCTGAATGCGTACGGGTTAAGCCATATTTCTCTGCGAAGTAATTTTCATCGACAGCCATTATTTTTCCTCAGATTGCATAAGCAGTGCCTTATCAGTGCGCACCAGAAGTTTGCCCTGAATCAGCAGAATAAACGTACGGACCAACAGCATCCCAATGATGAGATTGGTAAAGATAAACAGCGGCACGGCAATGGCGTGGAAGAATCCAGACGAGCTGCCGTGACCCAGATGCAGCCCGGTGGTAGCCAGAGCCGACACGCCAAACGAGAAACTCCAGAAGGAGGCGTTAAACGGCTGAGACACATACCACGGCAGCAGGCGCAGCATAAAGAGCAACTGCAACAGGCCGTAGCCGAACAGCATTTTGGCGAAGGTGTCGGCTTCCCCACCGTTGACGCTAAACCAGGCGCTGCACGCCACCAGCGCGGGCGCCAGCTGAATGCCTAAAGCGGTGCGCTGCGCGGTGGGAAGCTCCCCGACGCTGCGAAGACGCTGGAGGATCACCGGCTCCAGGCTGAGCCAGGAAAAGACGCCCGCGCCGAGAAAAACGAGCCCTGCATCGTTGAACCCCAGAGCACCGCACGCCATCGCGCTGATGAAATTATTCGCCACCGTCGGCAGATACAATCCGGGCGTGGTGGCCTCCTGCGGGTGCCTGCCTCGCCAGAGCCCGGCGCTTTGCCAGGCGGAGTAAGCAAGTTGTAACACCACGCCCACGCCGAACAGCGCCAGCGATACCGGGCGGAACCAGGGCACAAAACCGATTGCGACCAGCATGGTGGTGGCTGGAAAAAGGCTGACGAAGCTGCTCATTACCGGGTGGCGCATCTCTGCCAGCACGCTGTGCGGGAAACGGATCGCACGGGTAATAAACGCCGTCGTCAGTAAAAACCAGCAGGCAACTGCGAGAGCAACCAGAATCTCACCCGGCCAGCGCGTCACCGGCCACAGGGTGCTGGCGTATCGCCAGGCGAAACCCATGCCGATGATGCCCAGCACCATGCCAAAATAGCCTGCGGGAAGGTTAAGCGCCTGTTCAGGTTTGTTTAATTTATCCATTAATTTGAATTTTTAAAATGCATTTTAAATGCCATTTTAAGGGGTTTCAGCAACGGATGCCAGCACAACGGAAAGCCGAAAGTTTGCTACGTTTAGTGAAGACGCATATCAGGGACCCCACGATGAATAAGTATCGGCTCAGCGATGAAACCCGGCTCTGGCAATGGAAAAATGGCGAAACATCCCACTCAACGACGCTGCGGCAGATTATCGCTACGGTGGACTTTAACGATGTGAAGGCTGGCACGAAAGGCGGCTGGATTGACGATGAGCGCGCCCTTGCGCAGGACGGAGACTGCTGGATCTACGATGAAAACAGCGTGGTCTTCGCCGGCGCAACCGTGTCCGGCAACGCGCGCCTGACCCTGCCGTGCACCGTCAGCCATGACGCGCATATCGGCGATAACTGCTGGCTTGACGCCGCAGAGGTCAGCCACAGGGCGCGAATAAGTGACAACGTCACCATTCAGCACTCCTGCGTGCGGGGTGAGTGCCATCTTTACGGCGATGCGCGCGTGCTGCACAACAGCGTCATCATTGCCGCTAAAGGCCTCACGCCGGACCACGACCAGATCCTGCAAATCTACGGCAAGGCGACGGTAAGCCGGTCGCGCATTGTGCATCAGGCACAAATATACGGCGAGGCGATGGTGAATAATGCGTTTGTTGAGCACCGCGCCGAAGTGTTCGACTGCGCGATCCTCGAAGGTAACGAACTCAACAACGTCTGGGTGTGCGACTGCGCCAAAGTGTACGGCAACGCCCGCGTGATAGCCGGTTTCGACGATGACGCCATCCCTACCGTGCGCTACAGCTCTCAGATTGCCGAGAACGCCGTGGTGGAAGGAAACTGCATCATCAAGCACCACGTCCTGATCGGCGGGCAGGCATGGCTGCGCGGCGGGCCGATCATGCTGGATGATAAGGTGGTGATTCAGGGACGCGCGCGGATCAGCGGCGACGTGCTGATTGAGCATCGGGTAGAAATCACCGACGATGCGGTGATAGAGGCCTTTGCTGGTGAGAGCATTCACCTGCGCGGTGAAAAGGTGATCAACGGCGACCAGCGCATCACCCGCACGCCGCTGCTGGGGGCGCTATAGGGTATAAATTTTGCCGTAGATGTTCACATCGTCATAGGCGCTATTGAGGTATTCCGCTTCCCGCATGCACCCTTCCAGCGTAAAACCGTTGCGCAGGGCCACGCTGTTGCTGTGCTGATTCGCCACCCGACACTTGATCACAAAACGGCGGATCTCTCCGCGCTCAGCGTAGTAGCGCATAAACGCCTGCAGCGACTGCGAGAGGATCCCCTGCCCCTGGTGCGCTTCATCCAGCCAGTAGCCGATGTACGCGGCTTTGTTGGCAGGCTCAATCGCATTAAACGACAGTACGCCGACCAGCGCATCCTCCCTGAAGATCAAAAACATTTTGGCGTAGCCGCGCTGGTGCAGCATCTGGTTACTCTGCACGTTGCGTCGGGTGTCATCTTCAGTCCCCACGTGCTGCGCCCAGTCAAAGGCGGTTTGCAGATAGGCTCTGTTTTTGACGACGAGGTTATGCAGTTCGGCAGTGTAGCGCTCTTCGACGGCGCGAAGCTCGAGAGCGTCAGATACGGGAATAGTTTCGGATTGTGTTGCGGTCATTGCCCCTCACCCTAACCCTCTCCCACAGGGAGAGGGAATCGATCGTTAACGCATTACCCGGTCATCAACGTAATGACGTTTATCCGGCGCTGGCGGGAAATACTGATACAGCCAGGTTTCGCTGATGGCATCGCCCTGGCAGCGCAGGAACAGGCGCATATCCACCGGCTCCGTCGAATCCGACGTTGGGTACCAGTCAAACAGAATGCGATACCCGTCAAACGGCTCAACATAAAGGATCTCAACCTGCTTCGCTTCACCGCTGGAGAGCGTAATCACCGGCTCAATGCCTTTTGGCGCAGCGGCCTTCAGGTCGCCGCCGACGAAATCAATCGCAAAGCGACGGGCCCACACTTTCGGATAGTGTTCGCCCGGCGCCCAGCCCTCCGGGAAGCCGCCCATGCCGGTGCGGGTCGCGTAAACGTTGGCCAGCGGGGAACGCACCGGCGGCTGCGCGCTCCAGTAGAGACGATATTTAAAGTCCAGTTCGTCGCCCGCTTTCACCGGTTTTTCCGGCTGCCAGAAGCAGACCACGTTATCCAGCGTTTCACCGGTGGTTGGGATCTCCATCAGCGCGATAGATCCTTTCCCCCAGTCGTTGCGCGGCTCAACCCACAGGCTCGGGCGCTTGTTATACCAGCCCATCACGTCCTGATAGTGGGAGAAATCGCGATCGAGCTGCAGCAGGCCGAACCCTTTCGGGTTTTTGTCCAGATAGGCATTAAACTGCAGCTTCTGCGGGTTATTGAGCGGACGGCAGATCCACTCCCCGTTGCCGCGCCACATTGCCAGGCGGTCGGAGTCGTGGATTTGCGGGTGAATGGTGTCGCACATGCGGCGTTCGTTGTTGCCGCAACTGAACATGCTGGTCATCGGCGCGATGCCCAGCTGCTTAATGTCCTTACGCGCGTAGAGATGGTTTTCCACCTCCATGATCACCTGGCTCTTCTCGCAGTGGATCACGAATTTATAGGCACCGGTGACGCTCGGGCTGTCCAGCAGCGTATAGACGGTAAAGGTGGTATCGCCAGGCTTGACGGTTTCAAACCAGAAGGAGGTGAAGTCCGGGAACTCTTCCGGGGTGTCGGTAAAGGTATCTACCGCCAGACCGCGCGCGGAAAGCCCGTACTGGTAGGTGTCGTCCACCGCGCGGAAATAGCTCGCCCCGAGGAAAGAGACGATATCGCGGCGCGCCAGCTCAGGCGCTTTAAAGGCGCGGAAGCCCGCAAAGCCGAGATCGCTTTGCCCTTCCAGCTGTTTGGTATCGACACCCGTGTCACCGTAGCTGAACAGCTCAGGGCGGAAGTGGATCTCGCGCGCCATAGAGGTAGACTGGTCCAGCGAGAACATCCGCACGCGGCGGCGGAACCCCATTCCCATATGGAAGAACTGCACGTCCAGCTGACGCCCTTCAATGTTGTTCCACAGAGACTGTTTTTCATCGTAGCGGATGGCGTTATACGCCTGCGGCGTCATGGTCGCCAGCGTCTCCGGCAGCGGACGCGGCGCGCCACCCCACGGGGTTTTCGCCAGGTCATGCGCCATGGATTGCAGTACGGAGAAGTCAAACCGACGGCTCTGACCGTCAGCGATGTCAGAGTCAGCCGCATATGCCGCTTTGGAAAACAGGGAAGCAAGGCCAGAGGTGCCGCTCAGGGCTGCCACAGCCAGCGAGCCTTTTAGAAAACGTCTGCGATTCATGCCTGGAAAAACGTCCTTATGGTCGTGTGAATGTGTTTCGCGCTCGGCGAAATGACGGCAAGAAAGAACGCACAGCCTAAACAAAAATGGTTAAGAATCCAATTGTTGGCCGGTGATTATATGAACAAAGTGAGAAATATTTTCTGTCGACCAGAACGGCCCGAAAGTGGTGTAAAGAAAGCCTGGAAAATGTGTAGAAAAATGCCCCGTCAGGACATCAGCTGACGGGGCCAATGAGGCGGTTATTTTACGCTGACATCGATACCCGGGAAGTACTTATCAGCGAGTTTGGCGATCGTGCCGTCGGCACGTACTTTATCAATGGCGGCATCAAGCTGCTTTTTGGTGGCCTCGTCACCTTTGCGCAACCCAAAGCCGATCCCACTGCCGAGGATTGTGTCGTCAGACACCGGTTTGCCGATGAAGCCAAACCCTTTTCCCTGCGGCTTGCTGAGGAAACCCGCCTGCCCGGCCGCGGACATGACCAGCGAGGCGTCAATGCGGCCATTCAGCAGGTCACCCCAGGCCATATTCTGATCTTTATACGACACCACGGTGACACCCTGCTTTTCCCAGTGCTCTTTGGCATAGGTTTCCTGAATCGACCCCTGCAGCACGCCGATGGTTTTCCCCTTCAGCCCTTCAGGCGTCGCTTCGACCGCCGTACCGGCCTTGCCGACCAGCTGAGACGGAATGCGGTAGATCGGCTGGGTAAAATCGATGCTCTTGCGGCGCTGCTCGGTAATGTTCATCGCCGAATTGATGGCGTCAAACTTCTTCGCCACCAGCCCCGGGATCAGCGCGTCAAACGAGGTTTCGACCCAGCTGCACTTCAGCGCTGCCGCTTTGCAGATGGCATTTCCGAGCTCAACGTCAAACCCTTCCAGTTCGCCTGCCGCATTACGGCTTTCAAACGGCGGGTATTCCGCTTCCAGACCGTAGCGCAGCTCGGTGGCCGCGAAGGAGGAAAAGGTACACAGCAATCCCATGCCGACAACTAACGCGCGTAATTTCATCTCATACTCCTTAGCGTGGTTTAACCCGACACAGGGCTTGAGCACCTGCCCGTAACGTCGCCTCATCTTTCGCAAAAGAGAGGCGAATCAATTTATTATCCGTGCCGTCGGCATAAAACGCCGACAGCGGAATGGTGGCAACACCGTACTCAACAATCAGCCGCTTCACCAGCTCGCTGTCGCGCTCGTCGCTAAACTGGCTGTAGTCCGCCAGCATAAAGAACGACCCGGCGCTCGGCAGCAGGGTAAACGGCGAATCGGCCAGCAGGCCGTGCAGCAGATCGCGCTTACGCTGGTAAAACGCCGACAGCGACAGCCAGGTTTGCGGATCGGTCATGTGTTCTGCAAACGCGTATTGCATTGGCGTATCGGCAGAGAACATCAAAAATTGATGGACTTTACATATCTCGTCCATCAGCTCTGCGGGCGCCACACAATAACCCACGCGCCAGCCGGTGACGTGATAGGTTTTTCCGAAAGAAGAAATAATCACGCTACGTTCCGCCAGCTGCGGGTGCGTGGCCATCCCGTGGTGCGGTTCCCCATCAAACACGACGTGTTCATACACTTCGTCAGACAAAATAATGATGTCGGTATTGCGCGTCAGCGCCGCCAGCTGCTGCAGGTCGTTGGCTGAAAAGACCTGGCCGCTCGGGTTGTGCGGCGTATTGATGATGATCATGCGCGTGTGCGGGGTGATTGCCGCACGGACCTCATCCCAGTTGACGGCAAAATCCGGCACCGTGAGCTTGATGGCGACAGGCGTTGCCCCCTGCAGACGAACAATCGGCGCGTAGCTGTCAAACGACGGCTCAAAGTAGATCACCTCATCGCCAGGGTGCACCAGCCCGCTTATCGCCGAATAGAGCCCTTCGCTGGCGCTGGCGGTGACCAGCACCTCGCTGGCAGGGTTATACTGCGTGCCGTAGAGCGCGGCAATCTTATCGGCGATGCGTTCTTTGAGCGGCTGCAGGCCGGTCATCGACGCATACTGGTTATGCCCTGCCTCCATTGCGCGGGTAACGCCGGCGATCAGCTTCGGGTCGCAGGAAAAATTCGGTGCCCCCTGAGAAAGGTTGATGGCGTTATGCTGGGCCGAAAGCTGGCCGATAACGGTAAAAATGGTGGTCCCCACGTCTGGCAGCTTGGAGCGCGTTTGCACCGGCGTTCGTAAAGTCATCCTCTTTCCCTTCTCATGGATATTGCATAACTATTCAAACAACAACTTCGTTGCCGGGACAATCGAATTGTTGTCATAATAGCCATGAGAAAAATGCATAGCTGAGGTGTTTCAATGTCACGCCGTTCGCTCCCGCTCAATGCCATCGACGCATTTTTAGTCACCGCGCGTCATCTGAATCTTACCCACGCCGCCGCGGAACTCTGCCTGACGCAGGGGGCCGTGAGCCGTAAGATTGCCTCCCTTGAAGCCTGGTTTGGCTTTCCGCTGTTTGAGCGCCACGCGCGCGGGTTGCGCCTCTCCCCTCAGGGCAGCGCCCTGCTTCCCGAACTGCAGTCCTCCTTCGAACAACTGCTGAGCGTGGCCGACCAGGCCCGCAGCCAGCACACGGTGATCCGCCTCAAGGCCCCCACCTGCGCGATGCGCTGGCTGGTGCCGCGCCTGCTGGAAGTGGAGCGCGAGCAGCCGGATCTGCAGATCGCGCTCACCACCACGACCGATCATAACGTCAATTTCAAAACCGAATCTTACGATGCCGCCATCGTCTTCGGCACGCACATGAGCGCAGGCGATCTGCTGTTCGAAGAGGCGCTGACGCCGGTGTTCAGCCCCGTGCGAGCGGGTGCCGCGCTGGGTTCGCTGACGTTTCTTCATCCGACAAGGGATAAGACAGACTGGTCACTGTGGCTGGCGAATCAGGAAGGTACGGGCTTTGCTATGCACAAAAATCAACACTTCGATACGATGGATCTCGCCATTACCGCCGCCATTCAGGGGCTGGGCGTAGCCATTGCCGACGAAACGCTGGTGGCAGAAGATATCCGCGCCGGAAGGCTAATGCGGCCCTATGAGACCAGCATTAAAACCGGCGCGAGCTACCGGCTGGTGCTGCGCGAAACGCCTTGTCAGGAGAATGGTCTGGCGGCGTTTCGCGCCTGTTTGCTTAATCGAGGCTGACGTGGTGCTTCATTACGCGCTTGAAGAGGCTCATGCGGGCGCGCATAAAGCGGTTTTCAAGCCTGAAACCTGCATGTTTATTCACACCAATACGTAACAGCACGTCCCGCCCTTTGCGGCAGGCGGGCCAGCGCGTCGGCCCGTGAAGGCTGTCATGCGTTCCGGCATCGCGCGCAAAGCTCACCCAGTAATCAGCCACCTGGGCGGCAAACGCCAGATCCCGTTCGTTAACGTACTGGCGCGAAGGCTCCACCTGCCCGAGGGTATCGAACGCGTACGGCACCTCATTGCCGTGCCAGGCACCGTTGATATAGGTGGCGTGTTCCGCTTCGGCCACATAGTCAAACCAGTAGCGCCAGCAAAGCCCGCCGACGCGCTGCTGGGCCTGCATCACCACGTAGCCCATAGTGGTGAAGGCCATGTCGCGGCACACCTGCCTGCCGAGCTCCTCGTCGCCCTTCACGCCCGGATAAAGCAGCTTGATGAGCCCCAGCCCGAAGCGGCGCTCCCGGCGAAGCTTCTGGATCTGCCCGGCGAGATCGACACCAAACACCGCCATCACGCTGGCTTCATCGCTGTTGGAGCCAATCATCACCGGCACGGGATGCTGGCGGGCGGCGAAAAAGACGTCCAGCATCGCCTCCGGCAAAACGCAATCCCCAACGATAGGGGCCGGGGCGACGTTCAGCGGCGCGGTCAGCGGCCAGAACGCCTCGGGCGGGATCGCGCGCAGCTGCTCTGCCGTCGCATTTTTCAGCCCGAAGTGGGCGGCCAGCGCTTCCCCTTTTTGCAGGGCCTGCGCGCGCGGCGTATCCGGCAATGTGTACCCGCTTTGCACTATCGCCTTATGGAAGAGTCCTTTCGCCAGCGGCGAGGCCAGCAGCGACAGCACGCTGCGCGCGCCGGCGGATTCACCAAACAGGGTCACGTTATTCGGGTCGCCACCAAACGCGGCAATATTATCCCGCACCCATTCGAGCGCGGCGATCTGGTCCAGCAGGGCAAAATTATGCACCACCCGCTCCTCTTCACCTTCCAGAGCGGGATGGGCGAAGAAGCCGAGATGGCCGAGACGGTAGTTAATCGTGACGACAACCACCCCGCGGGATGCCAGGGCTTTGCCGTTATACGGCGGCAGGCTTCCGGCGCCGATCGTAAACCCGCCGCCGTGCAGCCAGACCATGACCGGCAGCGGCCCGGTACGGTCGATAGGGGACCAGACGTTCAGATAGAGGCAGTCTTCAGAAAACTGGCCGGGATCGCCCCCGCCCAGCTCCTGACAATATTCACTGCTTTGCCAGCTTGAGGGCGAAAAGTCGGTAGCTGCACGCACGCCATCCCAGCGTTCCGGCGGCCGGGGTGAGCGCCAGCGCCAGTCGCCAACGGGCGGTGCGGCATAGGGAATACCGCGCCAGAGGTGAACGTTTTCATCGGTTAAACCAGACAGTGCGCCCTGGCGCGTTTCAACCACAGGGGCGGAAGGATTTTGCATAACGACCTTATTTTTTCCATCACACCCCTGAAGAGTAACGATTTCAGAGCAAACCGCAACGCTGTTTGCTGCGCGTTTCCGCCTCCTCGTAGAGCGTAAATTCGTCATACACCGGGCAGCCGAGTGCGGCTTCAAACGCATTGCGGCTGGCATTTCCGTGGCTGCGCGCCTGGGTTTCATTCCCGAGATTGGACTGGAAAATCCCCGCCGCGCTGACCGGAAGGAAATCTTCGTAAATTATCGGCTGGGCCACCACCCACCCGCGCTCGATCAGCGGCTGCGGGTCATCCCCCGGACGAAACGCGTGACGATGGGCCTCTCCCGCCGGGGTCAGGCGATAGCGAAAATACGCCAGCTCCTGACGGCGCAGGAACATTTCGCTGTCCGGGAAGGCGCTGAAAATTTCCCGCAAATGCAGCTGGTGCGTGAGGTTATCTTTTCCGGTTCCGGCCTGGGCCAGCAGGCTATCGTACAGTTCACGGCCTTTCGGGGTCAGCGCCACGCCGCGCTGTTCAATTTCACCGAAGCGTGCGGTGTGGGTGCCTTTATGTTCTCCGGCGAAAAGCACCGGTTCTTCAAGGGCTTTAAAGCTGGTCTGACGCAGCAGGATCGGCACTTCACGACGCGGCGGCCCTTCGATCAGAATTTTGGGCTCAATCCCGTACTTCGGCATCAGCTCCTGTACACGGTCAATGTCCAGCGTGCGCGGCGTGAGGTGATTGATATGGCACCCCGGGAAGCAGACCACGTCAGCTATCAGGCGGTGCTCGTTACTCAACGCCAGGTAGGTCTCCTGGTCGACCGTTGCGTGACGGTGCCAGCGGAAGGTTTCTAACGCTTCCTGCACAAACTCGTGCGCCTGCGCTTCGGTAAAGTGCCCTTCCGACTCATGGAGGTCAATAAGTTCCAGACAGCGCGGCGTAAAGATGTTCCGCTGAGATAGAATTTCTGCCGCCCGCTCGCGTAACGCCACGTTTTCAATCAGCTCAAGGCGCAGCAGTGAGGTAAAGATACGAAACGGATTGCGGCACAGCGCCGCATCGTCAACCGGACGAAACGCCGTTGAGTGGACCGGTACCCCCGCCTGAGAAAGATCGTAATAGCTGACCGGGAACATGCCCATGATGGCAAACATACGACGCAGGGTGGAAAGCTCTTGTGCCGTACCGACGCGGATCGCCCCGTGACGCTCTACGTTCAGGCGCGCCAGCTCGTCGGCGTTCGCCAGTTGTTCATGTAATAGTGGATTATTTTCCAGAACCGCCAGGTTTACGTCCGCGACCAGCTCAAGCAAGGTGCCATACTGCGGAACTTCCTGCTGGTACATCGCCGACATAGCCTGCGAAAAATGTTCCCGAATATCATCAGCCGTGATGGTGTTCGCCATGATGTCATGCCTCCAGTGAATATTACCTGGAGTGTAGAGAAGGCCGTTCCTTCCGGGGGGAAGAATTTCTGATTTGTGATCTTAAGACGCCAGTGGTTAAACCGTGTGCTACCGACCCCTGTCAGCCACCTCGTCATCTTTTTCCAGGATTTTCCTTATGATTCGTAGCGGCTATTTTTTCTAGCCCTTAAGGGGTAATTTTCTCCTAATCACCGCTTGCAAATTATTCGTTTTTGCTAAGCCATTATTATTGGCCTCAACCTTCCGCTTTTTAAATGAAACTTAGGACTAATCCGATCATTTGTTTACAAGTCCTTCCCACACTTCCATATTTCCAAACCAAGCGAAGCGCAAACGCAGCAATAACTAAATATAACGCAACCGCTAATGGCGAAACGAATTTGACGTATGCCTCACAGCGACTAGAGTTATTACTCGAACGACGAGTGATACGGAATATTTTCGTATCGTACTGACATAACCAATATATGACTATGAGGTTTAATATGGCAGAGCATCGTGGTGGTTCCGGTAATTTCGCTGAAGACCGTGAAAAAGCATCAGAAGCTGGACGTAAAGGCGGCCAGCACAGCGGTGGTAATTTCAAAAACGATCCGCAACGCGCATCTGAAGCGGGTAAGAAAGGGGGACAGAACAGTCACGGCGGAGGCCGTAAATCTGATAACTCCTGATCTTATTTAGTACTCTTTTAATAAAACCTGAGAGCATGCTGCGGGCTGAAAAGCTCGCAGTACCCTTTCCTTATTTTACCGGAGCGTAATTATTATGAATATGAAAAGTGTTGAGGATGTATTTATTCATCTTCTGTCCGATACCTACAGCGCTGAAAAACAACTTACCCGAGCGTTAAGCAAACTCGCTCGCGCCGCCTCCAGCGAGAAGCTGAGCGCCGCCTTCACCGCGCACCTGGAGGAGACGCAGGGTCAGATTGAACGTATTGACCAGATCGTCGAACAGGAAGACGGTATTAAGCTCAAGCGCATGAAGTGCGTGGCAATGGAAGGCTTAATTGAAGAAGCTAACGAAGTTATCGAAAGTACGGAAAAAAATGAAGTGCGTGATGCCGCGTTAATTGCCGCTGCGCAAAAAGTGGAGCATTACGAAATAGCCAGCTACGGTACCCTTGCGACCCTCGCAGAACAATTGGGCTACAAAAAAGCCGTTAAACTTCTTGCCGAAACGCTGGAAGAAGAGAAAGAGACCGACCTTAAACTCACCGACCTGGCCGTTGGCAATATTAACCAAAAAGCGCAGAAATGACGCGATAAGACAGGTTAAATAAAATGAGCATCAGTCCCAGGACAATTAAACGGTGCCATTTAGCGGCAGCAATAATATGGTTCATTCTCGCTATCCCTTCCGTAATATGGTGGAAGAATAGCGTACTGTGGGTCATTATCATCAGCATTTACGCCAATATTGTCGGCCACTTATCTGGCTACAGTGCCGCACGTGCCGATCAGGCTGCTGAAAGTGAGACCAAATAAGCGAACCCCTAATGAGGATACAATGATGAATCACGTAGAACACTACCATGACTGGCTACGCGATGCCCATGCAATGGAAAAGCAAGCCGAATCTATGCTGGAATCCATGGCCAGCCGTATTGATAATTATCCTGATGTTCGCGCCAGAATTGAGCAACATATTAATGAGACAAAACGGCAAATTACATTGCTGGAGGAAATCCTCGACCGTAATGATATTTCTCGTTCGGTCTTAAAAGACTCGATGAGCAAAATGGCGGCCCTGGGTCAATCCATCGGCGGTATGTTCCCGTCCGATGAGATCGTTAAGGGCTCGATCAGCGGCTATGTCTTCGAACAGTTTGAAATCGCCTGCTACACCTCCCTGCTCGCTGCGGCGAAAAAAGCGGGCGATACCGCCTCTGTGCCTGCCATTGAGACGATCCTCGCAGAAGAGCGCGAAATGGCCGACTGGCTGATTCGCCATATCCCGCAAACGACGGAACAGTTCCTGCTGCGTTCAGACGCAGACGGTGTCGAAGCGAAAAAATAATCCACAGGAGAGTGCCTATGTTTCGACACGTCAAACAGCTGCAATATACGGTTCGCGTCGCCGAACCCAACCCCGGTCTTGCTAACCTTTTACTGGAACAGTTTGGTGGGCCGCAGGGCGAACTGGCTGCCGCCTGCCGTTACTTCACTCAGGGCCTGAGCGATGACGATCCGGGCCGCAAGGATATGCTGATGGATATCGCCACCGAGGAGCTAAGCCACCTCGAAATCATCGGTACGCTGGTTGGTATGCTGAACAAAGGTGCCAAAGGCGCGCTGGCGGAAGGGGTGGAAAATGAGGCTGAACTGTATCGGTCCATGACCGAAAACGGTAACGACAGCCACATCACCTCCCTGCTCTACGGCGGCGGTACCCCGCTCACTAACTCGGCGGGCGTGCCCTGGACGGCAGCCTACGTCGATACCATCGGCGAGCCGACGGCGGATCTGCGGTCGAACGTGGCGGCAGAGGCCAGGGCGAAAATCATCTATGAACGGCTGATTAACGTCACTGACGATCCCGGAGTGAAGGATGCGCTGGCGTTTCTGATGACGCGTGAGGCGGCGCATCAGCTCTCCTTTGAGAAGGCGCTGCAGTCCATTCGTAATAATTTCCCGCCGGGAAAACTGCCGCCAATCGAGGAATTCACCAACAAGTACTACAATATGTCTGAAGGTGGAGAGGTTCGCGGAAGCTGGAACAGCGATAAGCACTTTGATTACGTTGAGTCCCCCCAGCCTGCGGTTGATGGCGGAGACGGTAGCGCCAGCGTGACGCTCACAGCTGAACAGGCAACCCTGGTTAAGGCGATGTCTGCCCGCACCAAGTCCGATCCCCATTCCGACCCGCTGACCGGTGCCGAGCTGGGTGCCGGAAAGAGTAAACCGTAATCGGTTTTGCCGGGCATCCTGACCTGCCCGGCAATTCTCGTGCCCCATCGCTTCAGAGGTACGGACCATGTTCGAACTTGATGCATTTCATCTCGCCAGAATTCAGTTCGCTTTTACCGTCTCGTTTCACATTCTTTTCCCGGCGATCACCATCGGTCTTGCCAGCTATCTGGTCGTGCTTGAAGGCATGTGGCTGCGCACCAAAAACGACGTCTGGCGCTCGCTGTACCACTTCTGGCTCAAGATATTTGCCGTTAACTTCGGGATGGGTGTCGTTTCCGGACTGGTCATGGCGTATCAGTTCGGCACCAACTGGAGCGGGTTCTCCCAGTTCGCAGGCAGTATTACCGGTCCCCTGCTGACCTACGAGGTGTTAACCGCCTTCTTCCTGGAAGCCGGCTTTCTTGGCGTAATGATGTTCGGCTGGAACAAGGTTGGCCCTGGGCTGCACTTCTTTTCAACCTGCATGGTGGCGCTCGGCACGCTGATGTCGACCTTCTGGATTCTCGCCTCAAACAGCTGGATGCACACCCCGCAGGGTTTTACTATCGAGAACGGGCAGGTCATTCCGCAGGACTGGCTGGCGATTATCTTTAACCCCTCCTTCCCTTACCGCCTGATTCATATGGCCATCGCCGCATTTCTGAGCAGCGCGCTGTTTGTCGGCGCGTCGGGCGCATGGCACCTGCTGCGCGGTAACGATACCCCTGCCATACGCACCATGTTCTCCATGGCGATGTGGATGGCGCTGCTGGTTGCCCCCATTCAGGCCGTCGTGGGCGATATGCACGGCCTGAACACGCTTGAGCATCAGCCAGCCAAAATTGCCGCCATAGAGGGGCACTGGGAAAATCCGCCCGGCGAGGCCACGCCGCTGCTGCTGTTTGGCCTGCCCGATATGGACGAGGAGCGCACCAAATACGGTCTTGAAATCCCCGCGCTCGGCAGCCTTATCCTGACGCACAGCCTCGATAAGCAGGTTCCGGCGCTGAAGGACTTCCCGAAAGAGGATCGCCCAAACTCGACCATCGTCTTCTGGTCGTTTCGCATCATGGTCGGAATGGGCCTGCTGATGATTACCCTCGGTCTGGTCAGCCTCTGGCTACGCTATCGCCACCGGCTCTACCACTCGCGTCCGTTCCAGTGGTTTGCTCTTTGCATGGGGCCCGCGGGTCTGGTGGCGCTGCTCGCCGGCTGGGTGACCACCGAAGTGGGCCGCCAGCCGTGGGTGGTTTACGGTTATCTGCGCACGATTGACGCGGTCTCCCTGCACAGCACCCTGCAGATGAGCATCAGCCTGCTGGCGTTCTTCGTTGTCTACTCGTCGGTGTTTGGCGTGGGCTATGTGTACCTCATCCGGCTGATTAAGAAAGGCCCGCAGCCCGTCGATACGCTGACGTCAAACACGTCGGGCACCCCCGCCCGTCCACTGTCTGCCGCGGAGTCTGTTCCGGAACAGGAGAGAAACTGATGGGCGTCGATATCTCTGTTATCTGGTTTGCCATCATCGTCTTTGCCACGCTGATGTACATCATTATGGATGGCTTTGATTTAGGCATCGGCCTGCTGTTTAACTTCGTGGGCGATGCGAAAGAGCGCGATGTGATGGTCAACAGCGTAGCGCCCGTATGGGACGGCAACGAGACCTGGCTGGTGCTCGGCGGCGCAGGGCTGTTTGGCGCGTTCCCGCTGGCTTACGCGGTGATCATTGATGCCCTGACGATCCCCCTCACCGCGATGCTGATCGGCCTCATCTTTCGCGGCGTCGCCTTTGAGTTTCGTTTTAAAGCGACGCCTTCGCACCGCAAGTTCTGGGACTACTCCTTCGCCGGTGGCTCTCTGCTCGCCACCTTCAGCCAGGGGATCGTCGTGGGGGCGGTGATCAACGGCTTTGAGGTTGAGGGCAGACGCTTTGTGGGCTCGCCGCTTGAATGGCTGACGCCCTTTAACCTTTTCTGCGGTATCGGCCTGGTGGTCGCCTACACGCTGCTGGGCACCACCTGGCTTATCATGAAAAGTGAAGGTGCCCTGCAACGCCGTATGCGCGAGCTAACCCGCCACGTGCTGCTGGCCCTGATGGTGGTGATCGCGGTGGTCAGCGTCTGGACGCCGCTCGGCTGGCAGTACGTGGCCGACCGTTGGTTTACCCTGCCCAACTTCTTCTGGTTCCTGCCGGTTCCCCTGCTGGTAGGCCTGTTTAGCGTGCTGATCTGGCGGCTGACCCGCAACCCGGCCAGCCACTCGCGTCCCTTCCTGCTGACGCTGGGGCTGATCTTCCTCGGATTTAGCGGCCTGGGTATCAGCCTGTGGCCAAACATTATTCCGCCGCGCATCACCCTGTGGGAAGCCGCGGCGCCCCCCGCCAGCCAGCTGTTTATGCTGGTCGGGACCCTGCTGATAATTCCGGTGATTCTGGTATACACCGCCTGGAGCTATTACGTGTTCCGGGGCAAGGTTTCGGATACTGAAGGCTATCACTGAGGAACGCTATGACGGACTGGCATACACGGGCCATTATCTACCAGATTGATACCGCGCTTTTTTACGATATGAACGGCGATGGCTGCGGGGACATCGCCGGGATCGCGGCCAAGCTGCGCTATATTCGCCGCATGGGGGCGACAGTTATCTGGATTACCCCGTTTTACCTCACGCCCTTTCTCGATGAGGGCTACGACGTCAGCGACCATCTGCAGGTGGACCCCCGCTTCGGAAAACTGGCCGATATCATCGCTTTTATCGAACAGGCCCGGGAGCTGGGCATACAGGTCATTATTGAGCTGCTGATCCAGCACACCTCGGACGCCCATCCCTGGTTCCAGCAGGCCCGCCGCAGCCCCGCCTCGCCCTATCGCGATTACTATATCTGGTCGGATAACGACGACGACGATACGCCCCCCATGTTCCCCGGCGTGGAAAAGAGCGTCTGGAGCTGGGACGACGAGGCGGGACAGTATTACCGGCACATGTTCTACCGCCACGAGCCGGACCTGAACCTGACCTCGCCCGCCGTGCTTAAGGAGATTGAGAATATTATCCTCTTCTGGCTCAAGCTGGGGGTATCGGGATTTCGACTGGATGCCGCATCACACCTCACGAAGCAGGCGGGCAGCGGTGACGAGAAAAAGGGCCTGTGGATCCTGGAGCACATGCGCCGTCTTATCGAACAGCGTAATCCGGACGCGATCCTGCTCGGCGAAGTGGACGTAGACGTTGAGGTTTATAAAGACTATTTCGGCAATAACGACCGTCTGCATCTGGTGCTCAACTTCTGGCTCAACAAGTATTTCTACGTCAGCCTGGCCAGAAAAAGCGCCCGCCCGCTGCGCAACGCGGTGAAGAAGATGATCGTCCCGCCAGATTCATGCTGTTTTGCCAACTGGCTGCGCAACCATGACGAGCTGGATCTGGAAGGGATTAGCCAGAAAGATAAACAGTTCGTGCTCGACACCTTCGCCCCTGACGAGGAGATGAACGTCTATCAGCGTGGGATCCGCCGACGTCTGGCCCCGATGCTGAATGGCGATCCAAAGCGGCTGGCGTTTTGCCACGCGGTGCTCTTTTCCCTGCCGGGCGTCCCGGTGATGCGCTACGGGGATGAGATCGGCATGGGTGACGACCTTGAACTGGAGGAGCGCTACGCCGTCCGCACCCCAATGCAGTGGGCAGGTTCACAGGGAGGTGGTTTTTCGGCGGCCGATCCTGAAAAATTTATTGCGCCGATAATCGACCACGGGCCCTACCGCTATCAGAAAATCAACGTCGCCGATTCGCTGCTCCACCGCAACTCGCTCCTGCACCGGATTATTGATATTGCCAATACCCGCTCGGAGTTCCCCGAAATTGCCGTGGCGCCCTTTCGCCTCATCACCCTCAATCATGACGCGGTGCTGGGGATCTATTACGAGACCGACGAGCGCAGCATTCTGACCTTCGTTAACTTCAGCGACCAGCCGGTACAGTTCACCGCCAGAGGGATCCGCAATGCCACCTGGACTGCCTGCCTCGCGGACAAACGCTACGACGACGCGCTGGTTTGCGGCAAAACCGTCGAACTCAGTATTGGCGCCTACGGCTACCGCTGGTTCTGGACGCACCGCAGCGCGCTGCGGTGATTAGCGTTTCCGGCGGGTTATCAGACGCGTCAGCATAATCCCCGCCACCGCGAGGGCCCCCAGCGCCACCTTGCCCGGCATACCGGAGGTGACGGACGTAGCGCGGTTCTTCGCTTCGTCGGTAAAACGACCATGGATTTTGTGCAGGTCGTCAATCGGCTGGTCGAGATAGTCCCGCCGATCCGCTGCGTTCAGATCGTCGGTCATCTGGCCTTCCCAGGCTTTTTTTACCATCAGACGGTCAAGGTAGCCCGGAAAGAAGAATTGCCCGACGATGGACTGGATAGTGCTGCTGCCCACCCACAGCTCTCGCACCGGTTTCTGCGCAACCTTAAAGATGGCGCTGGCGGCCACTTCAGGCTCAAAGACCGGCGGCACCGGTCGCATCGCCCAGGCGAACTTATTCCTTGCCCATTCGAACTGCGGCGTATTGAGCCCCGGCATCTGCACCATGGAAAGCTGAACCCGGCTGTTCTCGTGCATCAGCTCCGTGCGCACCGCATCGGTGAATCCGCGGATCGCCGCTTTGGCCCCGCAGTAGGCCGACTGCAAAGGGATGGAACGGTAGGCCAGCGCGGACCCCACCTGAATAATCACCCCCCTGTCGCGGGGCACCATCAGCTCCAGCGCGGCGCGGGTGCCGTTAACAAATCCGAGATAGGTAACATCCGTCACGCGACGAAACTCATCCGGCGTCAGGGTACGAAACGGCGCCAGCACGGCCCCCATCGCATTGTTGATCCAGACATCAATCGCCCCGAGGCGATACTCAATCTCGTTAGCCGCATCCACCACCGCCTGGCTGTCGGCGACGTCCGCCTGCACCGCGTGGGCATTAACGCCGAAGCGGCGAAGCTCTTCCTGGGTGGAGTGCAGGCTGGCTTCATCGCGGGCGATAAGCCCCACATCGTAACCTGCCTTTGCAAATTTCAGCGCCGTGGCTTTTCCCACGCCCGCCGTCCCGCCGGTAATCACTATGACCGCCATAGAACCTCCGCGTGAATTTAGCCGTTATTGCCGTCCGACAATGTTGTCACCAGTTCAGCGAGCGAAAATTGCACCGCTTTTTCCACCACATCCTGGCAGTCGCCGGAGAAAAGGACGGTGCGGGTTTTCGTCTCACCGCAGATATTCCAGGCAAAGCAGACCGTTCCCGCCGCCGTACCGTCATCGCCCCCTTCCGGACCCGCGTAGCCGCTGATGGCGATGCTGATATCCGCCTGGGCAATGTCGCGGATGCTGGCGGCCATCTCGGTCACCGTCTGTTCACTGACGGCGGTATAGCGCGCCAGCGTCTCCTGACGCACGCCGAGGATCCGCGATTTGGCTTCATCGCTGAACACAACCAGCCCGACGTCATAAAAATCGGCCGTGTTTTCCTCTGCACACAGCGCCACCGAGAGCTTTCCTCCCGTGCAGGATTCCGCGGTGGTTAAGCGCAGCCCGGCATCGGTTAATTTACTCGCCAGCTTTTTGGTGAGTTCACTCACGGTATAATGACTGTCGTGTAAAAGATTGCTCATCTTGCCGCCTCTTATTTTTCAACAGGAATGATTGAAATATGTCCATTGCGCTCAAGTATGGCATATTTAATTTCGCTAAGTTCTGTAATGCCATTATTTTGACGCGCTGACACCAGAATATCATCACAAGATACGTCGACTTTTTTTAGCTTATCCGCTAATGGAACGCCATTCTCAACCAGAATCACAGGGGTCCCATCAAGAATATTCTCCACCGGGGAAAAATATTTCTTCATCAGGCCAAATATAATGTCAACGACCACCAGCGTGGTAATGGTAATCATTGCGCCGGTAACCGAGAAATCCTGCCCCAAAAGCGCCTGTTGCGTCGCCTCACTAATAATTAAGAGGAGGATGAGATCAAAGCTGGTCATCTGCAGCAGCGCCCGTCGCCCTGCCACTTTAAATACCACCACGAGAAACAGATAAATCGCCAGCGCGCGAAAGACCATATCCATATCAGCCTCCTAGGGGTAAATAAATTGCCAGAGGTTAATCTCCGGCTCGTTGTTGACGCGGATGACGGTGTTCCATTTACCGGCTCTGGAAGGTGTCGTGAAGTATAAAACAGAGAAGTTGGCTGATTTTTGCAGGTCGTCATAGACCAAATAAAGGGTTTTGCCGTGGCTATACATTTTGTCTGGCTGCGGCCAGACGCTGCCGGGCTCGTATACGTCGCTGCTGTCGGTGGTCAGGCTGAGGGTATAGCTGCCCTCCGTCTTCACCGGGAAGGTGACCTGCATTCTTGACTCCGTCTCCCGCCGGCCGAAGCGTTCATAGTTTATGCTCAATGAGTTAGCGGAATTGGTTTTGGCCGTATCGCTCACCACCCCGCTGGAAAACAGACCAGCAACCGCTGCGATGATAATAGCCAGGAGGACCACAAAACCCACCTGGCGAAATGAATATTCAAATCTCAACAAGCGATAACTCTCATCTATCCCGGGTAACTTTTCATTTTCATGCTTCATAGTCGTTGTCACCGTTTCGCTTATTTCAAGATAGTTTTGATTTCCAAAGAGAATGTTTTTAAGACTTATCACATTTGCCACATAAAGGAATAGCAACAATACTTAATATGTCAAGACACTCAAAAATGAAGGATATCAGATGAAATTATCACTTATTTCCGCTTTTTTGATATTTCTGGTTCCAGCTGCATGGGCAGATAATAACGGCGGGTTACAAAAAGGTGAAGCACCGCCACCGCCCCACGCGCTGGACAGCGGATATCGTGGAACCGACGACGCGCGTATTATGACCATCGATCAGGCAAAACAATTGCACGATGGCGCGACAATTTCATTGCGCGGTAATCTTATTGACGGTAGCGGCGATAAGTTTGTATTCCAGGATAAAACCGGAAAAATCGACGTTATTATTCCCCAGGCAGTCTTCGACGGCAGAACGGTAAAACCCGATCAGATGATCAGTATCAACGGTTCGCTTGATAAAAAATCATCGCCTGCCGTCGTTCGTGTTGATCGTTTGCAGAAATAATTCAGCGAAGCGTTAACGCTGCAACTATCCATCAAATCTCACCCCTTGGCTTAAGGAGTCAGCTATGAGTGATACTACACAACGTACGAACGCTTACCCGAAACCCCCGTTCCCGGAACAGCCGCAAACGCCGCCGGGACTGGCGTCTGAAATGCAGCCTGTACCCGATCACGGTGAAACAAGCTATAAAGGGCATGGCCGCCTTGCCGGCAAAAAAGCGCTGATCACCGGTGGTGACTCCGGGATTGGTCGCGCAGTGGCTATCGCCTACGCCCGCGAAGGGGCAGACGTCGCCATCAACTATCTGCCTGAAGAAGAGAAAGATGCCGCCGAGGTCATCGACCTGATCAAAGCGGAAGGCCGCAAGGCCATCGCGCTGCCAGGAGACGTCCGTGACGAGACCTTTTGCCAGAATCTGGTCGAAGAAGCCGTTTCGAAGCTGGGCGGGCTGGATATTCTGGTCAACAACGCAGGCCGTCAGCAGTTCCGGGAATCCCTTGAAGAGCTGACCACCGAAGATTTTGACGCGACGTTTAAAACCAACGTTTACGCCCCCTTCTGGATCACCAAGGCCGCCCTGCGCCACCTGAAAGCGTCGTCCGTGATCATTAACACTTCCTCCGTTCAGGCAGTGAAGCCCAGCCCCGTACTGCTGGACTATGCCCAGACGAAGGCCTGTCTGGCGGTGTTTACCAAATCCTTAGCCAAACAGCTGGGTCCGAAAGGCATTCGCGTCAACGCCGTCGCCCCCGGCCCGTACTGGACGGTACTCCAGTCCAGCGGCGGCCAGCCGATGGAGAAAGTGAAGGAGTTCGGAGGTGATACCCCGCTGGGTCGTCCGGGACAGCCCGTCGAGATTGCCCCGCTGTACGTCACGCTGGCCTCGGATGAGTGTTCCTTTACCTCCGGCCAGGTATGGTGTTCTGACGGCGGCGACGGCGTTATCTAAACCGGTTTGCAGCTTATCCCTCCGCAGTGAGCAATAAATGAACAAGGACGTTCATCACCCACCTCGCCTGAAAAACATGTTGTAACTCAAACAGATCAAATGTTAAAAATATTTTGCTATCAAGTTATCAAAATTAAACAACTTAACTTGTCACCCGCATCGCTCTGTTTTTAACATCGCCTATGGAAAAAAATGGTCTGTTCAGTCAGCGCATACGCTTGCGCCATTTGCATACATTTGTGGCCGTCGCTCAACAGGGAACGCTGGGGCGCGCGGCTGAAACTCTTAACCTGAGCCAGCCCGCGCTCTCAAAAACCCTTAACGAGCTGGAACAGCTGACCGGCGCCCGTCTATTTGACCGCGGTCGGCTGGGGGCACAGCTGACTCTGGTGGGCGAACAGTTCCTGACGCACGCCGTGAAGGTGCTGGATGCGCTCAACACCGCAGGCCAGTCCCTGCACCGAAAAGAAGAGCAGACCAGCGAGGTGGTGCGCGTCGGCGCCCTGCCAACCGCGGCGCTGGGGATCCTGCCGCCCGTTATTGGTCAGTTCCACAAACAGCAGCGCAATACCACTATTCAGGTTGCCACCATGAATAACACCATGCTGCTCGCGGGGCTGAAATCGGGTGAGCTTGATCTCGGTATCGGTCGAATGTCCGACCCCGAGCTGATGGGCGGTCTCAATTATGAACTGCTGTTCCTGGAATCCCTGAAGCTGGTGGTTCGACCCGATCATCCCCTGCTGCAGGACACGGTGACGTTAAGCCGGGTGATGGAGTGGCCGGTGGTGGTTTGCCCGAAAGGGACCGTCCCGCGCCAGGCCGCCGAAACCTTGCTGCAGATGCAGGGGTGTACGCTACCCTCAGGGTGCATCGAAACGCTTTCGGCTTCTCTTTCGCGCCAGCTTACTCTGGATTATGACTACGTCTGGTTCGTCCCCTCCGGTGCGGTAAAAGATGATTTGCGTCAGTGCACGCTGACCGCCCTGCCGATCGCCTCCCCCGGTGCGGGTGAACCCATCGGTATTTTGACCCGGGTAGATACTCCCCTTTCCACGGGCGCACAAACGCTACTGAGCGCTATCCGTAAATCTATGCCTGTCTGATTCCCTTCACCCCTCACCCAGTTCCCTCTCCCACAGGGAGAGGGAACTGGGCTGTGCGTTAATCAAATAATGCGGAATGATTCATTAACAATTGCGTAAAACAAATTAACAGTTTTATCATAACGGCGGGTTCACCATTTGGTTCGTTAATCGTTATATAAACAAGAATTCATTCGTTTTAATCATTGCTCTCCCCGCATTTATTATCCATATGGTACATATCCGGCAATGCGGAGAGATTCAAAGGAGACAGAAATGGCATTTGGCAGCGCGCCGCGCGGGATACCTCGTATTTTGCAGTGGCTCCTTGCCGGACTGATGTTGCTCATCGGTCTGGCGGTCGGCGGGTTGGGCTTCAAGCTCGCCGCCGTAGGCGGAAGTTTTTACTTCGTGATAATGGGCGTGGTGATGGTCATTGCCGCGCTCCTGATTTTCCTCAATCGCAGCAGCGGGATCGTGCTTTACGGCATCGCGTTTATTGCCTCGCTGTTCTGGGCGGTAAGCGATGCGGGCTGGGATTTCTGGCCGCTCTTCTCGCGCCTGTTCACTTTTGCCGTACTGGCCTTCCTCTGCGCCATCGTCTGGCCTTTCCTGCGCGCGGCCAACCGCGGCGCAGCGAATAAAGCCCCGGCTTATGGCGTTGCGGCGGTTCTCGCACTGGCGATGCTGGTCAGCCTCGGCTGGATGTTTAAGCCACAAACCCTCGTGGCGGCGAACGAGCCCGTTCCGGTGAAACCCGTTGCTCCCGGCGAACAGCAGAAAAACTGGGAACACTGGGGCAACACCACCCACGGCGACCGCTTCGCCGCGCTGGACCAGATTAACAAGCAAAACATCAGCGATCTGAAAGTCGCCTGGGTGGCGCACACCGGGGATATTCCGCAGAGCAACGGCTCAGGTGCGGAAGATCAGAACACGCCGCTGCAGATTGGCGACACGCTCTATGTCTGCACGCCGTACAGTAAAGTGCTGGCGCTGGACGTGGATTCAGGTAAAGAAAAATGGCGTTATGATTCGAAAGCCACCGCGCCGAACTGGCAGCGTTGCCGTGGTCTGGGCTACTTTGAAGATCATGCAAACGTGACAGCGTCACAGACCGGGAGGTCGCCAGCGGCATGCCCTCGCCGCCTGTTCCTGCCGACCACCGATGCCCGTCTGATTGCCATCAACGCGGATACCGGCAAGGTTTGCGACGACTTTGGTGACCATGGCACCGTTGACCTGAGCGTTGGCATGGGCGAAATCAAGCCGGGCTATTATCAGCAGACCTCCACGCCGCTGGTGGCCGGAAACGTTGTTGTCGTCGGCGGTCGCGTCGCGGATAACTTCTCCACCGGCGAACCGCCGGGCGTGGTGCGCGCCTACGACGTTCACACCGGTAAACTGGCCTGGGCGTGGGATCCGGGTAACCCGAACCTGACCGGCCTGCCTCCGGAAGGCCAGACTTATACCCGCGGTACGCCGAACGTCTGGTCTGCGATGTCTTACGACGCTAAGCTGAACCTGATCTACCTGCCAACCGGCAACGCCACGCCAGACTTCTGGGCAGGCGAGCGTACCGCGCTGGACGATAAGTACAGTTCCTCCATCGTCGCCGTCGACGCCGCCACCGGACAGGTGCGCTGGCATTTCCAGACCACCCACCACGACCTGTGGGACTTCGACCTGCCTTCCCAGCCGCTGCTGTACGACCTGCCGGACGGCAAAGGCGGCACCACGCCTGTACTGGTGCAGACCAGCAAGCAGGGCATGATCTTTATGCTCAACCGCGAAACCGGCAAGCCGGTGGCGAAAGTGGAGGAACGTCCAGTTCCGGCGGGTAACGTTGAAGGTGAACGCTACTCTCCGACCCAGCCGTACTCCGTGGGCATGCCGATGATTGGCAACCAGACGTTAACAGAGTCCGACATGTGGGGGGCGACGCCTGTCGACCTGCTTCTGTGCCGCATTCAGTTTAAAGAGATGCGTCATCAGGGCGTCTTCACCCCGCCGGGTCTCGACCGTTCCCTGCAGTTCCCCGGCTCGCTCGGCGGAATGAACTGGGGCAGCGTCTCCGTTGACCCGAACAACAGCCTGATGTTCGTCAACGATATGCGTCTGGGGCTGGCAAACTACATGGTGCCGCGCGCGAACGTGGCGAAAAACGCCAGCGGCATTGAGATGGGGATTGTCCCGATGGACGGCACGCCGTTCGGCGCAATGCGCGAACGCTTCCTGTCGCCGCTGGGCATTCCGTGCCAGAAGCCGCCGTTCGGAACCATGTCAGCTGTTGACCTGAAAACCGGCAAGCTGGTGTGGCAGGTACCGGTTGGTACCGTGGAAGATACCGGCCCGCTGGGCATTCGCATGCATATGCCAATCCCAATCGGGATGCCAACGCTGGGCGCGTCGCTGTCAACCCAGTCCGGCCTGCTGTTCTTCGCCGGCACCCAGGATTTCTATCTGCGCGCGTTTGATACCGCCACCGGGAAAGAGATCTGGAAGGACCGCCTGCCGGTCGGCAGCCAGTCCGGCCCGATGACCTACGTCTCGCCGAAAACCGGTAAGCAGTACATCGTCATTAACGCCGGGGGCGCTCGCCAGTCGCCGGATCGCGGTGATTACGTTATCGCGTACGCGTTACCCGATAAGCAGTAACGGATGAAAAAAGGGACCGAAAGGTCCCTTTTTTGTCGGCCGGGTAAACGAAGCGCCACCCGACACGGCCAGCGACTCAGAACGTTTCCCAGTTATCACCGTTATTCGCTACCGCCGGACGTAGTGCAGCAGGTTTTACTGCCGCAGAGTTCTTCTGTTGAGTACGCCCCTGAGCCTTACCGCTCAGACGAAACGCCCCGACCGCCTCTGTCAGACGCGCGCCCTGTTCCTCCAGCGACGCGGCCGCCGCGGAGGCCTCTTCCACCAGCGAGGCGTTCTGCTGGGTCACTTTATCCATCTCCGAAATAGCCTGGCTGACCTGCACGATACCGCGGCTCTGCTCGTCAGACGCGGCGGCAATCTCCAGCATGATGTCGGTGACGCGCTTCACCGCCTCGACGATCTCATTCATGGTATTGCCAGCGGCAACGACCTCACCGGAACCCTGGTCTATCAGCGAGACCGATTCGTTGATCAGGCTTTCGATCTCTTTTGCGGCGTTGGCGCTGCGGCTTGCAAGGGTACGAACTTCGCTGGCCACCACGGCGAACCCGCGTCCCTGCTCGCCCGCCCGCGCCGCTTCTACCGCCGCGTTAAGCGCCAGGATGTTGGTCTGGAAGGCGATGCTGTTGATCACCGCGGTAATCTCAGAGATTTTCTTCGAACTGCTTGAGATATTGCCCATAGTTTTCACCACACCGGAGACCATCTGGCCGCCGCGGCTGGCTTTCCCGGAGGCATCTTCCGCCAGCTTGCTGGCATGATGGGCGTTATCGGCGTTCTGCTTCACCGTCGCGGTCAGCTGCTCCATGCTGGCGGCAGTCTGTTCAATCGCCGCGGCCTGCTGCTCGGTGCGTGATGAGAGATCGGTGTTACCGGCAGAGATCTCGCTGGTACCCCGGTAGATCTCCTCCGCCCCCTGACGGACAGTGCCGACCGTTGTTTCAAGGGAGTGCTGCATGGTTTGCAGATCGCGCGTCAGGCGGCCAATTTCGCTGCGTCCGGCCACGTCGTCCGGCATCGTCAGGTCGCCTTTGGCGATATTCTCGATACGTTTCGCTGCACGCTGCAGCGGATTAATGACCGTGCGGCGCAGCACAACGAAGGTCATCGCGGTCAGCACCAGCGCCAGCGCAAACGCGCCCACCATAAACATCAGACCCAGCTGCGTGCGGCTGTGCGCCTGCGCCGTCAGCGCATTGGCGCGGTCGGTGCGGATCTTAATCGCCTTCAGCAGAACGGCGTTGTAAGCATCGTCCAGCGGGCGCGCGGTCTCATTTTCGTGGTTGATGATCGCCTCGAACATGCCGTTTTTGGCAAATTTGACCATCGGCTGGAGGCCCGCAATATAGGCGTCGTAGCGTGCCTTCAGGTCTGCATCCAGCGCTTCGTCCGCAGCGCTGCGCACGGAACGATGCATATAGGCGGTAAAGCTATCCTGGGACTGCTTAATGCGCGTTTCCGCCTCACGGATGTTCTGCTTCATGGCCTCCATCTCCGCGATACGGCTTGCCGCGCCGGCGTGGATCATATTGATACGCGCGGTGCGCAGATGGTTTGAGCTGTTCGACAGCCCCATACGCACCTGAATTTCGGACGTAACGTCCTGCTGATCGTTGTCGGCCTGTAGCAGGAAATACCCCGCCAGACCCGAGCTCAAGGCAAACAGCAGAATAATGCCACCGAGAATGGAGGAAAACAGCGGAACCAGCCTGATGTGATGCAGGAAGCTCAGCTTGCGCTGCGCCTGCATCGAAGAAGTGTTGTCCATGACCGTCGACTCTCTTATAGGTAAGATGCGCAAAAACACGCCTGTTAGATAGTCATCGGCACGGCAGAGATTTAGATTACGGCTAAAAACGCCGCACTGGTCACACTTTAGAGAAGATTATTAAAGAAATGCCAGCGGCTAAAAACCGCTGGCAGAAGAGTTACTTGTCGCCGAAATGAATGACGGTACGGATGGATTTTCCTTCGTGCATCAGATCGAACGCCTCGTTGATCTGTTCCAGCGGTAAACGGTGGGTAATGAACGGGTCGAGCTGAATTTTACCGACCATCGCGTCTTCCACCATGCCGGGAAGCTGGGTACGCCCCTTCACGCCGCCAAAGGCGGAGCCGCGCCAGACGCGTCCGGTTACCAGCTGGAATGGACGGGTTTTGATCTCCTGTCCTGCCCCGGCCACGCCGATGATGATGCTCTCACCCCAGCCCTTGTGGCAGCATTCCAGCGCAGAACGCATTACGTTGACGTTGCCGATACACTCGAAGCTGAAGTCCACGCCGCCGTCGGTCATCTCAACGATGACGTCCTGAATCGGTTTCTCGTGATCCTTCGGGTTCACGAAATCGGTCGCGCCCATTTCACCCGCCAGCTTGAATTTTTCCGGGTTGGTATCGACCGCGATGATACGCCCGGCCTTCGCCTGCACCGCGCCCTGAATAACTGCCAGACCAATACCGCCGAGACCGAACACCGCCACGGTGTCGCCCTCTTTGACTTTTGCCGTGTTATGCACCGCGCCAATGCCGGTAGTTACGCCGCAGCCCAGCAGGCAGACTTTATCCAGCGGCGCCTGCGGGTTGACCTTCGCCAGCGAGATCTCCGCGCAAACGGTGTATTCGCTGAAGGTGCTGGTACCCATGTAGTGATAGATTGGCTCACCGTTGTAGGAGAAACGGGTGGTGCCGTCCGGCATCAGCCCTTTCCCCTGAGTGGCGCGCACGGCCTGGCAGAGGTTAGTTTTGCCGGATTTACAGAACTTACACTCGCCGCATTCCGCCGTGTACAACGGGATAACGTGATCGCCTGGCTTCAGGCTGGTCACGCCCTCGCCCACTTCCACCACAATCCCGCCGCCTTCATGACCCAGCACCGCCGGGAAGACGCCTTCCGGATCGTCACCGGAGAGGGTAAACGCATCGGTATGGCACACGCCGGTATGGGTGATTTTGATCAGCACTTCGCCTTTTTTCGGCGGTGCGACGTCGATGTCGACGATTTTCAGCGGCTGGCCGGGGCCAAATGCAACAGCTGCGCGAGATTTCATCATGTCTTCCCTTTTTGTCAGGTGTGTGGATTTATTTTAGATAAGAGCGCAGCAAATGGCCGACTTCCGCCATGCGTACGGCTCGCTGATCCGGCGTTGTGTCTCCCGTCACCAGCTCGTCTTTGAGATGTATTTCAACCATTTCGCCCATCAGGCCATTGGCAGCGCCGCGCACGGCGGCAATTTGCTGCAGGATGGCCAGACAGGGGTCGCCCGACTCCAGCGCGCGTTCAAGGGCATCAACCTGGCCCCGAATGCGGCGGACGCGGGTAAGAATACGTTTTTTATCTTCGGGTGAGTGCGGCATATGCCCTCCTGATACTATAGGGGGGTATGGTATATGAGTTATCTTACATATGTAAACTTACTTTTAACGTGAAATCTAGATCGCGCTGAGCTTATCCGGCACTCATCCCCCTGCAATCTTGCGCCAGCATTTGCAGCTCCTCCTGAAGCCATCGGGTCGCCCCCCGCTGGCCGCTGCGCTTATGCGAGTAAATTTTCACCTCAAATTTGGGAATAGAGAACGGCAAGGCAAAAATCCTCAGTTCCGCCGCCGCCACCAGCTTCTCGGCGGCGTAACGAGGAATGGCCATCAGCAGGTCGCTATCCGCAACGATAAACGGCGCGCTCAGCATCGACGGCGTTTTGATCGCAATGTGCCGCGTATAGCCCAGCTGCTCGAGCCGCACGTCCAGGACGCCCTGCTTTTCATTCCACGGCGTCACCACCAGGTGTCGGGCAGCGAGATAATCCTCCAGCGTCAGCCGGGTCCGGCGTGCGTTGCTGATGACCACATACTCATCTTCAAACCAGCCGATCTCTTCCAGTTCCGGATGGCGGATATCGTCCTCGGTGCTGAAACCGAGCGCCAGATCCACTTCACCGGCCAGGAGTTCCGTCAGCGCCGGGCTGTGCGGCAGATAGCGCAATTCGAAACGCAAGCCCGGGGCAGCAGTCTGCAGCTTGTGCATCAGGGCGGGAAAAATACATAGCGCGGTAAAATCCGTAATCCCAATTTGCAAGCTTTCGGTACTGCTGGCGGCGTCAAACTCCGGCTGCGGGGTCAGCTCCTGATTAAGGAACGACAATGCGGAAGCAATAGAAGGCGCAAGCTGAGAGGCGTACACGCTGGGGGACATACGATGCCCTTCCCGAAAAAAGAGCGGATCGTTAAGGGCTGTGCGCAGACGCGACAGCGCATGGCTCAGCGCCGAGGTGCTCATCGCCAGCTCGTCGGCTGCGAGGCGAACGGAACGGTGGCGGTAAATGGCGTCAAAAACGGGCAGCAGGTTTAAATCAAGACGTCTCAGCGCCGGATGCATAATATTCATCATTTGTTGATTTCATTGCACTTAATTCTTCGGACAATACTCCGTATGCTTAACGCCATCAATCGCGAACCGTGCAAAAAAACAGGAAAAACAATGAACATAACCCTTCGTCAGGCCCGTCCCGAAGATGCAGCGGCTATTTACGCCATGATCTATGAGCTGGCGGTATATGAAAAAGCCCCCGAAGAGGTCGTAACCACGCCGGACGAGATCCGGGAAACCCTCTTTGGTGCGGGCAGTAAAACCGAGGCGTTGATCGCTGAGTTTGACGGCAGGATCGCCGGCTATGCCGTGTTCTTCACCAGCTATTCGACCTGGCTTGGACGCAACGGGATTTATATGGAAGACCTGTACATTTCCCCGGACTACCGCGGTAAAGGCGCAGGCAGAGCGCTGCTGAAACATATCGCTCAACTCGCGGTAAAACGGCAATGTGGCCGCCTTGAATGGAGCGTGCTGGACTGGAACCAGCCCGCCATCGATTTTTATCTCAGCATTGGCGCGCTGCCGCAGTCCGAATGGGTGCGCTACCGTCTTGACGGCGAAGCGCTGCTCAAATTTGCCGAATAGCGGCACCGCTCAGCGCGAGGATCCCGACCAGGCGGATCCTCGATTCCCGCCAGTACCGTCTGAAGACATTAATAACTTGTGCTACAATTCCATAAATTTCATTAACATATTGTAGAACAACATGAGTACAACCCCCTTCATCCGCCCGCAGCTCACCCTGCCAAACGGCGCCGATAAACTTCTGCTGCACTCCTGCTGCGCCCCCTGCTCCGGTGAAGTCATGGAAGCTATCCAGGCCTCGGGCATTGACTACACCATTTTCTTCTATAACCCCAACATCCATCCGCAAAAGGAATACCTCATCCGTAAGGAAGAAAACATTCGTTTTGCAGAAAAACACGGCGTGCCGTTTGTTGATGCCGATTATGATACTGATAACTGGTTCGAGCGTGCCAAAGGCATGGAGTGGGAGCCCGAGCGCGGCGTCCGCTGCACCATGTGCTTCGATATGCGCTTCGAGCGTACGGCGCTCTACGCGGCGGAAAATGGTTTCAGCGTTATCAGCAGCTCGCTGGGGATCTCTCGCTGGAAGAATATGCAGCAGATCAATGACTGCGGCCAGCGTGCGGCAGCGCGCTATCCGGGGATGGTCTACTGGGACTACAACTGGCGCAAACAGGGCGGCTCATCACGCATGATTGAGATCAGCAAGCGGGAACAGTTTTACCAGCAGGAATACTGCGGCTGCGTGTATTCCCTTCGGGACAGCAACCTGCACCGCAAGTCTCAGGGCCGCCCGCTTATCCGCATTGGCAAGCTGTATTACGGCCAGGATGAGAACGAAAAATAACGCCCTCTTCTGGTGTAGATATATCCGAAAACCGGCCAATTCCCTCCGAAATTTAGCGTTCCGCCTCTCATCTTTTCAAAGAGAGGCTATCCTTTAACTATCAACAAAAGGAGGCAAAAATGTCTGATTTCGGTACTGATAAAAACACCCAGTTTGCTGAAGACAAAGCAAAAAATAAATTTGATGAACTTTCAGGTTCAGCCCAGCAGCAGTTCGGTGAATTCGTTGATTCACCGAAGCATCAGGTAAAAGGTGCTGCGAAAAAATATGCCGCACAGGCCAGCGATGCTGTCTCTGACGTGACTGAAGCGGTCAGAAATAACCCGCTCACCGGTCTTATCGCCGCGGGTGCGGTTGGTATTGTGCTTGGCCTGTTGCTGGGACGCAAATAAACAAGGCCCTTCGGGGCTTTATTTTTTAGCTGAACAATCTCACCATGCGGTCTAATTCCTCCTCTTTCACGGCGCGCGAGAGATAATATCCCTGAAAGTTTTTCACACCCAGCTCGACTAATTTTTCAAACTTCTCCTCACTGTCAACGCCCTCTGCAATGCAAGCTGTTCCGGTCATATCGCTGTAAATCTGTATCGCTTTAATCAGATTATAATCGTTGTCGTTCGCCACAAAATGATCGACGATGTCCCGATCCAGTTTCAGCCCATCAAAATGCACCTGCCTCACGGGGAACATGGCATGATGGCTTGAGAAGCAGTCGTCAAGAAACAGTTTGCACCCCGTATTACGCAGGTGCCGCATGGTTTCTGGGATGCTTTTATCTTTCGTTACATCAATATCTTCCGCGAATTCAAAGACCAGCTTTTCTGCCCACTGGGGGTTAAGCAGCATGCCGATGGCTTTCCTGGCCATCTCTGGCAGCGCGTTCCCGGACGCCAGGCGAGGCGGAATATTAACGGAAAAATAGAATTTACCGTTATATTTATTTATCCCGGACACGGCGGCGTGGATCACCATAGCCGTAATCTTTAGCCATACTTCATAATTAGCGATATCATTCAGAAAACGCGCTGGCTTTACTATTTTACCGTTCTTATTCCAGCGAATAAGTATCTCAAACCCCACCCCTTTCTTGTCACGATCGGTAATGATCTGGTAGGCGGGAAATATCTCCCTTTTCACCAGCGCATTAAAAACTTCCGCTTCTTTATCCGTGAAGTCCACTCTTTGATTTTGGCTTTTAATCCGCCTTTCCACTTTTACATTGCGCGGTTCATTCAACCATCGCTTGATACAATGTAATTTCTGCAGACCTTCTTTACGATGGGTGTAAACCGTTTTATTAGAAAGCCTCAGTTTGTCGCACAGGTCTTTTATAGACATGCCGCGATAGAAGTTCAATAAAACATCAACCTCTCTTCTTGTCAGCCATTTGAGCTTTTCTGACGAAGAACAGTCCAGATAGTAATCGCGTAATAAGCGCGAGCGGTCCTTAAAGCCATTATTGTGGGTGTGGAAACAGGTTATTACATCAGATACGCTGGCTATGCGAATCAATGATAATTGATGACTGTTATTTAGAAGACTACCCAGGGTTCGATACAGCCAGCTGTCCGGTATATCACCATACAGGGTAACACGACGAATAACAGGAAGTGAATTGAGTACGGCTGCCAGTCGCGTCAGGCTCTCCAGGAGAGCTACCGTACCTTTTCCCAGGAACACTACGATGTGAGCGTTTTGATGAATAAGGATATTTTCCTTGTCAGGATCAGATAACGCATCTCCATCAAAGTGAATATGCGCAGTCTCTATGCCGTACTTTTTGAGCAGCAGGTGATATCCCTGAAACGTAAAGCCGCAGGTTGAAATGACAAATCTTTGCTCGTTGCACGCAACATTCCTGAGAGAAATTTGGTGGGTCATAACCTGCTCCTGGGCACGAAAGCGCCATTATTATTATGAGTATGGAAACCAACAGCGGTGTGTATAATAATTTTACAATACACCATCAGGTTAAGATACTGTTATCAACGCCATGCACTGTAACATCTTTGCGTTAATCACCCTTTTCCCACGCATAAATATAACTCTATATTTCTTTTAAAATACCGACCGCAAGCCACTTTTTCTCAGGTATAATGAAAATTCCGAAAAAGAAGGCTGGATACTTCATCTATCGGCTCATCAAATACGAGAAAAATGCTATGGATAATCACATCTCATCCAGGGCCTTGCTACATCGAAGGGATGTTATAAAAAGCAACCCGCGGTTTAGTGAGGCAATATTAGAGCACTACACAATCAATGACGCCATCTACAAAAAACAACCCTTGTTCTACAAGACAATGCTTCAGGAATCACGGTTTAACATTATTCTTTCCATGTGTTGTTTTATATTTGGCAATCAGGCCGAATCCGTCTCAGAGATAAAAGAGTTATGTTCCCGCTATAAAATAGCCAGCCCCAACAGCGTTATTGCGATCATTACGTTACTCCGAACCACGGGACGCATCAGGACCTGGCGCTGTACGGAAGACCGGCGAAAAACGAGAATTGCCCCAACCGAAAAAGGATTGAATGAACTCAAACGCTATATGTCCGGTGCATTTTTACCCGTCAGCATTCTTTACCCGACGTTTAATATTGATGTTAACCTGCTGGATAATGACACATTGAGAAATAATTTCTTCCGCCGCGCGGCAGAATATCTTTTTCGGGGATTAACGTTCAGAAAAGTTTTACCGGAAGTGGGGTTATTTATTGATAAGGATGGAGGCCGCATGATTCTGCTGTATCTTTACCTGCAGGCCATAAAAAACAAATCCGCCCACGGCGCGGTTATTCAATACTCCGCCAGCACGCTCGCTAAAGAATTCTTTGTCTCCCGGATCCACGTCAACCGGATTATCAAATCGGCGCATGAGGCAGGTTATCTTAAAGATCGCGGTGACGGTCGCCTGTCGGTGTATCCGGCGTTTTTCGAACTGGTCGAAAACTATGCCGGATTATATTTCGCCTATGTTACTCATTACATTAACGTGGTGCCGAAGGAGCGACGCCACCCAAACAACGTAACGTCAACGGTATAATACAAATGGCGTTCGGTATCCCGAACGCCAATCTTTATCTTTCGCGCAGCGCCTCTTTTGCCTTGTTCAGCGGTTTCAACAGATAATCCAGGATGGTTTTGCTGCCGGTTTTAATATCTACCGTTGCAATCATCCCTGGAAAGACCGGAAAGTCTTTGCCCTGCTTATTGGTCAGGTGGTTACTGTCGGTGCGGATATAGACGCGGTAGTAGTAGACATCTCTTTTCACCTCGTCCTGCAGGGTGTCCGGCGAAATCATGGTCACCTCGCCCTCCAGCCCGCCATAGATGGAGTAGTCATAGGCCGTAATTTTCACCAGCGCTTTCTGGCCGGGGTGGATAAACGCGACATCGCGCGGCGAGATTTTCGCCTCAACCACCATCTGGTCGTCCAGCGGGACCAGGCTCATCAGCTTGCCGTTCGGGGGAATAACGCCGCCCACGGTCGTCACGTCAATATCCTTCACAATCCCACGCACCGGCGCGTTGAAGGTCAGCCGGGTCAGGGAGTCCTCACGCCCTTTCATCACCGAACGCTGGGCTTCAATCTCCGCGTTGGCTTTCGCCAGCTCTTCACGGGCGCGGACGTAATACTGATTTTTCATCTCGGTGATTTTATTCTCAAGCTCATTTTTTTGACGCTCAAGACGTAACACCTCAACCTTGCTGGCCGCCCCCTGGGTCACCAGCGGACGGGTCAACGACAGCTCGCGCTGCACCAGCTCGGCGCCCTGACGTAAGCCGGCCAGCCCTTTTTCAAGGCTCTCGCGACGGGACTGATAGAGCGCCGTTTCCTGTTTGACCAGCTCAACGTCATCGTCCAGCTCCTCGGGAAACGCGAGTTCCGTGTCGTTAACTTCGGCCTTCAGTCGCGCAGCCGTTGCCAGCGCCGCGTTCAGACGAGACTCGCTCTCCAGCACGCTGGACTCGGTTTTAGTCCGGTCAAGCTGTGCCAGCTGCTGACCGCGCTCAACGATATCGCCTTCGCGAACCAGCAGGCTGTGGATAATCCCTCCTTCCAGGGACTGAATCACCTGCTCATGGGAGGACGGGATCACCTTGCCGCTGCCGGTCGTGACTTCGTCCAGCTGGAACAGGCTCGCCCAGGCGATAAACACCGCCAGCAGGGCGAACAGCGACCATGCTACCAGCGAGGAACGCGGCAGGCGCGGCTCTTTCAGACGGCTGTTATAACGGGAGAAATCGTTCATGCCGCACCCTCCTCTGCTACAGCCGCCGGCTTCATGGTCACGGTGCGCTGTGCCGCCTTTTGCGGCGCCAGCCCGTGCTGATGCAGGATCGCGTCGCGCGGGCCGTCCATCACCACCTTGCCGTTTTCCAGCACAATAATGCGGTCGACCAAATCCAGAATCGGCAGGCGATGCGTTGCCACCACCAGCGTCCGGCGCTTGCCCAGCCATTTGTGAAGATGCTGAATAAACTGCTTCTCGCTCATCTCGTCCAGCCAGGCGGTAGGCTCATCCAGCAGCAGGATATTCGGGGCAGTTATCAGCGCGCGCGCCAGCAGCAGCGCCTGACGCTGTCCGCCGGAGAGGCCCGTTCCGCCCTCGTTGATGATGGTGTTCAGCCCCATTTTCTGCTTACGCACGTACTCCAGCGCGCCGCTATTGACCAGCGCCTGATGAATTTCATCGTCGGTGGCGAGCGGGTTCCCCATCAGGATATTGTCCCGCACGGAGCCAAAGAACAGCCGCGCCTGCTGGCTAAGCAGCTGCATGTCGCGACGCAGGTCGGCCGGGTCCAGATGATTGAGAGCAATATCGTCCAGCAGAATGCTCCCCTGCTGCGGCTCCTGCATGCCCGCCAGAAGCTGCAGCAGCGTGCTTTTACCGGAGCCGTTACGCCCGAGCACCGCCACGCGCTCACCGGCGCGAATCTGCAGTTTGCTGATGTTCAGCACGGTGAGTTTCTCTTCCTCGTCATAGTAGAAGCCGACGTCTTCCAGCCGGTAATCCCCGCGCAGGTGGGCTTTATGCACCTTCTTCCCGTGCTGCGGATCGTCAATCGGGCGCTGCATCAGGTCGTCCAGCCCCTTGCGGGCCACTTTTGCCGACTGCCAGCGCGAGAGCACGCCAGAGATCTGCGACAGCGGCGCGATGGTACGCGATGCCAGAATCGAGGTTCCCACCAGCGCACCGGTGGTCATGTCGCCGCTGATGACCAGGTAACAGCCCACCAGCAGGACCACCGCATAGACGATGGACTGCACCTCCTGAGTCCAGGTCAACAGCAGCCCCGTCAGCCAGCGCTGCTTCATGCCGACGCTGGCGGCCACGTCGTTGGTGTTGTTCCACTGGTTCTGGAAACGCTGCTCGGCGCGCATCAGCTTGATGTCTTCAATGCCCTGCACCGCTTCTACCAGCGTCGCGTTACGAATGGCAGATTCGCGCATCCCTTCGCTGGAGAGTTTCCCCAGCGGGCGCTGCACCAGCAGGCCCGGAATAAGCAGCAGCGGCACAGCGAGCAGGACCACCAGCACCAGTGGGCCGCCAATCATCCACAGAATAAAGACGAACAGCAGGAAGAACGGCAGGTCGGAGATCGCCGCAATGGTGGTGGAGGTGATGAGTTCACGCACCGACTCCAGCTCGCGGATCTGGGCGATAAACGATCCGGTTGATTTGGAGCGCGCCCCGTTTTTAATTCGCAGCGCGTGGGCAAAAACGCGTTCTGAGATGCGCAGGTCGGCGCGTTTCCCCACCACGTCCGAAATATGCACGCGCAGCATGCGCATGATGAATTCAAACACGATGGCGAGCATGACGCCGCCAAACAGCACCCACAGCGTGGCCTCCGACTGCGACGGCACCACCCTGTCGTATACCTGCATGGAGAAGACCATGCCGGAGAGTGCCAGCACGTTAGCGACCAGCGCCACCAGCATGATGTCGCTGTAGCGGCGCCAGTCCTTCAGCGCCAGCTGCCAGAACCAGTTTTTCTCATACGGTTTGATGTAGTCGTCCACGCGTGCATCCGGCGTAGACTCTAGCGGGCGCAGCACCAGCAGCGTTTTCAACCGTGAGCCGAGCGCGTCCCGCGTTAGCGTCGTCTCCAGCCCGCCGTCGCCGCTGAACTGCAGGCTTACGTTGCCTTCGTTGTCCATGCGGTTAATGACCGCGATTTGACCGCCAGTGAATTCCGCCAGCAGCGGCAGGCGCCACGGATCGAGAGATGTTGCATCCGTCGCCACGCGCATTCCCAGCCCTAGCTGGCGCGCCATCTCCTCCAGCACCAGCTGGCGCGGAGACTGACTTTCATGGTTAATCGTGACCCGAACGTGCTCCACCGAAAAGTCCAGCCGGTAGTGCTTCGCGATGATGAGCATGCCCTGCAGCCAGGGTTCGTACTGTGGATGTGTCTTCATAATCTCCGGGTTAACGCCATTCGTGTAAAGAAACGCCAAAAGGCCGCGAGGATTGCTCCCCGCGACGTTGGTTTACGCAATTAACAGCTGATGATTCGCCAGCAGCGTCGCCAGGTCCGTCTGCACGCCGTTCAGCGTCACCAGGGTGGTTGGCGAGAACTGGCCGCCGGTACCGTCCAGATCCACCTGGATTTCGGTATTGCTGCCGTTCTGCACCACGCGGACGTAATCGGTGATGTTGCCCGCGCTGCTGTCCAGCGTGGCCACGCCGTTCACGTAGCTCGCCGAGCCCGTGCCGGTATAGCCGCTGCCAGAGAGCAGATCGCGCAGGTCAATACGATCCGTGTCCGCAGTCCCTTCCCAGGTGCCGACGGTGAAGCCGTTCACCACGTCGTGCCCGTTACCGCCCGTCGCGTCCGACGCGTTGATCAGCTTGTAGAGCAACGTATCGTGACCGCCGCTGCCGATGTTGAAGGTGTCGTTCCCGCCTCGGCCTTCGAACTGGTTATCACCGCTGTTGCCGGTAATGACGTCGTCGAAGTTCGAGCCGTTGATGCCCTCAATGTTGAGCAGTCGTGACGTACCGAACCCGGTGTCCTGCGCGGTAGAGAGACGCAAATCAACGGTTACGCCGGAAGTCGCATTGCGGTAATCCACCACGTCCATCCCGCCGGTGTTGCTCCAGGTGTCGTAGTCAGAATGGGTATTCCAGCCGCCGGAACCGTTGTAGGTATAGGTGCCATCCTCTGCGATAAAGGTGTCGTTATACCCGGTCCCGGTGAGGGTCCCGCTGTGGCCGCCTGTAGCTGCTTCAGCCGTCAGGACGTAGCCCTCTTTGCCGTTGCCCGCCTCCAGACCGCTCCAGGTGACGTTATCCGACACGCCGTTGGTGATCTTCAGGATCTCGGCCGAATAGGTTTCATTCGGATCCAGCCCGTAGAAGCTCACCAGCGCAGAGGTATCGTTCGAACCAATACCAGACTGGGCGTTGATGATCTGCGACGCCACCAACACGCCCGCGGCGTTGTACAGATTGACCGTGTTGCCGTAGTAGGCGTTGATGCCCTCGCTGTCGACAATGTGCAGGTGCATCGCGCTACCGTCAGCAATTTTGGCGCTGTTTTGCACCAGCACCACCTTGCCGTTCTGCTGCGACACCAGCAGATCCTTCGCGCCGTCCCAGTTGTAGTCCACTGCCGCCACGCCGGTGGCGTAGGCCAGACCAGTCTTAAGCTGGCTGGCGGTCCAGCTTGAACCGTAACCGTTGTTGGTGAACAGCGTCGCCGTCTGTGAACCGCCGTAGGTGCTGAGCTTGATGATGTCCATCTGCCCGTCCCCGTTCCAGTCCACCGCCACCGAGAGATACCCCGCCGTGGCGTTAGAGGCTTCCACCGCGCTCTTGGTGGCAGAGAGCTTCCCGGTACCGTCGTTGTAGTAGATCACCCCGCCGTTGTTGTTGTAGCTGCTGCCCAGGTACAGATCCATGTAGCCATCGCCGTTGAAATCCGCCCACGTCATGGACGCCGCCGTGGTGGTATTCGCGGCGTTTACCACAAACACGTTGGTCAGGTTCTGGCCGATGGAGAGCGTGCCGTTGCCGTTGTTGTTGATCACGGTTAACGAGTACGCGCCGCTGCGGTTGGTGTGCTGAACAATATCCACCGTACCGTCGTTGTTCAGGTCGACGCCGGAGATTTCACGCCCGGAGTCGAACTGACCGTAGAAACCGCCCTCACCGCCGGTGCCGTCCGGCGACAGAACGCCGTTGTTGTTCACCAGGTAGGTCAGTGAGTCCATACCGGCATCGCCGTAAGCCAGATCCAGATAGCCATCGCCGGTTTTATCGTACGCAATCACGCCGCCGTACCAGATGGTGGTCCCCATCGCCAGCTGGCTGGCGTTATAGGTGCTGCCATCGTAGGTCCACATCACCTGAGTAGACCCGGCGTAGGTATTCTCGGTCGCGAAGATATCCTGCGTGCCGTTACGGTCAAAGTCGGCGGCGGTCTGGCTCACCACGTAGTAGCCGCGGGTGTTGGTCAGCGTATTGCCGGCATAGGTCGAGCTATCGCTGCTGGAGTAAGCCTGAGTGTTCGCAATGATATTCCACAGACCGCTGCTGTTCATGCCGAGGGTCATGGTGGAGTTGTTGCTGTTCCCCGCCGTGGTTGCCCAGTCGGTATTCACCGAGGTGGTATCAATCACCAGGCTGCCGGTCGCCGTACCGGTGGTATTGCCGTTACCCGCGCTGCTCTTCACCTGCGCCGTCACGCTGTAGCCCGCCACGCTCAGGGCATCGCCGTCCGGGATCTGCAGGTACCAGGTATTGTGATCCGGGTCGACTACTACGGCACCACCCGTCTGGGAGGTGTAGGTTTTCCCGTTCACCGTCACCACCAGGTATTCACCGTTCACCAGGTCGGCGGAGACGGTACCGCTGACGATTGGGGTGGTATCCGACGTGGTCTGGGCGGTAATCGCCGCCGTGGTGGTCGGGATACTGGTATCAACGTTCAGCACGAAGCCGTCCGATTCCGTGTAGTTACCGGCTTTGTCGGTCACGCGCACGATGTACGTGTGATTGCCATCGCTCAGGCCGTTATCCTGGAAGGACCAGCTTGCGCTGCCGTTCATGGTCACCTGACCGAGCAGAACGCCGTCGCGGTATAGCTGGACGATCTCGCCGTCTTCAGGGGCGCGGTTGAGCGTACCGTTGATCAGCGGCGCGTTATCGTCCGTTGCCACCGCGCTACCAAAGGTGCCCTGACGCTCGCCTTCACCATCGGTATAGCTCACTACCGTGCCTACCGTAGCTGGCGGCGTGGTGTCCACCGTCACCACCTGAGAGGCGGTGGAGCCGACGTTGCCCGCCTGGTCGATGATCCGCACCTGGTAGGTGTAATCCCCGTCAGGCAGATCGCGGGTATCGGTGTAGGTCCAGCGCTGATTAGTCACCGTGGTGTCAACCCAGGTGTTTCCGCCGTCAAGGCTGATCTGCACCCGTTCGTCGCTCGCCAGCGCGCTGCCCAGCGAGCCGTTGATGGTCAGGGTGGTGTCCATAGTGATGAAATCACTCCCGGACTGCCCGGTATCATCGCTGATGCTGTCGATGGTGATGCCGTACTGCGGCGCCTGGGTATCCACCGTCACGGTCTGAGTGGTAGTGGCACCGACGTTGCCCGCCTGATCGACTACCCGCACCTGATAGCTGTAATCGCCGTCGGCCAGAGTGCGCGTGTCGTTATAGCGCCACTGGGTACCGCTTACCGTGGCATACACCCAGGTGCTGCCGCCGTCCATGCTCACCTGCACGTACTCACCCGCCCCTAACTCTGCGCCAAGCGTGCCATGCAGGGTGTACGAGGTCGAACTGGTCAGGAAGTCGTTATTGTCGAAGCCAGTATCCACGGTGATGTTATCCACCGTCACCGTAATCGCCGCATCCGGGGCGACCGTATCGACGGTCACCTGCTGATGGGCGCTGGCGCCCACGTTGCCCGCCGCATCCACCACGCGCACGTAGTAGTCATAGGTCTGGTTACCCAGCGTACGTCCGTCCACGTAGTACCAGCTGTTGCCGGTGACAATCACGTTCTGCCAGGTGACGCCGCCGTCGATGCTGATCTGGGCATACTCGCCGTCGGCCAGCGTCGCGCCGAGCGAGCCGTGCAGCGTCAGGGACGTATCGTTGGTGATAAAGTCGCTGCTGCTCAGGCCGGTATCGTCGCTGATGCTGTCGATAGCGATCGTTTTGCTGGCGTCCGGCGCAACCGTATCAATCGTCACGACCTGGCTGTCGGTGGCGCTTATGTTGCCCGCGTCGTCAATCACGCGCAGCTGGTAGTTGTAATCCCCGTCGGCCAGCGTACGACCATCCACGTAGGTCCAGGTCAGGCCGCTCACGCTGACGTCGGTCCAGGTGACGCCGCCGTCGAGGCTGATCTGCGCGTGGTCGCCGCTGCCCAGCGCCGCGCCGAGCGTCCCTTTCAGGCTGATCTGGTTGTCGCTTGTGATAAAGTCGCTGCCGGACAGGCCGGTATCCTGGGTGACGGAATCCACGGTAATGGTCGTTGCCGCAGGCTTCGTCAGGTCAATCACCACGTCCTGGCTGTCCGTTGCCCCCACGTTGCCCGCGCTATCGATCACCCGCACCTGGTACTGATACGTACCGTCCGTCAGGGTGCGGCCATCGGTGTAGCGCCACGTGGTGCCGGTCACTGTCAGGTCAATCCAGGTGGTGCCGCCGTCGAGGCTGATCTGCGCCTTCTCGTTATTGCCGAGCTGCGCGGTCAGGGAGCCGTTGACCACTACCTGCTTATCGTTGGTGATGAAATCCGTCGCGCTCAGGCCGGTGTCGTTTTGCAGCGAATCAATGCTGATGCCCATCGACGGCGCGGTGAGATCGACGGTGACGGTGTGGTTATCGCTGGCGCTGTTGCCGATGGCGTTGCTGACCTGCGCCTTAATCACGTACGAACCGCCGTCTGCCAGGGCGGTGACGTCTGCGCTGCCCACCGTGTAGCTCCAGGTGCCGTCATTCTGCACGGTCGCCGCGTAGGTTTTGCCGTTCAGGGTGATGGTCACCGTCTGGCCCGCAGGCGCGTCGGTGGTGCCGCTGACGACCAGCGGCGTATCGTGTTCGGCCGCGTTGACGATATCGTCCTGCGCAAAGGTGTTAATGGTGATGGTTGGGACATCGCCGTTCAGCGTCACGTCATGGGTTGCGCTACCCGGGTTGCCCGCCCTGTCGCTTACCGACACGGTAATGGTGTAATCCCCGTCGCTCAGGCCGAGGAAATCACGCCCCGGCACGAAGACCGACCACGTTCCGTCCGCCCCGACGGTCGCCTGATAGCTGTGCCCGCTGAAGGAAACGGTCACCGTCTGGCCCTGTTCTGCCGTGGTGGTGCCGCGGATGGTCTGACCCGCCAGCTGCTCCGCGTTGTTGACGATATCGTCATCCGCAACGGTGCTGATGGTCACGGTCGGTGCAGCGGTATCCACCGTTAAGGTGTGCGTGGTCTGGCCGCCGTTACCGGCTTTGTCGTTGACCGACGCAGTGACCGTCAGCGCCCCCTGGCTCAGGATAGCCAGATCTGCCGCCGGCACATCGAGCGTCCAGGTGCCGTCGCTGCCCACCAGCGCAGTGTAGGTTTTGCCGCCCAGCGTCACGGTGACGGTCTGGCCCGCCTCCGCGCTGGACGATCCGTGTACCGTCAGTGGCTGCTGCGCTTCCAGCGCGTTCAGCATGTCGTCACCCGACAGCGTCGCAATGCTCACGACAGGCGCGGTGGTATCCACGCTGATGCCGTGCGTCGCCGAGGCGCTGTTGCCCGCGCTGTCCTGCGCCGACACGGATACCTGATAGCTCGCGCCATCAGCCAGGGCGCCCACGTCTGCGGCCGGAACGGTGGTCGTCCAGCTGCCGTCGCTCTGGATGGTGGCCGTATAGGTCTTGCCGTTCAGCGTCACGGTGACCTGCGTCCCGCTGGCGAACTGGGCGCTGGAGCCGTTAATCACCAGCGAACTACCCGCTTCTGTCGCGTTGATGACGTCGTCACCGCTGAGGGTATTCACCGTCAGCGCCACGGAAGCCGTATTCACCACCACATCGTGGGTCTGGGTGCTGCTGTTGCCCGCGCTGTCGGTAATGGTCGCGCTAATGGTCACGGTGCCGTCGGTCAGGGCAGAAATCACGCTGGCCGGAACGCCCACGCTCCAGTTGCCGCTGGCATCAACGGTGGTGGTGTACTGGTTTGAACCGATGGTGATGACCAGCTTATCGCCGACGCTCGCGCCGGTTGCCGTGCCGCTCACGATCTGCGCCTGCCCGTGCTCCACGCTGTTGATGACGTCATCGCCCGCCACAGCCTTAAAGCTGACGGACGGCGGTGTGGTATCAAGCGTAATCGCTTTGCCCGCGCTGCCCGGGTTACCCGCGGCGTCGCTCACGCTGACCTGCACGGTGTAGCCGTTATCGGCCAGTGCGGAGAGGTCAGTGCCCGGCACGTTGACGCTCCAGATACCGCCCTGCTGCACCTGAGCGCTATAGCTCTTGCCGCCCAGCGTCACGGTGACCGTCTGCCCGGCTTCCGCTGTGGTGGTGCCGGAGATGGTCACGCCCGCAGCCGCTTCGCTGCCGTTAATCACGTTATCACCTGCCACAGTATCAATCGTCACGGTCGGCGCGGTCGCATCCACGCTGTACTCGCGGCCTGCCGTCGCGCTGTTGCCGTGCACGTTGGTGACGCTCACCTGCACGCTGGCGTCGCCGTCCTTCAGGCCCGCGAGATCCGCGGAAGGCACGGTGGCCGTCCAGTTGCCGTCGGCATCCACTTTCGCGGTGTAGGTTTTGCCGCCGAAGGCGATTGTGACGGTCTGGTTTTCCTCCACGTTCGAGGTGCTGCCCGAGAGCACCAGATCCGCGCCTTTCTCCGCCGCGTTAATCACGTCGTCGGTGGCGATCGCATCGATGCTGATAGCCACGGCCGCCAGATCGACGGTGACGTCGTGACTGATGGAGACCGGGTTGCCCGCGCTGCTCTGACCTGCCACGGTGACGGTCACCGCGCCTGCTGCCAGGGCACCCACGTCTGCGGCCGGGATCGCCGCGCTCCAGGTACCGTTCGCCAGCACGGAGGCCGCATAGGTTTTGCCGTTAACGGTCACGGTGAGCGTGGTGCCCGCCGCCAGCCCGTCGCTGGAACCGGTGACGATCAGGTTCTGTCCGTGCTCGATGCTGTTGATCACATCATCGCCCGCCACGGTATTGATACGCAGACCCGGCAGGCTGGCGTCTATAACGATTTCGCGCTCGCCCGCGCCGGTATTGCCGTGGCCGTTGGTGACGGTCGCCGACACGGTCAAATCGCCGTTGCCCAAGGCCGTCAGGACGGATTCCGGCACGCTCACGGACCAGGTCAGATCGCTCTGCACCGTCGCGGTGTAGCTGTTGCCGCCGATGTTCACCGTCACCGTGTTACCGGCTTCCGCGTTCGCCACCTTACCGGTGATGGTCTGGCCTGCCGCCACTTCTGCCGCGTTGATGACGTTATCACCCGCCACGGTGTTGATGGTGACGGTCGGCAGCGCGGTGTCGACCAGCAGGTTCGCCGTATTGCTGACGCTATTGCCCACGCCGTTGGTCGCGGCTGCGCTCAGGGTGTAATTCGCTTCGCCCAGACCCGCCAGATCCGCCGCCGGAACCGTCAGGCTCCAGGTGCCGTCTGCGGCGGTCGTCGCGGTGTAGTTTTTGCCGTTGAGGGTCACGCTCACCAGGGTGCCTTCCGCGAGGTTGGCGCTGGTGCCGCTGACGCTTAGTTCCTGACCTTTTTCCACCGCGTTCAGGACGTTATCGCCGCTGATGGCGTTGAAGCCCACGGACGGCAGCCCGGTGTCCACGGTGACGTTATGGCTGCCGCTGCCGGTGTTGCCCGCCGCGTCGGTAACAGACGCAGTGACGGTCGCGTTGCCGTCGCTGAGGCCGGAAATCACGCTGGCCGGAACGCCCACGCTCCAGTTCCCCGCCGCGTCCAGCACGGTGGTGTACGTCTGGCCGCCGATAGTCACGGTGACCTTATCGCCCGCTGCTGCGCCGGTGGCGGTGCCGCTGATGATTTGCGCCTGCGCGTGCTCAGCGAGGTTAATCACGTCATCGCCCGCCACGGTGTTGATGGTCACCGCAGGCACGGTCACGTCCACCGTCAGGTTATGGTTTACGGATGCCGGGTTGCCCGCCTTGTCGCTTACGCTCGCGGTTACGGTGACGCTGCCGTCGCTGAGCGACGCCAGATCAGCTGCCGGAACGTCCAGCGTCCAGCTGCCGTTAGCGCTGACGGTTGTGGTGTAGTCCTTGCCGTTCAGCGACACGGTCACGGTCTGGCCCGCTTCGGCGGTGCTGGTGCCGGAAACCGTCAGGTCAGACTGCGCTTCCGTGGCGTTCAGGATGTCGTCAGTCGCAATCGTATTGATGGTGACGGACGGCGCGGTGGCATCCACGCTGTACTCGCGGCCCGCCGAAGCGCTGTTGCCGTTGACGTTGGTGACGCTTACCTGCAGGCTGGCGTCACCGTCCTTGAGGCTCGCCAGATCCGCAGCCGGCACGGTATAGGTCCAGTTGCCGTCTGCTTCTACGGTAGTGGTGTAGATNNAGCACCAGATCCGCCCCTTTCTCCGCCGCGTTGATCACGTCGTCGGTGGCAATGGCGTTGATGCTGATGGCAACAGAGGCCAGATCGACGGTGACGTCGTGGCTGATGGTAATCGGGTTACCCGCCGCGCTGTCGCCGGTGACGCTGATTTTCACGGTGCCTTCCGGCCACGCGCTCACGTCCGCAGACGGAACCGCCGCGCTCCAGGTGCCGTCCGCCAGCACCGTCGCTGCATAGTCTTTGCCGTTCACGGTAACGGTCAGCGCCGTGCCCGCCGCCAGCCCGTCGCTGGAGCCGGAAACGATCAGGTTCTGCGCATGCTCGATGCTGTTGACCACGTCGTCGCCCGCCACGGTGTTCACGCGCAGGCCCGGCAGGTTAGCGTCTATCGCGATCTCACGCTCGCCGCTGCCGGTGTTGCCGTGGCCGTTGGTGACGGTTGCCGTCACGCTCAGGCTGCCGTTGCCGAGTGCGGTCAGCACATCAGACGGCACGTTCACGGACCAGCTCAGATCGTTCTGCACCGTTGCGGTATAGCTGTTGCCGCCAATGGTCACGGTTACGGTGTTGCCCGCTTCGGCATTCGCCACGGTACCGCTCAGGGTCTGGCCTGCCGCCACTTCCGCCGCGTTGATAACGTTATCGCCCGCCACGGTGTTGATGGTGACGGTCGGCAGCGCGGTGTCGACCAGCAGGTTCGCCGTATTGCTGACGCTGTTGCCCACGCCGTTGGTGGCGGCCGCATTGAGGGTGTAACTGGCCTGACCGAGACCGACCAGATCCGCAGCCGGAACCATCAGGCTCCAGGTGCCGTCCGCCGCCGTCGTCGCGGTGTAGTTTTTACCGTTCAGGGTCACGGTCACCACGGTGCCTTCCGCCAGGTTGGCGCTGGTGCCGCTGACGCTCAGATCCTGACCTTTTTCCACCGCATTCAGAACGTTATCGCCGCTGATGGCGTTAAAGCCCACGGACGGCAGCCCGGTATCGACGGTCACGTTATGGCTGCCGCTGCCGGTGTTGCCCGCCGCGTCGGTAACAGACGCAGTGACGGTCACGGTGCCGTCGCTGAGGCCGGAAATCACGCTCGCCGGAACGCCCACGCTCCAGTTACCTGCCGCGTCCAGCACGGTGGTGTAAGTTTGGCCGCCGATGGTCACGGTGACCTTATCGCCCGCTCCCGCGCCGGTGGCGGTGCCGCTGATAATCTGCGCCTGACCGTGCTCGGCGACGTTAATCACGTCGTCGCCCGCCACGGCGTTGATGGTGACCGCAGGAACGGTCACGTCCACCGTCAGGTTATGGTTTACGGATGCCGGGTTGCCCGCCTTGTCGCTTACGCTCGCGGTAACGGTGACGCTGCCGTCATTAAGCGCCGCCAGATCCGCCGCCGGAACGTTCAGCGTCCAGCTGCCGTCCGCGCCGACGGTTGTGGTGTAGTCCTTGCCGTTCAGCGTCACGGTCACGGTCTGGCCCGCTTCGGCGGTGCTGCTGCCGGAAATCGCCAGGTCAGACTGCGCTTCCGTGGCGTTCAGGATGTCGTCGGTCGCAATCGTATTGATGGTGACGGACGGCGCGGTGGCATCCACGCTGTACTCGCGGCCCGCAGAGGCGCTGTTGCCGTTCACGTTGGTAACGCTCACCTGCACGCTGGCGTCACCGTCCTTCAGGCCCGCCAGATCCGCAGCCGGCACCGTGGCGGTCCACTTACCCGCCGCGTCCACCGTGGCGGTGTAATTCTTGCCGCCGAAGGTGATGTTGACGGTTTGATTTTCCTCCACGTTTGAGGTGGTGCCGGAGAGCACCAGATCCGCCCCTTTCTCCGCCGCGTTAATCACGTCGTCGGTGGCAATGGCGTCGATGCTGATAGCGACGTTCGCCAGATCCACCGTCACATCGTGGCTGATGGAAACCGGATTGCCCGCGCTGCTCTGGCCCTCAACGGTCACGGTGACCGTGCCTGCGGCCAGGGCACTTACGTCCGCAGAAGGGAGAGCCGCGCTCCATGTACCATCCGCCAGTACCGTCGCGGGATAGGTTTTGCCGTTGACGGTAACGGTCAGCCCCGTGCCTGCGCTCAGGCCATTGCTGGAACCGGTAATAATCAGGTTCTGTCCGTGTTCGATGCTGTTGATCACGTCGTCGCCCGCCACGGTGTCCACGCGCAGGCCCGGCAGGCTGGCGTCTATCGCGATCTCACGCTCGCCGCTGCCGCTGTTGCCCACGCCGTTCGTCACGCTGGCGGTTACAGTCAGATCGCCGTTGCCCAGCGCCGTCAGGACCGATTCCGGTACATCGACGGACCAGGTCAGATCGCTCTGTACCGTTGCGGTGTAGCTGTTGCCGCCAATCGTTACGGTCACGGTGTTGCCCGCCTCGGCATTCACCACCTTACCGCTAATGGTCTGGCCGGCAGCCAGCTCCGCCGCGTTAATCACGTCGTCACCGGCGACGGTGTTGATAATCACCCCCGGCAGAACGGACTCCACGTTGACGGTGTGCGAGGTGCTGGTGCCGTTGCCGACGCTGTCCGTTGCGGAGGCAGTGACGGTGTAAAGCGCTTCACCCAGCTGCCCCACCTCGCTCGCCGGAACCGTCGTGGACCATTGGCCGTTGGCCTCAACCGTGGCGCTGTAGGCTTTGCCGTTGAGCATCACGGTCACCACCGCGCCCGCCGCCAGTCCGGAAGCCGTACCGGTGATGGTCAGATCCTGCGTTTTCTCGCTGCTGTTGATCACATCGTCACCGGAGACGGTGTCGATGGTCAGCACCGGCGCGCTCAGGTTGACTTCCACCTCGCGCGTCGCGCTGTTGCTGTTTCCGGCTTTGTCGGTCAGCGCCGCGGTGATGGTGTAATCCCCGGCGGTCAGGGCACCGACGTCCGCCGCAGGCACGCCCACGCTCCAGTTGCCGGACGCATCCAGCGTCGCCGTGTAATCTTTGTTATTGATGGTGACGGTCACCACGTCGCCCGCCGCCGCGCCGGTCACTGAGCCGGTGACGATCAGAGCCTGCCCGTGCTCGGCGCTGTTGATCACGTCGTCATCGGAAACGGTGTTGATGGTCAGCTGTGGCACGGTGGTATCGACCAGCACATCGCGAGCCGCGGAGGCCGGGTTGCCCGCTTTGTCCGACACGGCGGCGCTGACGGTATAGTTCCCGTCGGTAATCGCGCCCAGATCCGCAGAAGGCACGGTCACGCTCCAGCTGCCGTTTGCCTGCACGATGGTGGTGTAATCCACGCCGTTCAGCGTGACGGTCACGGTCTGGCCCGCTTCGGCGTTAGAGACGCCGTTGATGACCAGATCCTGCTGCGCTTCGGCGGCATTGATGATGTTGTTGTCGCTGACGATTTCGATGGAGACCGTCGGCGCGGTGGCGTCTATGCCATACTCGCGTCCCGCCGAGGCGCTGTTGCCGTTCACGTTGGTGACGCTCACCTGCACGCTGGCGTCGCCATCCTTCAGGCCAGCCAGATCTGCCGACGGCACGGTCGCCGTCCAGTTGCCGCTGGCATCCACTTTCGCCGTGTAGGACTTGCCGCCGAACGTGATGTAAACCGTCTGGTTCTCTTCCACGTTGCTGGTGGAACCTGAAAGCACCAAATCTGCGCCTTTTTCTGACGCATTAATCACGTCGTCGGTAGCAATCGCGTCAATGCTGATAGCAACCGTCGCCAGATCGACCTTCACGTCGTGGCTGATGGAGACCGGGTTGCCTGCCGCGCTATTTCCCTCGACCTTCACGGTGACCGTGCCTGCGCTGAGCGCGCTGACGTCTGCCGCCGGAATGGCCGCCGTCCAGGTACCGTCTGCCAGCACCGTGGCCGCGTAGGTTTTGCCGTTGACGATCACGCTCAGCGCCGCGCCCGCTGCCAGGCCGTCGCTGGAGCCGGTAATAATCAGGTTCTGCGCATGCTCAATGCTGTTAATCACGTCGTCGCCCGCCACGGTATCGACGCGCAGGCCCGGCAGATTGGCGTCGATGGTGATGTCGCGCTCGCCGAAGCCGGTGTTGCCGTGGCCGTTAGTGACGCTGGCTGACACCGTCAGATCGCCGTTACCGATAGCGGTTAAGACCGCGGAAGGCACGTTGACCGACCAGCTCAGATCGTCCTGAACCGTCGCGGTATACGTATTGCCGCCGATTGAAAGGGTGACAGTGTCACCGCTCGCCGCGCCGCTCACCTTCCCGCTCAGGGTTTGTCCGGAAGCGACTTCCGCCGCGTTAATCACGTCATCGATGGCGATTGCGTTAATGGTAACCTGCGGCAGCGCGCTGTCGACCAGCACGCTATGGCTGGCGTTCGCGCCGTTGCCTGCGCTATCGGTCACGCTTGCCGTGACGGTATAGCTCGCTTCGCCCAGCGCAGAGACGTTCGCCGCCGGAACGGTCACGCTCCAGCCGCCGCTGGCGTTGGTGGTCGCGGCATAGCTGATGCCGTTCAGGATCACCGTAATGGCAGTACCTTCCGGCTGGTTGCTGGTGCCCGAAATCAGCAGATCCTGGCCTTTCTCGACCGCGTTAATCACGTCGTCAAGCGCCAGGGTATTGAAGGCAATCTCCGGCGCAGCCAGGGAGACGTCAAATTCATGCGTGGCGGTGGTGCTGTTACCCGCTTTGTCGGTGAGGGTCGCGGAGATCGTCTGCTCGCCGTTAGCCAGCGCGCCCACGTCTGCCGCCGGAACGCCCACGCTCCAGCTTCCGGACGCGTCCAGCATCGCGGTGTAGTCTTTGCCGTTCAGGGTGACGGTAATGACGTCACCCGCCTGCGCGCCCGTGACCTTGCCGGAGACGATCAGCGCCTGGCCGTGCTCGGCAATATTCACAATGTCGTCGCCCGCGACGATGTTGAAACTAATCTGCGGTACGGTGGTATCCACCAGCACGGAGGCATCCGCGCTGGCCGGGTTGCCGGCTTTGTCGGACACGGTCGCCGTGACCGCCGCGCTGCCGTCGGTGATGCCCGCCAGATCGGCTGCCGGCACGACCAGCGTCCAGCTACCGTCAGCCTGCACCTGCGCGGTGTACTGGTTGCCGTTGAAGGTTACGGTAACCGTCTGGCCTGCTTCGGCAGTGGACGTCCCGCTCAGGGTCAGATCCTGCGCTGCCTCAGCCGCATTCAGCATGTTGTCGCCGCTGATGGTATTGATGGTCACCGTTGGCGCGGCGGTATCGACGCTGAACTCCTGCGCAGACGACGCCGCGTTGCCGTTCACGTTGCTCACGCTGACCTGCACGCTGGCGTCGCCGTCCTTCAGGCCGCTCAAATCGGCTGCCGGTACGGTGTACGTCCAGTCGCCGTTGGCGTTCACCGTCGTGGTGTAGGTTTTACCCGCAAAGGTGATGGTGACGGTCTGGCCCGCTTCTACGTTCGCGGAGGAGCCGGAAAGCACCAGATCCTGACCTTTTTCTGCCGCGTTGAGCACGTTGTCCGCGGTCACGCTGTTGATGCTGACGGCGACCGGCGCGAGATCGACGTCCACGATGGTGCCGATAGTCACCGGGTTGCCGGAAGGGTCCTGCGCGCTTGCCTTGATATCCAGCGAACCATCCGCCCACTGGGACACGTCCGCTGCCGGAACCGCCGCCTGCCAGGTACCGTCCGCCAGTACGATTGCGGAATAGATCTTGCCGTTAATGGTCACCGTGACGGTGCTGCCCGCTGCCAGATCGGTGCTTGAACCGGAAACAATCAGGTTCTGAGCGTGCTCGATGACGTTAATGACATCATCACCCGCCACGGTATCAATACGCAGGCCCGGCAGTTGGGCGTCGATGGTGAAGTCCAGCGAAGTCGAACCGGTGTTGCCGTGCGCGTTGGTGACGCTGGCCGATACGGTCAGTTCGCCGTTGCCGAGCGCGGTTAACTGGCTCTCGGTTAACGGCAGGCTCCATGAGAGATCGTCCTGCACGGTAGCGGTGTATGTCTGCCCGCCGAGGATAATCGTGACGGTATCGCCCGATGCCGCGTTAGAGACCTTCCCGGTCAGGGTTTGCCCTGCGGTGACTTCCGCCGCGTTGACGATATTGTCGGTCGCGAAAGTGTTGATAGTGACGACCGGCAACGCGCTGTCCACCAGCACATCGTGCGAAGTTGAGGCGCTGTTGCCCACATTATCGGTAACGCTCGCCGTCACGGTGTAATTGGCTTCGCCCAGCGCGCTCACCGCAGAGGCGGGCACGGTGACGCTCCAGCTGCCGCTGGCGTTAGTGGTGGTGGTGTAGTTGATACCGTTCAGGTTTACGGTGATGGTGGTCCCTTCCGGCTGGTTGCTGGTACCGGAAAGCAGCAGATCTTCGCCCTTCTCTGCCGCATTGATCACGTCATCTACGGCCAGCGTGTTAATACCGATAACAGGCGTCACGGTATTCACCACCACATCCAGAGAACTGCTGCCGGTGTTGCCGGAGCGATCGGTCACGGAGACGTTAATGGTCCAGGTGCCGTCCGTCAGCCCCTGAACGACGGATGCAGGCAGGCCGAGGCTCCAGTTGCCCGCCGCGTCCACCGCGGTGGTGTAGTCCACGTTATTAATAGTGATGGTGACCAAATCGCCCGCCGCCGCGCCGGTGACGGAGCCGCTCAGGATCTGCGCCTGAGAATGGGCCAGCTGGTTAACGGTGTTGGTGTCGGTGACAAAGTCATTAATGGTCACCTGCGGCACGGTGGCATCCACCAGCCCAACGCGGTCCGCACTGCTGCTGTTACCTGCCACGTCGCTGACGGAGGCCGTCACGGTGACAGTGCCGTCTGCCAGCGCGCCAACGTCGGCGGCAGGCACGTTCAGCGTCCAGGTGCCGTCAACTTGTACGGTAGTTTGATAGTTTTTGCCGTTCAGCGTCACGGTGACCGTCTGGCCCGCTTCAGCGGTTGTGCTGCCGCTGAGCACCAGATCCTGCTGCGCTTCTGCCGCATTGATGATGTTGTCGTCGGTCAGATTATCGAGCGTAATGGTCGGCGGCTGCGTATCGACAGTCACCACGCGTGAGGCGTCCGCGCTGTTGCCGCTGACGTTGGTCACGCTGACGCTTACCTGCGCCCGCCCGTCAATCAGCGTTTCCATGGCGTTCGCCGGGACGGTCAGGCTCCATGAGCCATCCTGCTGCACCTGCGCGGTAAAAGTCTGGTCGGCAAATTTCACCACCACGGTTTGCCCTGCCTCCACGCCCTGCGTCTGGCCGGAAAGGGTTAAATCGCTCCCTTTTTCTGCCGCGTTCAGCAGGTCATCGCCGGAGACGGTATCAATGGTGACCGCCACGGCGTTGAGATCGAGTTCAATCGGGTGTTCAGCCGCAACGGTGTTGCCCCAGGCATCTTCCGCGCTGACGCTGACCGTCATACCTCCGGCCGTCCAGGCCTGCAGATCCGCAGCAGGAACGCCAATGCTCCAGCCGCCGCTGGCGGTCACCACGGCCTGATAGTCGACGTTGTTGATGGTGACGACAATCGGCGTACCTGCGGCCAGATGGGTGCTGGCGCCGGTGACGGTCAGATCCTGCTGTTGCTCGATGGCATTGATTACGTCATCGCCGGAAATGGTGTTTACGCGCAGACCCGGCAGTTCCGCGTTGATATTGATATCGCGCTCGCCGGTGCCCGTATTACCGTGCCCGTTGGTCACGGAGGCGGTAAAGGTCAAATCCCCGTCGCCGAACGCCTGAAGATCCGCTGAAGGGATCGTGACGTTCCAGGTCAGATCGCTGCCCACCGTGGCGCTGTAACTCTTACCGCCAACGGTAACAGACACCATATCGCCCGCCGCCGCGCCGGTAACGCGGCCACTGAGGGTTTGGTCCACGCCCGCTTCGGAGTTATTAACCAGGTTATCCCCCGCAAAGGTGTTAATGATCACCTTCGGGAGCACGGTATCGACCAGCAGATTCGCCTCTGCGGAGCCGCTGTTACCCACGCTGTCGGTGCCGCTGACGCTGACGTTATAAAGGGTGTTCGCCAGATTCAGGACGTCGGATACCGGCACCTGAACCGCCCAGATACCGTTTTCGACGGTCGCCTGATAGCTGACGTTGTTCAGCGTCACGGTAACGGTGCTGCCGTCCGGCAGGTTGCTGGTGCCGCTCAGTCTCAGCGGCTGCATCGCCTCCCGGGCATTCAGCACGTTGTCCTGGCTGATGGCGTCAATCGTAAATTCCGGCGGGTTGCCGCTTAGCGCAATGCCGTGCGTGGCGCTACCAGTGTTTCCCGCTGCGTCGGTGACGGATACGGCAAGGGTGTGGTTGCCCTCGCCCAGCGCGCCGACGACGGAGGCAGGAACGCCCACGCTCCAGCTGCCGTCTGCCTGTACGACGCCGGTGAAGGTCTGGCCGCCAAGGGTCACGGTGACGACATCGCCTGCCGCCGCGCCGCTCGCCTGCCCTGAAATAATCTGCGCCTGTCCCTGCTCGCTGGTGTTGAGGATATCGTCGCCCGCGACGGTGTTGATGGTAACAACCGGCGCGTTGGTATCCACCGTGAAATCCGCGGTCACGGACGAGCCGTTGCCCGCTTTGTCGCTGACGTTCACCGTCAGGGTGTGGTGACCCTCATTAAGGGCCTGCACCTCGCTGGCCGCCAGCGTGACGGACCAGGTGCCGTCGCTGCCCACCGTGGCGTTATAATTTTTGCCGTTCAGCGTCACCGTCACAATCTGCCCGGCTTCCGCGTTGGTTTTACCACTCAGCGTCAGCGGCTGGTTGTGCTCAGCGGCATTAATGATGTTGTCCTGCGCGAGCGTATCGACGGAGAGCGTTGGCGCAGCGGTATCCACGCCAATCGTCTGGCTTCCGCTCACGGTGTTACCCGCCGCGTCTTTGCCGCTGACGCTGACGGTCCAGGTACCGTCGCTGAGCGCCTGCGCGTCTGCCGCAGGCACGTTAACGCTCCACGCGCCGTCTGCTCCCACCTGAGCGGTGTAGATTTTTCCGTTCAGCGTTACGGAAACGTCGGTTCCCTGCGCCAGATGCTGGCTGCTGCCGGACAGCGTAAAGCCTGCGGACTGTTCGCTGGCGTTAATCACGTTGTCACCCGCCGTTGTCCCCAGCGTAAGCGTGGCCTCGGACGTAGAAACGGTCACGGTGATGTTGCCCGCTGACGTGGTTTTACTGCCGTCGATCTGCACCACCGACCAGGTGTGCTCTCCGTCGGCCTGGGTCGGGAGTTTTACCGTCCAGGTGCCGTCTTTACCGACCATCGCGCTGGCGATGGTGCTGCCGCTGCCGTCTTTAATCTGGATGGTCGCGCCCGGCTGACCGGTACCGCTGAAGGTCGGCGCGTTATCGTCCGTGAGGGCGTTTGCGCTCAGCACTCCCTGCTTGTCGCCCACCTTGTCCGACAGCAGGAAGGTCGGCGTGGCGCTTTCCACTTCTTTGGTGTTATCAATGACTTTGGTTTTGGTTTCGCCGTCACCGCCGTGGGCCAGCAGTGCGCCGATAGCACCGCCGCCTAACGCCGCCCCTGCAATCCAGCCCCACGGCGCATCGCTTAAGACGCTTCCCTGCTCCAGGAAAGGTTCAATGCTGCTAATGGGTGTGGCCTGCGCGGTTAATTCAGTAGCGGCAACGCCTGATGCTTCCCCGGCATCGGCAAAAGAGAGATGAGTCAGTTCCTGCCCGTCGTTGAACACCAGCTCTGACTGATGTTGGGTTTCAGGATCTTCAACAAAATAGTTATTGCAGCGAATAACGCTGCCGTCCTTCATATAAATGAGAAGGTCTTTACCCTGGCGGACATAACGCACCACGTCCTGAGCAGAGCCCTGAATTTCAATCACGCTCGGCGATGAAATAGAGACCGACAGATTTCCTTCGCCGGTTAATTTCGTTTTCTCCGCCGTTTTGCGAATGATGACATCAACAACCTTTACGTTACTCATATTCCTCTCCTTGCAGGTGTACGGATCCCTGTGGATATATCCACCACACGGATGTAGCTATCCCTGGGAAAAAACACCCATTATTTTCAGACTTATTTCGTGCAGCTATGCGTGGCTTTTGTTAACTCAAATCGGGTAATTTTGCGGCAGCGTTTTTCTCTATTCCAATAAGCGGCATTAAATTATCAACCGCGGAAGCATAATTAATTGCCGAACTCCAGCCATCATACTCGGCGATTATTTTCGCCGACGTGGCCTGCCAGACATCCTGCTCAACGCTGAGCAAATCATTAATGCTCCGCTTGCTCAGGGTGTATTCATTTTTATAAACCTCGCGGGCCCGCAGCGCATTTTCCAGCTGCCGCTTCCCGGCCTCCATTCTTCCCCGTGCGCCGGTCCAGTCAGCTTGCGCGACGGAGGCCTTTTGCAGCACGTCGAAACGCGCCTGATCGACCTGAGAGGACGCCATCGCCCGTGCACCCTCAGCCTGACGCACGCGTGCAGATACCGCTCCGCCCTGATAAAGCGGTGCGTCAATATTGAGCTGGATCTGGTCGTCCCAGTATGAGCGGTTGTCCGACTCGTAACGCGTGCGTCCTCCCTTCAGGCTCAGGGTTGGCCAGTGCTGGGACTTCGCCGTTTCAACGCCATACTGGGCCGAACGTTCCATATTCTGCGCGGCCATTACCGCCGGTATTAACGAATAATCAATGCGGTTGAGCGAATCCGGCTCAACGGCGAGGTTTGCGGGTACCGGCGAATAATGATCTGCCTGCATTCCGGTTAATACCGCAAGCCTTGCGCGGGCGCTGTTCAATGCGGCGTTATACTGCGCCACCGTCGCCTGCATGCCGGCAATACGCGTGCGGGTCTGGAGTTCATCGGAGGTGGAACTCACGCCCGCATCGGCGCGCAGTTTTGCCAGCTGCTCCACGTTTTTCAGTGCCTGAACATTCTCTTTTGCCGCCTGTAGCAGATCGGAATAACGTTTGACCTCCACGTAGCCGAGCGCCGTTTTTTCCGCCACGTCAGAAAGCGTGCTCATCAGCTGGTAGCGGTAGCTATCGCGCTGTGCGGAAGACTGGCTGATGCTGTTGTTGGTCTTGCCAAAATCGTATATCAGCTGGGTCAGGCTCACCCCCCAGGCCGCAGAGTTCTTCAGCGAACCGCTGGAATCGGTGGTCTGGCTATGCCCCGTACTCCCGTTCAACGCTATTTGCGGCATCCAGCCGCTGCGCGCCTCGTCTATTTGCGCCTGACCAATACCTAACTGCGCGGCCTGCTGGCTAATTGACGGATCGCGATCGATAGCGAAAAGAATACTTTCCTTTAAGGTCGTCGTTGCCATCGGGGCAATACCTACCGCGCCACTATTGGCATAAGCCGTATTTAGGGCTAATGAAATTAACGCCAGCGTAGCTATAAATTGGCGTGAAACAGGCTTGCGTAATATCGTCATTTTATCTCCCTGACTCTGAGTGATACTCAAGCAATTACCCAAAAAGAGGTACAGATAATTAGACAAATATCTTATTTAACTTCCTCGCTAAATTTCAGGTAAAGCTCCCCATACCCATTTCCGATGGAGATGAGATCCGCCTTTGTCTTATTAAATTTAAGAAATTACTTATTTCATAAGTTGATTTGCAGCATAACAAAATGTGGTATAGGCCACTACACCCACAATGTTAATGCGGTGTTACATATAAGAAAAAACATGGGGTTTCTGGACAAAACTCCGAAAGTAGCCTTTCAGATGAAACATCAAAACACACTGTAATTTAAGGAAAATTCTTAATCTCCTCTGCGCACATTTTTGCGTTAATTTCTGAGCGGGTCAGACACAAAGATTTTCAAAGAAGTGTCAACTTAAGTAAGAGCCATCGATTTGTTGAAAAATAATTCCAATAAAAAACATAAATCAGACATTAAATGCTTTATTTTAATTTCATATCAGCACATTCAACCAATTAATAACAATGCGTTGGTTACATAACCCAAATCCTTGATTAAAACATAACATTAACACTGTGGTTAACATTCAGAACGGCTTAATGATATCCGCTTAATATAATTCCAATAATTAAACATCAACCTGGTTTACGATACTCCTTCCTTCTGCGTCAAAATGCTGTATTATGCAATTTATTGCGACATTTTGCAGGATTGCTGCCCATGCACAAAACCGCACGTCAACGCTATGTCCTTGATATTCTCAGTGAACAAGGTCAGGCCAGCATCACCGAGCTGGCAGAAAAGCTGCAGGTTTCGGCGGACACTGTTCGTCGGGATCTGACCGATCTGGAAAATCAGGGGCTTGCCCAGAAGAATCACGGCGGGGCTATTGCTCTGAATCTTTCGGCCATGAATCGTCAGGGCCGCAATACCCTGCTGCCGGAAACAAAGCAGCGCCTGGGGAAACAGGTTGCGCAGGCGGTTCCGCCGGGTTCCACCCTGTTTCTGGATGCCGGCAGTACGGTGATGGCCGTCGCCACTTTTCTGCAGGGGCCTCACACCGTGATCACTACCTCGCTGGATATCGCCCAGCATTTTAGCGACCGGGAAGACATTGAGCTTATTCTGCTCGGTGGAAAATGGGACCCGAAGCAGCGCCTGTTTGCCGGCAGCGCCACGTTGTCCCTGCTGTCACGCTATCGGGCCGATATCGCCATTCTTGGGGCGTGCGCCCTTCATGCCGAACTCGGTTTGAGTGCCGGTAAAGAAGCGGATGCCGAGGTGAAACGCGCGATGCTCGCCGCAAGCCATGCGCACTGGATTGTTGCCGATCACCTGAAAGTTAACCGCTGCGAGCCGTATCTGGTCTCCGGGCTAACCGATATTCATCAACTCTTTTTAGATCGTCCCTGGCCTGAGCTTGGGGACCCTGGCGCATTACGGGTCACGGTGTGCGCGCAATAACGTGGAGAAGGTCATGAGTAAAGTTCAAACAATCAACATTGCGCTGATCGGGTATGGTTTTGTCGGTAAAACCTTCCATGCCCCGCTGATCCAGTCCGTGGACGGGCTCAAGCTGGCGGTGGTCTCTTCCCGTGATGAAGAGAAAGTGAAGCGCGATCTTCCGGATGTGCTGGTGGTAGCCACGCCCGAAGAAGCCATTCAACATCCTGATGTCGACCTGGTGGTCATTGCCTCCCCTAACGCCACCCACGCGCCGCTGGCGACGCTGGCCCTGAACTCGGGAAAACACGTGGTCGTGGATAAGCCTTTCACTCTGGATATGCAGGAAGCCCGGGACCTGATTGCCCTGGCGGATGAAAAGCAGCTTCTGCTCTCCGTTTTCCACAACCGCCGCTGGGACAGTGATTTCCTCGGCATTAAGCAGATTATTGAGCAAGGCACGGTTGGCAAGGTTAAACATCTGGAGTCGCATATTGACCGCTTCCGCCCGGAAGTGCGCGTGCGCTGGCGCGAGCAGAACGTCCCCGGCAGCGGTCTGTGGTTTGACCTGGGCCCTCACCTGATCGACCAGACGCTTCAGCTGTTTGGCCTGCCAGAGTCTGTTCAGGGAAATATTGCCACGCTGCGCGACGGCGCAGAGGTTAACGACTGGGCGCACGTGGTCCTCAATTACCCGGATCATAAGGTGGTTCTGCACGCCAGCATGCTGGTGGCTGGCGGTACGGCGCGCTTTACCGTTCACGGGGACAAAGGCAGCGTGGTGAAAGCCAGAATCGATCGCCAGGAAGCGCAGCTGCTGGCTGGCGTAATCCCCGGCAGCGACGCCTGGGGCGAAGACGACGACAGCATGGTGTTCTTCGGAGCTGATGGTGAACCCCAAACGATTGCCACGCCAAAGGGCGATCAGCGGCAGTACTACATCAACGTGCGGGATGCGATGCTCGGGAAGATCGCCAATCCCGTTCATCCTGTCGAGGCGTTAGCGGTCATGGCTGTTCTGGAAGCGGCGGTGAAATCGTCAGAGACGGGGTCAACGCAGACGCTGGCGTTAACTGATGAAGAGCGTGTTCTTGTGGGTTAAAAAACAAGCCGGGTGGCGCTGCGCCGCCCGGCACGAGTTAAAGACTACTGACGCTTATTCGGCATCATGCGCAAAAGAGTATTATCTTTCCAGAAATAGTGGTGCATCAGCGCCGCAAAGGCGTGCAGACCAATCACGAAATAGCCCAGATTTGCCAGCGTAACGTGCCACTCCTTCAGCACATCCACCAGGTCAAAATTCCCCTCCGCCGCGTGAGGCATCGCCAGACCAAAGGCGAACCAGTCGTTTCCACGGTTATACATCATTACAATGCCAATCAGCGGCAGCGCAATAAACAGCAGATAGACGATCAGATGCCCAAGGTGGGACATACCGGTAATCATCGCTTTGGGTTTAGGCTGAATGGGCGGTGCGGGAAACTTCAGGCGGATCAGCAATCTCGCCACCATCAGCACCAGAACCGAGATGCCGCAGGAGACGTGGATCATGTTAATAAGCGGTCGATCGGAACGCGGGAAAAAGCCTCTGAATTCCATCGCGCAGTAGGCGACGACGATTAACAAAAACACCAGCCAGTGAATCGTGATTTGCAGGCTTGTATATTTAGTGCGCATGGGATTTCCTGAAATAAACAGTCACCGCGCCAACATAATCTCCTTTCCTTAAAAATTCATTAACTTTTCTGTATGGTTTTTCAAATACTTCCCCTCGCATGAAGCATCTTCAATTGCTGCCCTGCCCGTGATGGTCTAAGCCTGGATGAGTTCAAACTGTCGTATCGACACGTTCACAGGAGAACACCATGAGTAAAATTGGCATTAACGGATTTGGACGCATTGGACGCCTTGTGCTGCGCCGCCTTCTTGAAACCCAGGACAGTAATACCGTCGTCGCCATCAACGACCTCACCTCCCCGAAAGTCCTGGCCTACCTGCTCAGGCATGATTCCAACTACGGTGGCTTCCCCTGGAGCGTGGACTTCACCGAGGATGCGCTGATTGTCGACGGTAAAACCATCGCGGTGTACGCCGAAAAAGAGGCAAAGCACATTCCGTGGAAAGCCGCGGGCGTGGATATCGTCGTGGAGTGCACCGGCTTTTATACCTCAGAAGAAAAATCGCGGGCGCACCTGGACGCCGGTGCGAAGAAAGTGCTGATTTCGGCGCCCGCGGGTGAGATGAAGACCATCGTCTATAGCGTGAATGACGATACCATTGACGCCAGTGATACTATTATTTCCGTCGCGTCCTGCACCACCAACTGCCTCGCCCCGCTGGCAAAAGCCCTGAACGACGCGTTTGAAATTAAAGTGGGCACCATGACCACCATTCATGCCTATACCGGCACCCAGGCGCTGGTGGATGGCCCGCGCGGGAAAGATCTGCGCGCCTCGCGGGCGGCGGCAGAAAATATTATTCCGCATACCACCGGTGCGGCGAAAGCCATCGGCCTGGTGATCCCCGCGCTCAGCGGCAAACTAAAGGGTCACGCCCAGCGCGTGCCGGTGAAAACCGGATCGGTAACCGAGCTGGTAGCGATTCTGGGTAAAAAGGTGACGGTCGAGGAGATCAACGCCGCGTTGAAAAAGGCGACCCAGGGGAATAAATCGTTCGGGTATACCGATGACGAGATTGTTTCTTCAGATGTGATTGGCTCACACTATGGTTCGGTGTTTGACGCCACGCAGACGGAGGTGTCAGAAGCGGGAGACCTGCAGCTGGTGAAAGCCGTTGCCTGGTATGACAACGAGTATGGGTTTGTGACGCAGCTGGTGCGGACGCTGGATAAGTTTGCGGCGCTGTGATTCTCCCCTCACCCTAACCCTCTCCCCAATGGGGCGAGGGGATTGTTCCGTGCTCAGATGATTTTACGCGCCACCTTCAGGACTGGGTCCTGTTGAAGCTGTCTCCATGCGGCGGTGACGGTTTCAGGGAATTCAACGTGGGCGATAAAATCCCGCCCGGCCGGGCCATAGCCGTTGACGTCATCATACAGGCGCGGCAGTTCCCCCATAACCAGTGAAAGATAACGGTCAACGGGCCACAGCCCGGCGTTGCCCCCACTAAACTCTACGCCCTCAGTGCCGTTTTGCAGCGCTGGCGTAAACCCGGGATGGCTGATCCACTGCGGTGATGCGGGTTCATCGCGGCACACGCGGGCAAACGTCGCCATCGTGCGGCGCTGCATCGTTGGGTCCTGCACCACCAGCACGCGCCCGCTTGTCCGCTGACGCTCTTTCAGCATGTTCCAGCTAAAGCGCGCGTTTTCACCGCAGTTGGTGGAGCGATCTTCAACCCACACGCGCGCCTCGGGGATCTGCCAGAACGCCCGCGCAATATCGGCGAGAATGCTCGCTTCGGCCCGCCCTTCGACTTGTAAGGTGTGATAACGCGGATGATTGCCGATAGCTGAATATAAAAACGCGGTTGAATGACCAATACCGCCGCTAATCAGGAGCGGGATTTCTCGCTGCGCGGCAATACGGCAGGCTGCCTCAATGGTCGGGATCACCGCGTTCCCTGCCAGAATTACCGCATCGACGTCCGGGGGCTGGCGGCTGCCGCTCAGGTCATCCTGCGCCAGCCATTCACCGACAGTATTAATGGCCGCCAGTGTGGCATCCGGCAGGATGGGAAAATGGGTCTGTTCCATGATGAACTCCTTCTCGCTATCCCTGCAGGGTAGCGACTTCAGGTTCTCAACACAACGGCGACATCGTGCCGCTCTTTTTCCTTAAATTTCTCTCGTACATTTGATTAACATGCGCAAATCATATTCACTTGAATTATCATTTGCGGCAGACGTAGAATCGCTAGCCCGCTAATTATTCAATCATTTCTAAGGTAATGACGTTATGCGCCTGCCCGAACGCGACCCTTATGCTCCTCGCGAGTGGCAGCCCCATGAGAAACCCGCCCTGCTGGGTTCGCCTTCCACTCCCGAGCACAGTACGCCAAAACGCGTCGCCTATGGCGTCGTTGGGCTGCTGGTTTGCCTGACGGGGGCACTGGGCAATGCGGTGGTTACCGCCAACCTGCAAAACCTGCAGGGAACCTTCGGGGCCTGGTCGACCGAAATCGCCTGGCTGCCCGCAGTCTATGTGATGACCAACATCTCCATTAACCTGCTGCTGGTCAAATTTCGTCAACAGTACGGCCTGCGCGCCTTTACGGAAGGTTTTCTGGTGCTGTACGTGCTGGTCACCTTTTTCCACCTGTTCGTTAACGACCTCAGTTCCGCGCTGATGGTACGCGCCGCGCACGGGATGGTGGCCGCCGCGCTCAGCTCGCTGGGGATTTACTACCAAATCCAGGCCTGGCCTGCGAAGCATCGCCTGAAGGCGCTTACCATCGGGATCACCGGATCGTCGCTCGCTATTCCGCTGGCGCGTCTGTTTTCCACTGAGCTTCTCCAGCTGGACGAGTGGCGCGGGCTCTATTTCTTTGAACTGGGGCTGGCGCTGATCTCCCTGGCCTGCGTAATCGCCTTAAAACTGCCGCCGGGTGACCGACGCAAGGTCTTCGAGAAGAAAGACTTTGTCACCTTCTTTTTACTGGCTCCCGGAATGGCCCTGCTCTGCGCCGTGCTCTCTTTAGGCCGTCTTGACTGGTGGTTCGAGGCGCCGTGGATCGGCTGGTCGCTGGCGCTATCGCTGGTGCTGATTGTTTCCGCCATCGTGTTTGAACATAACCGCGCCAACCCGCTGCTGAACACCCGCTGGCTGTCGAGCGGCAGCATCGTTCGCCTGGGGCTGATCATGCTGCTGATCCGCATCGTGCTGGCGGAGCAAAATACCGGCGTCATCGGATGGCTGCAGTACGTGGGGTTACAGAATGAGCAGATGACCCATCTGGCGTGGTCCATTTTCGCCGGGATCGTCTGCGGGATCGTCACCAGCTGCCTCACCATCAAGCCCACAAAGCTGGCGTGGCCGATTATCACCTCTCTGGCGCTGATGATTGTTGCCTCGCTGCTGGACAGCCAGTCCAATAACCTGACCCGCCCGGATCAGCTGATGGTCAGCCAGTTCCTGCTGGGCTTCGGCAGCGCCTTCTTCCTGGCGCCCGCCATGCTGGCCGCCATTGGCGGGGTAATAGCCGACCCCCGTAACCTGGTCAGCTTTTCGGTCATGTTTGGCATGAGCCAGAACCTCGGCGGCCTGCTGGGATCGGCGATTCTCGGCACCTTCCAGACCTGGCGCGAGAAATACCACTCCAGCCTGCTGGCGGATCAGCTCACCACGCTTAACCCGCTGGTCAACGAGCGGATTCAGCTTTATACCCAGATGTATAAAAGCCTGATTGGCGACAGTACGCTGCTGGGAACGCAGGCCATTACCCAGCTACAGACGGTGACCAGCCTTGAGGCAAATATTCTGGCCTACAACGATACTTATCTGCTGACGGCAAGCATCGCTGCCGCCACGCTGGTCTGGATTTTATGGCGCTTGCTGCGCCTGCGCATTACTGCCCGTATGGCGCTGAAGAACGCCACCGGCAACAAATAATTGTAATATTTCTGGAGAGTTTATGAGTCAGCAGGATGCCGCCAAAGAGCAGGCCAACACCCGCAAAAATGTGCGCATTGTTTCCGTTTTCACCGCCGCTGCCATCGGTATTGTTGGCGTGCTGGTCATTCTTTACGCCTGGCAGCTGCCGCCGTTTACCCGCCACGCGCAGTTTACCGACAACGCCTACGTGCGCGGCCAGACGACGTTCATTAGCCCCCAGGTTAATGGCTATATCACCGAGGTGAAGGTGCAGGACTTTGTGCAGGTCAAAAAAGGCGATCTGCTGTTGCAGATCGATGACCGCATCTATCGCCAGCGCGTCCATCAGGCCGAGGCGCAGCTGGCGATGAAAATTGCCGCGCTGAATAACAACCTGCAGCAGCGGAAAAGCGCCGAAGCGACGATTGCCAAAAATGAAGCCGCGCTGAAAAATGCCCGCGCCCAGAGCCTGAAAACCCAGGCGGATTTAAAGCGCGTGAAGGATCTGACGGCGGATGGGTCGCTTTCCATACGCGAGCGCGATGCCGCGCTGGCCAGTGCGGCTCAGGGCAGCGCAGATATCGATCAGGCGAAAGCCACGCTTGAGATGTCGCGTCAGGATCTGCAGACGGTGATTGTGAACCGCGGCGCGCTGGAGGCAGATGTTGAAAACGCCAAAGCGGCGCTGGAGCTGGCGCAGATTGACCTGCAAAACACCCGCATTATCGCCCCGCGCGACGGCCAGCTGGGCCAGATTGCCGTGCGTCTCGGCGCGTACGTGACTGCCGGAACGCACCTCACTACGCTGGTACCGCCGCAGCACTGGGTGATTGCCAACATCAAAGAGACCCAGCTGGCGGAGCTGCGCGTCGGTCAGCCGGTGAAGTTTACCGTCGATGCCTTAAACAACAAAGCGTATCAGGGCCGCGTAGAGAGCATCTCGCCGGCGACCGGGGTTGAATTCAGCGCCATCACGCCGGACAACGCCACCGGTAACTTTGTCAAAATCGCCCAGCGTATTCCGGTGCGCATTGAGGTGCTCGGTAAGCCTGAAGAGTCTGCGCTGCTGCGTCCGGGTATGTCGGTCCAGGTAACGATCGATACGCGGGAGGCGAAGTGATGATCCTTCGCCCGATAGCCGCGCTGGTGGGGGCGCTCATGCTGGCCGGATGCCAGTCCGTTGACGTCAAGCCGGCGCAGCCGACCCTGCAAATTCCGGCTCAATGGCGCGCCGTCTCAGGGCCAGCCAGCCCGACGGAACAGCTCTGGTGGCGCAATTTTCATGACAACAACCTCAACCGCTATGTGGACCAGGCGCTAAAAAATAACAGCGATGTGCTGATCGCGCGGGAACGAATTAACGAGTACCAGGCGCGGGTCTTTGCCGCCGACGGCAGCCTGTTTCCTTCGCTCGACGCGGGCGTAACCGGGACGCGCGCCCGTTCTCAATCCGCCGCCACCGGGTTGCCGGTTTACAGCACGCTGTACAGAGGCAGCCTGACGGCGAGCTATGATGTTGATATCTGGGGCGTCAACCGCAGCGCGGCCAATGCCGCCGAAGCCTCGCTGGAGGCGCAAAAAGCCGCCGCCGCGGCTGCGGATCTCACCGTCGCCTCGTCCGTTGCCTCCGGGTACGTCACCCTGCTCTCGCTTGATGAACAGCTGCGCGTGACCGAATCCACGCTGAAATCGCGCGAAGAGGCGTTTAAACTTGCCAAACGCCAGCTTGAGACGGGCTACAGTTCGCGCCTGGAGCTGATGCAGTCGGATTCCGAGCTTCGCTCAACGCGAGCGCAGGTGCCCGTGCTGCGGCATCAGATTGCGCAGCAGGAGAATGCCCTGAGCCTGCTGCTGGGAAGCAATCCCGGTGCGGTAGCGCGTAGCGAAAGCTTTGCGGCGCTGACGCCGCTCACGCTGCCGTCACAGCTGCCCTCCACGCTCCTGAATCGTCGGCCGGATATCGTGCAGGCTGAGCGACAGCTGGTCGCGGCTGACGCCTCGCTTGCCGCGTCACGCGCCAGCCTGCTGCCGTCAATCAACCTGACCGCAACCGGATCGATCCAGGATCGCACCCTTTCCGGCCTGCTGGATAACCCGCTCCAGCTCTGGAGCGCAGGCGGCAGCATTCTCGCCCCGCTGCTTAACCGCCAGGCGCTGAACGCGCAGGTGGATATTTCCCAGTCCCAGCGTAACCAGGCGCTGTATGCGTATGAAAAAACCGTGCGTAACGCGTTTGCCGAAGTGAACAACAGCCTTGATGCCATTATGCGCTATCAGGAACAGCTGACGGAGCTGCTTGCCCAGCAGGATGTAGCCCGGGAGACGCTGCGCATTGCGCAGAACCGCTATCGCAACGGTTATTCATCCTATCTTGACGTGCTGGACGCGCAGCGCACGCTGTACTCGGTCCAGACCAACGTGGTGCAGGTCAAAAATAACCTGCTGCTGGCGCAGATTGATTTGTATAAAGCACTGGGCGGAGGATGGGTCAGTGCCTGAAAACCTGCCCGGTGGCGCTTTGCTTACCGGACCTGCATTTCGCACCCGTAGGCCGGGTAAGGCGTAGCCGCCACCCGGCAATCCCTCTAAAGGAGTCAGTCTATGCAACAACAATGGTCTGCAGTAGATAATTACATGATTTCTTCGCTTATCCCTGAGGATGAGGTTCTTCAGAAGGTTCTTGAAAACAACAAACGCACCGGGCTACCTGAACACGATGTTGCGGCCAATCAGGGGCAGCTGCTGGCGCTGTTCGTGCGAATGACGCAGGCAAGACGCATTCTTGAGATCGGGACGCTGGGTGCCTATAGCTCTATCTGGATGGCGCGCGCCCTGCCGCCGGACGGAAAGCTGATTACGCTCGAGGCGGACCCAACGCATGCTGATGTTGCCCGCCAGAATATTCGCCTCGCGGGGCTGAACGATCGTATTGAATTAATAGAAGGCCCGGCGCTGAACTCGCTGGAGAATTTCGGTGACGTTCCCCCGTTCGACCTGATCTTTATTGATGCCGATAAGCCAAACAATCCCGGCTATCTGGAGTGGGCGCTGCACTATTCCCGTCCCGGCACGGTGATTATCGGCGATAACGTGGTCCGCGACGGCGAGGTCATTAACGGGCAAAGCGACGACGCGCGCGTGCTGGGCGTGCGGCGTTTTATAGAGATGACGGGGGATAACCCACGCTTAACCGCCACCGCACTGCAAACGGTGGGGGTTAAGGGATGGGATGGGTTTACGCTGGCGATTGTGAATGGGTGAAGGCATCAGCCCGACCCTCTCCCTGTGGGAGAGGGAGAAAACCGGGCAAGGACGTTAAGCGGAAATCTGCTCCATCGCCTGCAATATACGTTTATCCGAAATCGGATACGGCGTACCGAGCTGTTGAGCAAAGAAGCTGACGCGCAGCTCCTCGATCATCCAGCGGATCTCCTGCACATCTTCATCGTCGCGACGCGCCGGCGGCAGCTTGTTTAACCACTGCTGCCACGACTGCTGCACGCTTTCGACCTTCAGCATCTGCGCGCGATCGCGGTGCGGATCGATCGCCATTTTCTCCAGACGTTTTTCAATCGCCTGAAGATAGCGCAGCGTATCTCCCAGACGCTTAAAGCCGTTGCCGGTGACAAAGCCGCGGTACACCAGCCCCGCCATCTGCGCCTTCACGTCCGACAGCCCCAGCGCCATGGTCATATCCACGCGCCCCTTCAGGCGCTTGTTGATATTGAACACGGCGGTGAGGATCTGCTCGACCTGTTTGGCAATCTCCACCACGGTGTCGTTCAGCTCGGCGCGAACCTTGTCATGCAGCTTCGCAAAACCTTCTTCCGTCCAGACCGGGCCGCCCGCCTCGTGGATCAGCTTGTCCACGCCGCAGGAGATGCAGTCGTCAATCAGATCCAGCACTTTGCCGTACGGGTTAAAGTAGAGCCCCAGCTTGGCTTTGTTCGGCAGCTTCTCGTGCAGATACTTGATCGGCGACGGGATGTTGAGCAGCAGCAGGCGGCGCAGCCCGCGCCACATCATCTGCTGCTGTTCCTGCGGGTTATCAAACAGTTTGATCGCCACGCTGTCACGTTCGTCCACCAGCGCCGGCCAGGCCTTGACCTTATAGTTGCCGCGCTTCTGCTCGTAGCTTTCCGGAAGCTGGCCAAAGCTCCAGATATGCAGCCCGCTCTGCTCGATGCCGTCGTCCGCCACCGCAGAAAGCGTCTCCTGAACTTTGCCTTTCAGCGCCTCTTTCAGCTCGCTGAGGGAACGCCCTTCCAGCAGCTTTTTGTTTTTATCATCCACCACGCGGAAGCTGATTTTCAGGTGATCGGGCACCTGCTCCCAGTTCCAGTCTTCGCGGTCAATGGTGGTGCCGGTCATGCGGCGGAACTCACGCTCCAGCGCGTCCAGTAGCGGCAGTTCCAGCGGCGTGACGCGGCCCAGAAACGCTTCCGCATAGTTTGGCGCTGGCACAAAATTGCGCCGCACCGGTTTCGGCAGGGATTTGATCAGCGCAATCACCAACTCGCGGCGCAGGCCGGGAATTTGCCACTCAAAACCGCTCTCGTCGACCTGGTTTAACAGCGGCAGCGGAATGTGGACGGTTACGCCGTCCGCGTCGGTGCCCGGTTCAAACTGGTAGGTCAGACGCAGCTTGAGGTTGCCCTGATGCCAGAAGTTCGGGTAGTCGAGCTTGCTGACCGACTCCGCCCCCTCTTTAATCAGCATGCTCTTTTCGAAGTTGAGCAGGTCTGGCGTCGCTTTGCTGGCCTTCTTCCACCAGCTGTCAAAGTGGCGGGCGGAGATCACATCATGGCTGATGCGCTGGTCGTAAAACTCAAACAGCGCCTCATCGTCCACCAGAATGTCGCGGCGTCGGGACTTGTGCTCAAGCTCTTCCACCTCGGCGCGCAGCTTCAGGTTTTCACGGAAGAACGCGTGGCGCGTCTGCCAGTCCCCCTCCACCAGCGCGTGGCGGATAAACAGCTCGCGGCTGAGCGCCGGATCGATCTGGCTGTAGTTGACCTTACGCGCGGCGACCACCGGCAGGCCGTAAACGGTCACTTTTTCGGTCGCCATCACCGCGCCCTGCGCGCGCTCCCAGTGCGGCTCGCTGTACGAGCGTTTCAGCAGGTGCTGAGCCACCGGCTCAACCCATTCCGGGTCGATGCGCGCGGCAATGCGCCCCCACAGGCGGCTGGTTTCCACAAGCTCCGCGACCATGGTCCACTTCGGCGGCTTCTTGAACAAGCCGGAACCCGGGAAGATGGAGAAACGCGCGTTACGCGCGCCGGTATATTCCTGCTTATCCGCATCCTTCATCCCGATATGGGACAGCAGGCCAGTCAGCAGCGCGATATGAATTTCGCGGTACTCCGCCGGTTCACTGTTCACCGGAATGCCCAGCTCTTTCACCACCTGGCGCAGCTGGGTGTAGATATCCTGCCATTCACGCACGCGCAGATAATTAAGGAAATCCACGCGGCACTGGCGGCGGAACTGGTTCGAGGAGAGCGCTTTCTGCTGCTCGCCGAGGTAGTTCCACAGGTTCACAAAGGCGAGGAAATCGGACTCTTTGTCGTGGAAGCGACGGTGCTTTTCGTCCGACGCCTGCTGTTTGTCCATCGGACGCTCGCGCGGGTCCTGAATGGAGAGCGCCGAGGTGATGATCATCGCCTCGCGCACGCAACCGTGCTTTTGCGCTTCCAGCACCATGCGCGCCAGGCGCGGGTCGACCGGCAGCTGGCTGAGCTGGCGGCCCAGCGGCGTCAGCTTATAGACCGTTGCCTGCTCGTCGGTGGTAATCGCCCCGAGTTCTTCCAGCAGACGCACGCCGTCCTGAATGTTGCGCTTGTCCGGCGCTTCCACAAACGGAAACGCCGCGATGTCGCCCAGCCCCAGCGCGGTCATCTGCAGGATAACGGACGCCAGGTTGGTGCGCAGAATTTCCGGGTCGGTAAACTCCGGGCGCGACAGGAAATCGTCTTCGGAATAAAGACGAATACAGATCCCTTCCGACACGCGGCCGCAGCGGCCCTTACGCTGGTTAGCAGACGCCTGGGAGACCGGCTCAATCGGCAGGCGCTGAACCTTGGTGCGGTAGCTGTAGCGGCTGATGCGCGCCGTGCCCGGGTCGATCACGTATTTAATCCCCGGTACGGTCAGCGAGGTCTCCGCCACGTTGGTCGCCAGCACGATGCGGCGTCCGCTGTGTGGCTGGAAGACGCGGTTCTGTTCGCTGTTGGACAGGCGGGCATACAGCGGCAGGATCTCGGTGTGGCGCAGGTCGCGCTTGCTGAGCGCATCGGCAGTATCGCGAATTTCGCGCTCGCCGCTCATGAAGATCAGGATGTCGCCCGCGCTCTCGTTGCCCAGCTCGTCAACAGCGTCGAAGATGGCCTGCAGCTGGTCGCGCTCGGTATCATCCGCCTCTTCCACAATCGGGCGATAGCGCACTTCCACCGGATAGGTGCGGCCCGACACTTCAATAATCGGCGCATTGTTGAAGTGTTTTGAGAAGCGCTCCGGGTCGATGGTCGCGGAGGTGATGATGATTTTCAGATCAGGGCGACGCGGCAGCAGCTCTTTAAGATAGCCAAGCAGGAAGTCGATGTTCAGGCTGCGCTCGTGCGCTTCATCGATGATGATGGTGTCGTACTGCATCAGCAGGCGGTCCTGCTGTATTTCCGCCAGCAGGATACCGTCCGTCATCAGCTTGACCATGGTGCTGTCGCTGACGTGGTCGCTGAATCGCACCTTGTAGCCGATGCAGCCGCCCGGCTCCGTCTGCAGCTCTTCGGCAATACGGTTCGCTACGGTGCGCGCCGCCAGACGACGCGGCTGGGTGTGGCCAATCAGCCCCTTCACCCCGCGGCCCAGCTCCATACAGATTTTCGGCAGCTGGGTGGTTTTTCCCGAACCGGTTTCCCCCGCGACAATCACCACCTGGTGGTCGCGGACGGCCTCAAGGATGTCCTGTTTCTTCTGACTGACGGGCAGGTTTTCCGGGTAGGTGATCGCCGGACGCGCGGCTTCGCGCAGCACAACCTTCCCTGCCGCCTGTTCAATCTCTTTGGCCATCTCCTGGTAAATGGCCTGTTGTGCATCAGGATTTTTAACCTTCTTCACGCCGTGCAGCCGGCGGGAAAACCGCTGTTTATCGCGCAGCATCAGGGAATCAAGCTGTTGCAGGAGCATCGGGAAGGTGAATTTTTGTTGTTCTGTCATAGCGTTAACGGGCAGTGCTCTGCCGGATAAAATCTCTTTTTAATGATTGCTATAGAGTACCACATTGACGCTTTTAGCGCCTTATTCAAAAAATTCGAACATAGACTTCGATATATTGCGCTATCTCTGTGGCAGGATTGTGAATAAAGTGTCAACAAGCAACGGGGCACCCCCCTTCAATCAAATGCAACAACAGGAATCACCCATGAGCAAAGTATTAGTTTTGAAATCCAGTATTCTGGCAGGGTACTCTCAGTCTGGTCAGCTGTCTGATTACTTCGTTGAACAGTGGCGTGAACAGCATTCTGCAGACGAAATCACCGTGCGTGACCTTGCAGCAAACCCTATTCCTGTGCTGGACGGCGAGTTGGTTGGCGCGCTGCGCCCAAGCGATGCGCCACTGTCCCCGCGTCAGCAGGAAGCCCTGGCCCTGTCCGACGAGCTGATTGCTGAGCTGCAGGCGCACGACGTTATCGTCATCAACGCCCCAATGTACAACTTCAACATTCCTACCCAGCTGAAGAACTACTTCGACCTGGTGGCGCGCGCTGGCGTAACCTTCCGCTACACCGAGAACGGCCCGGAAGGTCTGGTAAAAGGCAAGCGTGCGATCGTCCTGACCAGCCGTGGCGGTATTCATAAAGATACCCCAACTGACCTGGTTGCGCCGTACCTGAGCCTGTTCCTGGGCTTCATCGGCATCACTGACGTGAACTTCGTGTTCGCGGAAGGCATCGCTTACGGTCCTGAAGTGGCGACCAAAGCGCAGACCGACGCGAAAGCCGCCATCGACAGCCTGGTAGCCGCGTAAGATTTCCCCCTCTCACCGCCCGGTGGGAGGGTTTTTCTTTTCCCCGCATTTCGCTATCATCCGCATCCACTCTCCAGCCGGGCGGCCTGATGTCTGCGATTATCGATTCTTTTATTGCCCCACCGTGTCACGACGACATTGAGATCCTCTGGCAGGATGATCATCTGCTGGTGATTAATAAGCCTTCTGGCCTGCTCAGCCTCTCGGGCAAAAACCCGCAAAACCTCGATTCTGTCCATTATCGTCTGGTCCAGACGTTCCCCGGCTGCACGCTGGTACACCGTCTGGATTTCGGCACGTCCGGGCTGATGGTGGTTGCGCGCAATAAGGCCATCAACGCGGCGCTTTGCCAGCAGTTCAGCCAGCGCAGCGTGGAGAAAGTCTACAGCGCCCTGCTTTATGGGCATCTGGAAAACGACGAGGGAATAATAGACGCGCCCATTGCCAAAGACCCGGCGCTGTTCCCGCTGATGTCGATCTGCGCCATCAACGGTAAACCCGCCCGTTCCCGCTATCGGGTGGTGGAACGTTTTTTTCGGGGGACAGGAGTGCCGTTAACGCGGGTGGAACTGACGCCGGAAACCGGGCGAACCCACCAGCTGCGCATCCACTGCCAACAGCTCGGGCACCCTATTCTGGGCTGCGATCTGTATGGCGGTCTTGACGCGCCGGGGGCTAAGGAAACGCCCCGGCTGATGCTGCATGCCAGCGAGCTGAATTTTATTCATCCCGTGAGCGGAGAGCCGGTTAACGCCCGCCACGCCGCCCCGTTTTGAACGCGGTTTACCACATCAAATCGTCAGGAATTTTGAAGTCCGCGTACGGATCGTCTTCGTCCAGCTCTTCCTGACTGAGCGCGCTGTTTAACACGATGCTGTCGGCATCGCGCTGGGCAATTTTATCAGCCACCACCGCCGGAATGATCGCGTATTCACAATCGCCGTTTGCATTGAGCACCAGGCGCGCAATGGCCAGACGGCCGTTGATCAGCTGGGTTTGCGTCTGCTTGTCGACCTCAATTTTTTTGATCAGATTACCGTCGGTGAAGTTAAAGGTGATGTTGCCCTTCGCCACGGTGATGCGGTTCATCTCGATCAGCTGCTTCACCTGCGCTTTAAACTCTTTCGCGAGTACTGCCTGCTTCTGCTGCTCGCTCAGCAGCTTGTCACGCTCGATCTGCGCCTTCTTGTTCTCTTCTACCGCTTCACGAGCCTCACGTGCCTGAACGCGTGATTTCTTTGCCGTGCGCTGCACTTTCGCCGCTTTCTTGCTGCTGACCAGGCCCGCTTTCAGCATCTGCTCTTGTAAGGTGAGTTTTGTCATGATCGTTTCTAAACCGGTTGGAAATTTTGGGGATTATAGCGGGAATTGAGTAAAGAGTGCGACATTAGGAGAATCGTAGGCCGTGTAAGCGCAGCGCCACCCGGCAATAAAGGCAGCAACACCGCGAGCATTACACTTCATGAACTTCCCTCATGTTGCATTGAAATTAAGTCACTTCCCCTGCGCCGCGGGCTCAGGCATAAATTATGCATTAGTAACTTCTTAGCAACATGAACTTAGGATGCATAACCACAATGAGCAAAGCTTTCACATATACCCTTAAGCGCAGTTGCTTCGATGAGAATTACAACCCGTCAGAAAATACGCGTACGACCACCAACTTTGCCAACCTGGCACGTGGGGAAAAACGTCAGGAAAACCTGCGCAATACGCTGGTGATGATCAACAACCGCTTTAATGCCCTGGCGCGCTGGGATAACCCGACCGCCGATCGCTACGCGGTTGAGCTTGAAATCATCTCTGTCGATTTGAACATTGGCGCGGAAAAGCCGTTCCCGGCCATTGAGATTTTGCAGACGTATATTGTCGACAAGAAAAATAACCAGCGTATCGCAGGCATTGTCGGGAATAACTTCTCCTCTTACGTGCGGGATTATGATTTCAGCGTCCTGCTGCTGGAGCACAACAAGAACCAGCAGCACTTCAGTATTCCGGAAAAGTTTGGCGAACTGCACGGCAATATTTTCCGTCATTTTGTGAACTCGCAGGAATACAAAGAGAACTTCAGAAAGGGCCCGGTGATCTGCCTGAGCGTCTCGAGCAAAGACACCTATCGCCGCACCGGTAACCAGCACCCTGTTCTGGGTATTGAGTACGCGCCGGATGGCGAATCGTTAACGGAACTGTACTTCGCAAAAATGGGCCTGAAGGTCCGCTACTTCATGCCTGAGAACAGCGTGGCGCCTTTCGCGTTCTTCTTTACCGGAGACTTGCTGAGCGATTACACCGATCTGGAACTGATCGGCACCATCAGCACGATGGAGACGTTCCAGAAAATCTATCGCCCGGAAATTTATAACGCGAACTCGGCGGCGGGACTGTTTTATCGCCCGGACCTGAACCAGCAGGATCATTCATTAACCAAAATTGTTTATGACCGCGAAGAGCGAAGCCGGTTGGCGATTGAACAGGGTCGATTTACCGAAGAATATTTCATTAAGCCTTATAAACACATTCTCGAGCAGTGGTCTGATAACTACACGCTTTAATTCATCAAAAAAGGTCTTTTATTATGAAAACATTGCTCCCGACGTCTACGGCTGGCAGCCTGCCTAAGCCGACCTGGCTTGCGCAACCTGAAACGCTCTGGTCTCCGTGGAAACTGCAGGTTCAGGAATTACTAGCAGGTAAACAGGATGCGCTGCGCCTGTCTCTTGACGAGCAGATCCGTGCGGGAATCGATATCGTCAGCGACGGGGAACAGACCCGTCAGCACTTCGTCACCACCTTTATTGAACACCTGAGCGGCGTCGATTTTGAAAATCGCCAGACGGTGCGCATTCGTAACCGCTACGACGCCAGCGTGCCGACCGTGGTTTCTGCCGTTGCGCGTCAGAAGCCGGTATTCGTGGACGATGCAAAGTACCTGCGCCAGCTCACGGACAGGCCGATCAAATGGGCCCTGCCAGGGCCAATGACCATGATCGACACCCTTTACGACGCGCATTATAAAAGCCGCGAAAAGCTGGCCTGGGAATTCGCCAAAATTCTCAACCAGGAAGCGCGCGAATTAGAAGCCGCGGGCGTGGATATTATCCAGTTCGACGAGCCGGCGTTTAACGTCTTTTTTGATGAGGTCAACGACTGGGGTATCGCCGCGCTCGAGCGCGCCATTGAGGGTCTGAAATGCGAAACCGCGGTACACATCTGCTACGGCTACGGCATCAAGGCCAATACCGACTGGAAAAAGACGCTCGGCTCAGAATGGCGCCAGTATGAAGAGGCCTTCCCTAAGCTGCAAACCTCTAACATCGACATCATCTCCCTGGAGTGCCACAACTCCCGCGTACCGATGGATCTGCTGGAGCTGATTCGCGGTAAAAAGGTGATGGTTGGGGCGATTGACGTGGCAACCAACACCGTCGAAACGCCAGAAGAGGTCGCCGACACCCTGCGTAAAGCGCTGCAGTTCGTCGACGCCGACAAGCTTTACCCCTCAACCAACTGCGGCATGGCTCCCCTCTCCCGTCAGGTGGCTAACGGTAAGCTGAAAGCGCTCAGCGCCGGCGCAGAAATTATCCGCAAGGAACTCGGCGCGTAATTGCCTTACGTTTGCCAGTACGGCGGCGAGCCGAAAAACGCCACGTAATAATCAATCACCGCCCTGACGTTCAGGGGCGGATGACGTGCGTGAGGATAGATCGCCGCAATATTCAGCGGCTCCGTATTGATAGCGCACGCCATTTCCGGCATAAGAGCGACCAGCTCCCCCCGCTGCAGCCTGTCGCCAATCAGCCAGTCCGGAAACAGGACGATTCCCATTCCACCCAGCGCGGCAATGAGCAGCGACTCCGCATTATTGGACGTCATCAGCGGCGCCACGGGATAGTGCACCCAATTCTCCCCCTTGCGTCGCACAAGCCAGCGATTAGGGCCAGACGAACCGCGATACACCAGGCATTTATGCTGGCTCAGCTCGGCCGGGTCGGCCGGTACGCCGTGTTGACGCAGATACGCGGGCGACGCGGCAAGATGGTAGCGCTGCTGCCCGAAGATGCGGGCGTGGAACGTCGAGTCCGTCAGCGTGCCGATGCGAAAAATGAGGTCGGCGGCATCCCGGTGCGGGTCGATAAAGTCATCGGTCAGCGTCAGCTCTATGGTTAACCGTGGATAACGCTCGGCCAGGCCTGCCAGGCCGGGTGCAACATGCCTCTGTCCAAAAAATACCGGCCCGTTAATGCGTACCGTGCCGGAGGGTTCGGTCGAACGTTCATCCAGCTCCCGACGCGCCTCTTCGAAGTTATCCACCATCGCCCGGGCATAGCGGATAAAAAGATGCCCGTTTTCCGTGGGGATCACCGCCCGGGTATTGCGATAGAACAGCTGCTGGCCGAGCGCGTCCTCAAGCTGATGAATAATCCGCGACACCTGCGAGGCAGAAATTCCCTCCCGTCGCGCAACGACGGAAAAGTTCTGCGTTTCATAGACGGCAATAAACAGCAGCAGTGAGCGAAGGTTCATGCTTCCGGCATCTGACATTAATGCATTTCCTGCAAAGGTGTTTCCTGCATTATGGCATTTTTCTCACATGTCTACCGACGTAATCTTCTTCGCCTGATAATGGAGGAAGCATAATGCAGTTTGTATTGATTTTACTGGTGATTGCCGGCGGGATGGGTCTCTCCGTCGAGGCAGGTTTGCTGGGGCCGTTAGGGGGAGAAGTGGGCGATTTATGGGCCACGTTCAGCATTTTCGGGGTCGGCGCTGCGCTGACCTTTCTGCTGATGCTGTTTTTCAGCCCGCGCAACGGTCCGTCGTTTTTCGCACAGCCCGGCTGGCAGCTGCTTGGCGGCGTGCTGGGTCCTGTTTACGTTGTCATTTTGACTATCGCCACCCCCGCTATCGGCATCGCTCTGACGATGATCGGCATCCTGGCAGGTCAGGTTTTTAAAAGCCTGATCATTGACCACTTTGGCCTGCTGGGTACGCCGCACAGGAAGATAAACGCAAGACGCATCGTGGCGCTGGTTTTTATTATTGCCGCACTGGTACTGGTCGCAAAGGGGTAAGCACATGACACTGATGATGATAATTCTCGCCATCTGCGGCGGCGCGACGCTGAGCATACAGGCCGCAATTAACGGACAGCTCGGCAGCAGCGTGGGCGTTTTCAAGAGCGCGTTTCTGACGTTTTCCGTCGGCGCGCTGGTGACCGCCCTGCTCATTTTCTTCTTTGAGCCTAAGCAGACGGTCACGCTGCTGGACGTGCCGAAATGGCAGCTCCTCGGGGCGATGTTCGGCGTGCCCTACATTGTGATCATGGTGCTCGCTGTGCAGCGCATCGGCACCGCCGTCGCCACGGTAGCGGTGATATTCGGCCAGCTCGCCATGAGCATGCTGATAGATAACTTTGGCTGGTTGAACAATCCCGCTATTCCGTTTTCACCGAGCCGTCTGGGCGCGGTGGTGTGCCTGGGGATTGCCCTTTACTTCATTTACTCCAGCAGCAAAACCGGCGATGTTCGCGACTAAGCTTCCGTATTCCGGGTAAAAAACAGCGTCACCGTGGCGACGGTGACGCCAAATTTCTTCATCTCGGTTTTATTGAACAGATGCGTCTCATCCTGCAGGTACATCCAGTCATCAAAGTTCAGCAGCCACGTTTTGCCGTTGGCCTTCACGTTCATGCTGTAATGCCAGTTAAAGGCGTTGCCTGCGGCCTGCCCGGTGGCAACCCCTTCTATATCACCTGCCGTTCCCTCGTAGCGGTCGTTCCCCACGCGGCGAATGTGCCATACCCGCTGCTGCTTCTCGCCGTCGTCGTAAACGAAGCGCTCGTTCAGCGTCAGCGTATCGCCGATGACGTCCCCGGCAATCTCAACGTGAAAGCGGCGGATCTGCTTGCCGCTGCGATCCTGCACCATGCCCCACGCTTCGGTTTTGCCCTGGAAGTAGTGGAAGATATCAAGCCGCGGCTGCTGCTGACGATACTCGGACACCTCCGTACTGCAGCCGGCCAGCAGCATCGTGAATGCCAGCGCCAGCGTCAGGATTCGTTTCATTTTTTGCCTCCGATTAGCTGCTGACGCAGCTCAGGATATTGCGTGCGGGGATCGAGCCAGATGGCCAGAAAGCGGGTGCTGAACGCTTCTGACTGGCGCGGACCGAGCGGAATAAAAGATTTTTGCGCCGACGACGCGCGGTACCAGAACTGCCCCTGCTTATCGTTGAGAACAAAAGCCAGCTGTGAACCCGGTCGGACATCCGGCCACAGGGACTGGAGCATCCTTAGCCAGGCTTCACTTTGCGGTTCCTGCGTCAGGATCCCCTGCGCCTGCCACTGGTCGCGGGTCGCCTCAACCAGTTCATCGCGATCTATGTCGCGCGCGTAGGTAATAATCAGCGCCTGATCCTGATCGTCCCGGCTGTAACGGCCATCCGGCGTGCGGAGCTGAGAGGTATAGACCGTGAACGGCCCCCAGGTCAGCGTGGCGTCGCCCACCTTGCGCCAGGCCAGCCAGTCGGCGGCCTGAGCACCAGGAACAACCAGCATGAGGCAAAACAGCAGAACCGCAGCCCTCATTTTTGTCTCCCCATTAGCAGGTGGAAAAACAGCATCAACACCAGCCAGCCCGGCGCCATCCAGCTGACGACGATAAAGGTCGGCTCCAGAAACGTGATGGCGCCCAACCGCTCGCCAATCAGGTAGGCCACCGGGCCTCCCACGGCCGCCAGCAGGGTCAGCAGCCAGCCGGGTAACGTGGTGGTACGCGCAAGCTGCGTCCAGACCACGGCGAACATCAGCCACAATGCCACCATCCATAGCGGCATCAGGGAGTCGCCCGTGAAGGCAATCAGCCCCGTCAACGCCCAGAGCGCATCCAGCAGGCTGCCCGCCGCGGCCAGCCCAATGGCGTAAAGACGGTATGCTGACGGCAAGAGCAGGCACGCCAGGATCGCCAGCCCGAGCCAGATAATCAGGCCCTGTTCGCGAAACAGCACTACCAGCGCCCAGTAGAGATCGAACGCGACGGCCAGCAGAAAGACCTGAAGGTAGCGTCTCATACGCGCTCGGCGGTCAGCTGCACCACGCTGATGGTGCGGGCGTTAAACCCGGCTTCGCAGTAGCCGAAGTAGTACAGCCACATGCGGCGGAACCGTTCATCAAAGCCAAGCTTTTCAATCTCCTGCCAGGCGTGGACAAAGCGCTGCCGCCAGTGGGCCAGCGTGCGGGCGTAGTCCGGTCCCATATCGAAGAGATTGCGCACCACGAAATCGGTGTGGCGCGTCATCAGCTCGTTCATCGCCGTAATGCTCGGCAGGAAGCCGCCGGGGAAAATGTAGCGCTGGATAAAATCGACGCTTTTGCTGTAGTCGCGGTAGCGCTGGTCCTGAATGGTGATGGCCTGAATCGCCATCCGTCCACCGGGGCGCAGCCGCGCCTGACAGGTACGGAAGAACGTGGGCAGATAGCGTTGCCCGACGGCTTCAATCATCTCTATCGAGACCAGCTTGTCGTACTGCCCGGTAAGGTCGCGATAGTCGCAGAGCAGTACCTCAACCCGATCCTGCAGCCCGGCGCGGGCAATGCGCTCGGTCGCCCAGATATATTGCTCCTGCGACAGCGTGGTGGTGGTCACCCGACAGCCGTAGTGACGGGCGGCGTATTCCGCCATCGCCCCCCAGCCAGTGCCAATTTCCAGCAGGTGATCATCCGGGTTTAGTGCCAGCTGGTCGCACAGGCGCGCCATTTTGGCCTGCTGAGCCGCCGTCAGATCCTGCTCGTCCGCGGTAAACAGCGCGCTGGAGTAAAGCAGTTCCTTATCCAGAAAATGGGCATAGAAAGCGTTGCCCAGATCGTAATGGGCGGCAATATTTTCGCGGGCCTGGGCACGAGAGTTGCGCCGCGTCCAGTGGCGCAGCCGCTCCAGCGGTCGGCCAAGCAGCCGGAACCCGTTCTCCAGACGACCAAGCACCTCGCCGTTGAGGGCCAGGATTTGCAGAAGCGGCGTAAGCTGCGCGGTCTCCCATTCGCCGTCCATCCAGGCTTCTGCGGCGGCAAGGCTACCGCCCGTTAAGACGCGCCAGTAGACGCCGGGCGTGAGGATCTGCACGTCGGCGTGCAGCGCGGAGGATGTCTCGCCAAAATGGAAGGTCTGCGCCCCTTCACGCAGGGTGAGTGAGCCGCCGCGAATGCCGCTTAACAGACGAAACAGCAGCCATCGCGCGATGCGGACGTTGCGCGGGATATCGGGTTCTAGCGCAAAGACGGGATCGGTCATGAGCGTTCACTCCTGCTGACGGGATGGTTATACAGCGGCACGCGCTTGAGCCACAGCCTCAGCGCCTGCCAGTAAATGGCGAAAACGGTTTTCAGAGTCATCAGCGGGATGCGCAGCAGCAGCGCGCGCAGCGCCGGGCGGGTCAGAGGCTCCCGGCGCAGGGACAGCGTGGCGTCAAAGACCTTCGCTTCCTGATGATTTTCAATGTGCATATGCAACGTGTTGTCCGGGTTGTTGAAGCGCCAGTGGTAGACCATGTCCATCGGGTTGAAGGGGGAAACGTGAAACGCTTTTTCCGTGGGCCGGGCATTTTGCCCGTCGACCGCGTAATAATGGCGCTCGTTCCACGGCGTGTTGCGCACCTCCGCCAACACCCAGCGAAGCGTGTTTTCCTGGTCATAGCAATAGTAAAAATTGACCGGATTGAAATGAAACCCGAAGTAGCGCAGCTGCGTCAGAAGCATGACCCGCCCTGCGGGACGTTCCCCGGTCAGGCTCTCCAGCCTGTTCAGCACGTTCTCTTTAAGCGGCGTGCCAAGCGGATAGTCCGCGTCATGGAACGCGGCGGCGGCAAAGCGGTTGCGCCGCACGCCGACGGATGCCAGCAGCGGCAGTTCATCAAGATCCAGCCAGGCCATAAAAACGCCGTAGCTGAATTCATGCGTTTTCGGCTGAAGGCGGCGGTGGCGCAATACGCCGTGATAGAGGCAGCTGTTCATGTCAGTTCCCCTCCCCGGCGGCTATTTCATTGACCACGTCCAGCGCGCTGCGCACGCCGTCTTCATGAAAACCGTTGTACCAGTAAGCGCCGCAGAACCAGCTCCGGTGATGACCGTTGATCTCCCCACGGCGCGCCTGCGCACGCCAGCTTTGCGGGTTAAACAGCGGATGCTCATAGACAAAGCGCTGCAGGACGAAGCGTTCATCCACCGGCTCGTCCGGGTTCAGGGTGACGCAGAACAGTGGGCTGCCCGCAGGCAGACCCTGCAGAATGTTCATGTTGTAGGTGACGCAGGCGCTGGCCTGCTCCTGCGCGCTCAGTCGGTAGTTCCAGCTGGCCCAGGCGCGCTGCCGCACCGGCAGCCAGCGTGGATCGCTGTGCAAAACAACCTCGTTGCGCTGCCAGCCGATATCGCCCAGCACTTCGCGCTCCGCGGGCGTAGGATCCTCAAGCATGGCCAGCGCCTGGGCGGAGTGGCAGGCAAATATCACCTGGTCGAAGGTGTGGCTGCCGTTTTCAAGCTGGAGCGTGACCCCGTGCGCATGGCGGCTCACCCGCAGAACAGGCGTGTTCAGGTGCAGCGTCAGGCGGTCGCCCAGTTTTTGCAGCATGGCGCGGATATACTCCCGCGAGCCGCCCGGCACCACGTACCACTGCGGACGCTGGGTGATATCCAGCAGGCCGTGGTGATGAAAGAAGCGCAGGAAGAGCGGCAGCGGGAAACGCTTCATCTCCTGCAGCGATGACGACCAGATCGCGGCTCCCATCGGCAGAATGTAGTGGCGCGCAAAAAACGGCGTGAAGCCGTGCTGGTCCAGAAACGTCTGCAGCGTGGCGTTCGGATCGACCTCCCCTTCAAGCGCCTGTTTCGCCAGGCGGTTAAAGCGGACGATGTCACCGAGCAGCCGCCAGAATGCCGGATTTACCAGGTTTCGACGCTGGGCAAACAGCGACGTCAGCGTGTGGCCGTTGTACTCAAGCCCCGTCTCTGGGTTGTGTACTGAAAAGCTCATCTGTGTTTTTTGCCCGCTGATGCCGAGCTCGCTGAGCAGGCCCATAAAGCGCGGGTAGGTGCGGTCGTTGTAGACAATAAACCCGGTATCGATCGCGTATGTGCCCTGGGGCGTTGAGACGTCAACCGTCGCGGTATGGCCGCCGGGCGTGGTGCCCGCTTCAAACAGGGTTACCTGATGATGCCCTGCCAGCCGCCAGGCGCAGGTCAGCCCGGCGATGCCGCTGCCGATAATTGCAATGTTCATGAGCGCACCATCCTGCGCAGCAGCGCGCGCTGCAAAAACGCGGGCAGCCCGGAGAGCAGCCGCAAAATAAGGCCAAACCCGGCCGGAAACGCGATATGCATTTTGCCCTTTGCCAGCCCGGTACGGATCGCCTTGACCGCTTCGTCAACGCTCACCCTACCCGGCATGGCAAAATCGTTTTTGCGCGTCAGCGGGGTATCGACAAATCCCGGAGAGACGACCGTCACGGCAATCCCCTTTGGCTCCCAGTCCAGACGCAGACTGTCGGTAAACCAGCTCAGCGCCGCTTTGGACGCGCCGTAGGCCTCTGCCCGCGGGAAGGGAAGCCAGTGGGCCATCGAGCTCACCAGCACCACGCGGTTACCGGCAACCAGCTGCGGCTGCAGCGCGGCCAGGCAGTTCACTGGCCCGAGAAAATTGGTGGTCATGACCCGCTCCACCAGCGCCGCATCCACCACGCCGCCGTCGAGATATTCGCAGGTACCGGCGCAGAGAATAACCAGATCGGCGTAAACGCCGCTCAGCGCCTGGCGACAGGCGTCCCTGTCTGTCATATCGAACGGGCGAACGGTGAGATTGGGGCAGGTCTGATGTAGCGCTTCAAGCCGCGCCGGATCGCGCCCGCAGGCAATCACGTGGTAGCCGTCAGCGGCAAAGGACTTCGCCAGCCCCGCGCCGATGCCCGAGCTTGCGCCGGTAATCAGCACCGTCTTCATGATTTGACCCTCCGCTTCACGCCGCGTACCGCCCAGCCCAGCAGAGGGAGGTGTTCGTAGATCATCTCTCCCGCATCGTAGAAGTCCCGCTGACGCGTGATGAGATTGTTTTCGGTGTCCACCACCGAACATCCAGGCAGTTCAAGCGGCTCGCCTCCGGCAATGCGCGGATGCGACCAATGCATTACCCAGGTGACAACAAACCGGTTCCCGCTGCAGAGCGGCGGATCGATGACAAAACGGCACTTCTCGACGTTTGCCAGCAGATGGGTGAAATAGCGCTGAAGCGCGAAAATACCGTTGTGCTCGCCGAACGGATCGATAAGGGTGGCATTCGAATGGTAAAGCCCGACCAGCGCGGTCGGCGGCTGGCTATCCAGTGCGGCGTAGTACTCAATAAACCGACTCACGACAGAGGGCAAAGTGCTCATGGGTCACATCCTGGCTGTAAACAACGTGGCGTAATCGCATAATTAAAACTTACACAATTAACGTTATTTGTCCAAGTTTGTGCAAATTTATTTTTTATTACCCATAAATATCAACAACTTGAAAACACAATCACTTGACGGTTTTGTAGGCCGGGTAAGGTGTAGCCGCCACCCGGCTTTCACTTTCAGGTTATCCTTAAGGCAAATTCAGCCGTCATCTTCCAGGCTTATCCTTTTTATTCATAAGGATGCCTGACATGAAACGTTTCTTTCTCTCCCTATTCTCAAGCCCGGAATCCTTACTGCAGGTGATGAGTCAGCAGGAAATTATTGAAGCCGTGGAAGATGGCGATCGCATCATTATCGACCAGGACGGGAACGCCTCGGTGAACTACAAGAGCAACGAGGTGCGGCAGGACTTTCTGCGTCACGTCAACACGCTGAAGAGGGCCTGATATGGGAACGGCGATATTTATGGTGCTGATGGTCTGCGGGTACTGGTACACCAGCCGCGACCTGTCGACCCGCTTTAAAATCAAGCGTTCCTTCGGCTGGGACGTCTATTTTCTCGTCGCGCTTTACGGCTGTATTTTCGTTTTGCAGGGCGTAATCGCCACGGGATTGCTCTGGCTGCTGCTATTCGCCCTTTCCGCCGCCAACAACGCTTTCCACTTTGCCTCACCGAAATACACCGACTGGCAAATCGACTTTATGAACTGGAGTTTTTTAGGCATTCAGGCGCCGGTGGTGGTGATGCTGGCGTTTGCCATTCTGTTTTGCCTCTACCGCTCTAACTGGGCAGGCAGCGCCAGGCTGGACGGCGAGAGCCGGAAAAAGCTCTACAAACGGCTTGCGCAGGCGAGCGGGATTGAACAACTGCTCTATCAGTGTATGGAGCAAGGCGAGCTGGCGCAGGTGACGCTCCGGTCGCGGCGGATTTACGTCGGCATGATCCACACCGCGACGCTGGAATATGAAAAAACGGCCAATATCGTGCTGATCCCAATGTTGAGCGGGTACCGGGATGCCAAGACGATGAATCTGCGTATCGAGAATAATTACAGCAGGTGGTATGCGGAACATGATATTACGCTCGACTCTGAACCCCGCAGCGCCATGTCATTCCGCAAGGTGATTTTGCTTAATCAGATTGAGAGCATCTCGCTGTTCGATCCTGCCAGCGCCAGCGCGCTGTCGCTGGCACAGCGGGACATGCAGGCGCGTTCTAAAGAGACATCCCCATAATGTTGAGTATGCTCTGCTGTGAGGCAGTTTCGAAAAGGACGTTCTTGATGCAGAGCATGCCCTGCTTCTGGTAGAACCGGTACGTTCCCGCGTTCTGCTCAAGCACTTCCAGCCAGAGATAGTCCTTTTCCCTGCTCCGGGCCATGTCGATAATTTTATTGAACATGTCCTGAACATAGTTCTTGCCGGTCTCAGCAGGATCGAGGTAGAGCTTGTTGAGGAGAACGCCCCTCTTGTCCGTTTCCGGAAGCATAGCGTCCCAGGTCACTTTCATGAATCCCACTGGCCGATCGGTTTCTGCCACAAACCAGGAAACAGGGCTCTCGGACAGGCTCTGCTCAATTACGGCAGGGGTATACTCGGCATCCAGAAAAGCCTTCATCTCTGCGTCTTATCCCACTGATACGTATTGAGCGCAGGGTTTAATGCCTGGCGTAATCCTCGCGTTTTTCTGCCCATTTCAGCATGGCATCAAGCGCCGGGCACAGTGCCTGCCCCCAATCGGTGAGGCGATATTCCACTTTCGGTGGTACCTGAGGGTAGACCATCCGCGAAACAATACCGTCTGACTCGAGTTGTCGAAGCTGCTGCGCCAGCATCTTTTGGGAAATACCGGGGATCAGTTTTTCGAAATCAGAGTAGCGCTGCACTTTTCCGTCGAAAAGATGAAAAAGAATAATTAATTTCCAGCGCCCTTCCAGCAACCGTAATACTTGCTCCACGCCGCTTGCGGCAGATTCCGGACTATATAACTTACTCATAATTTAGTAACTCACTTTTTCGTGCGTACTTGTCAATTACTCAGTCTATGTTGAATATACCTGTACTGTAAATAATGGGAGTGAAAGTCCATGTCATTAGATATTGATTTTAAAGGCAAGCGCGTGCTTGTTACCGCTGGCACGAAAGGGCTCGGCAAAGCAGTCGTCGGACTTTTAAAACAACTCGGTGCAACGGTATTTACCACGGCGCGCCACGAACCAGACGTAAATATCGCGGATACTTTCGTAGCCGCTGATCTTACTACGGTCGCTGGATGTGCCTCAGTCACATCCGCAGTGCAGGAACAGATGGGAGGTGTCGACGTGATTATCCATGTTGCAGGCGGTTCAACCTCACCCGGTGGCGGTTTTGCTGCACTTGGCGAAGACGAGTGGCAGCAGGAGCTCAATCTTAATTTGTTACCTGCCGTACGCTTAGATCGCGCCCTGCTTCCCGGAATGCTCGAGCAGGGAAATGGGGTGATTATCCACGTGACGTCTATCCAGCGCGAACTGCCTTTACCGGATTCAACAACGGGTTATGCGGCGGCTAAAGCAGCCCTCTCAACCTACAGTAAAAGTCTTTCAAAGGAAGTCTCGCCGAAAGGTGTTCGGGTGGTGCGCGTTGCACCTGGCTGGATCGAAACTGAAGCGGCGGTGGCACTGGCGGAGAGACTGGCAAAGCAGGCAGGAACAGACTACGAAGGTGGCAAACAGATCATTATGAAGGCGTTAGGTGGAATACCGCTCGGACGCCCTGCCCGACCGATTGAGGTTGCCAACCTCATCGTCTTCCTCGCTTCATCGCATGCTGCGAGTATTACTGGCACTGAATTTGTCGTTGACGGCGGTACCATCCCGACAGTGTGACGCGGGTGCTTAATCGGCTCGGGATGAGGGCTGATTAAGCACAGGGAAATATCACTGACCCGTCAGTTTTTCTAAACCTGTTTTTAACGCGTGTATTACCCTGTCTGAATCCATTCCCATTTGTGCATGAATAATCGCGCCGTCAACAAGCATCATAATGTCATTACAGATCTGTTCATCCGTTATACCGGTGAGCATTCCGATTTTTTTGTTTGTTTCTGCTTTATGATTGCGGCATATCTCTTTAATTTCGCTTTCAATATCTTCGGATTTTGCCTCTGCGCTGGCGTTAATAAACGCGCAGCCGTGGAACTCGGGCGAAACAAACCATTCGTGAAGCGTTGCGGATAATGCATCAGACGCTGTCAGGCCTGCGTCGTGATGTTGACGCAGCGTGGTTTCAAACCAGTTAATCCATATTTCATGCCGGTACTGTAAATAGGCAAGAATAAGTAAGCTTTTACCCGGAAAATGGCGATAAAACGTCACCTTCGTCACTTTCGCCTCTTTAATCAGCGTATCTACCCCCGTGGCTTTGAAACCCGTGGAATAAAACAGATCGTGCGCCGTATGTAATATTTTATCCCTGACGCTGATTTTTTTATCGTTGCTCATGACGGGTGTATTCACTTTTCGGCAGCCTCTAAAAGGAGTGTTGACAGCGTTATTTTTCAAGCATAGATTAGCGCAAGTAGACAGACCTGTCTACATAATAACAAACAGAGGTAATCGCAATGAACGCACGTCCTCCTTTACCGCCCTTCACACGTGAAAGCGCCATCGAAAAAGTCAGACTGGCAGAAGACGGCTGGAATAGCCGCGACCCGGCGAAAGTCGCGCTGGCCTATTCGCTGGATACCCAATGGCGCAACCGTGCGGAATTCGCCAATGGCCGTGAAGAAGCCCAGGCGTTTCTGGCGCGGAAATGGAAAAAAGAGCTCGACTATCGTCTGATTAAAGAGCTCTGGGCATTTACGGGCAACCGGATCGCGGTGCGCTATGCCTATGAATGGCATGATGATTCCGGCAACTGGTTCCGCTCGTACGGCAATGAAAACTGGGAGTTTGAACCGGACGGACTGATGAAGCGCCGTTTTGCCTGCGTTAACGATATGCCGATAAAAGAATCCGAGCGACTGTTCCACTGGCCGTTGGGTAGACGCCCGGACGATCATCCCTCATTGAGCGATCTGGGGTTATAGTTTTGTCACCAAAATCAGAGATAGCGCGCATTTCGGTGACCACCTCAGGACTACCCTATGAGCGGTTTTCAGGAGGAACAAAATATGAAAAAGCTTCTGATATGTTGTTTGTTCGGTAATACCGCAAACGCTCTTGCCAAAAAAATGCAGTCCCTGGCAGAACAAGAAGGCTATCCACTGATGATTAGCGCCGTTGGGCTGGATAACTTCGCCAGCGTCGCCCCCGCTTTCGACGGTTTTCTTATCGCGCCGCACATTCAGTACAAACTCGACGAGATACACGCAACGGTGGGCAATACACGTTCAATCGCCATCATTGAGAGTCTTCCCTACGCGTCTCTGGACGCGAAGAAGGTGTTGAATTTCGTAAAGGAGCAAATGCCTGAACTGGCTGCCTGACAGACAAGGCCGCATCGCTATTGCGGCCTCCTCGTCCCCGCAGACAGATAGATGCCATAGCGCGCGAAAAACAGTGATACACTTACCCCACCTGGTTGATCGTCCCGTCTGAACGGCTCACGACGAAAACGGATGTAACCAAAATACGAAATGGTCACTCGTTGTCAATCGTAGCTCGTCACGCTAAGCTTACATAATGACTAAAACTATGAACGCCCCATCAATACGTGGTCCACTTGACCATTCTGTCAGAGAGCAAATCGTCGAAGCGGCCTTTGAGCACTTCGGTCACTATGGCTATGAAAAAACCACCGTCGCCGAGCTGGCGAAATCTATCGGTTTTTCAAAATCCTACATTTATAAGTTCTTCGATTCCAAGCAGGCTATCGGCGAAGTGATCTGCGCAAACCGCCTGGAGCTGATCATGACGGCCGTGCTTTCCGCCATTGCGGATGCGCCGTCAGCCAGCGAAAAACTCCGCCGTCTCTTCAAAGCACTTACCGAGGCCGGAAGCGAGCTGTTTTTCCACGATCGCAAGCTCTACGACATCGCCGCCGTCGCGTCACGGGAGAAGTGGCCTTCGACGGAAAGGTATACCGAAAGCCTCCTGAAGCTGATTGAGAGCATCATTATCGAAGGCAGACAGGCTGGAGAGTTCGAAAGGAAGACGCCGCTGGATGAGGTCACCTGCGCCGTTTACATGGTGATGTGCCCTTACATTAACCCCGTTCAGCTGCAGTACAACCTTGAAACTGCCCCAACGGCAGCGGTACTCCTCTCCTCATTGATTTTAAGAAGCCTGGCCCCCTGATTAGTGACCATTGACTTTATTGGTCACTAATCACAGAATGCGGAAACTGTCCTGTTACTTCAAAAGGGTTTCCCATGCTCAGGCTCACTTCAGCCCGCCTTGCCATATGTCTTCTGCCGTTTGCCCTCGCGGCATGCGGCGATATTTCCGCGAGTGACGATCCGCGCACCAGGCCACCGCTTGTCAGATCCGCCTCCGTCGAGATGGCGAATCCAGCCGCTCGCACCTTTACGGGCGTGGTGGTGGCAAGAACGCAAAGCGACCTGGGCTTCAGGGTTCAGGGTAAAATCCTCGAACGTCTGGTGGATACCGGGCAGACTGTCAAACAGGGCCAGCCCTTACTGCGCCTGGATCCGGTTGACCTGAAATTACAGGCTCAGGCGCAGCAGCGCGCGGTGGATGCTGCCCAGGCGCGGGCGAGAAAAGCCACCAGCGATGAGGCGCGTTATCGCGGTCTGGTGGCGTCCGGCGCGGTGTCCGCCGCGGAGTACGATCAGATTAAAGCGGCGGCCGATACGGCCAGGGCGGATCTCAGCGCCGCCCGGGCGCAGGCCAACGTGGCGCAAAACGCCACGGGCTATGCCGTCCTGCTGGCGGATTCAGACGGCGTGGTGATGGAGACGCTTGCCGAACCCGGTCAGGTGGTCAGCGCCGGGCAGGTGGCGATCCGCCTTGCCAGAGCGGGACAGCGCGAAGCACTCGTGCAGCTTCCGGAGACGCTGCGCCCTGCCGTCGGCAGCGAAGCACGAGCCACGCTTTATGGCCGTGAACAACACCCGGTCACCGCCACGTTGCGCCTGCTGTCTGACTCCGCGGATGCCACAACCCGGACGTATGAAGCACGCTACGTGCTGGCTGGCCAGCTGGCGAACGCGCCGCTGGGGGCGACCGTCACGCTCAGCCTTGAAGACCCGAAAGCGGAAGGTCAGGCCATGCAGGTCCCGCTGGCCTCACTCTACGATGCGGGTAAAGGGCCCGGCGTCTGGCGCATTTCCGCCCAGCCGGCAAAGGTCACATGGACGCCAGTGAGGGTGCTGAGCGTGGGCGAAGATGCGGTCCAGATCACGGGCGGCGTGAAGCCCGGGGAGAAGATTGTTGCGTTAGGCGCCCATCTTCTGCACGAAGGTGAAGTTGTCAGGCTGGCAGAACAACGCCATGCCGCTCCGGCGGAGAACGCGCCATGAGCCAAAGTCGCTTCAACCTGTCCGCGCTGGCCGTCCGCGAGCGTTCCGTCACGCTGTTTCTGATCGTTCTGGTGACCATTGCCGGTATTTACGCTTTTTTTGGACTGGGACGCGCGGAAGATCCGCCCTTCACCGTGAAGCAGATGACGGCGATTGCCGTCTGGCCGGGCGCAACCGCGCAGGAGATCCAGGATCAGGTGGCCGAACCGCTGGAAAAGCGCCTGCAGGAACTCAAATGGTATGACCGTACGGAAACCTATACCCGCCCCGGCGTGGCGTATATCACCCTGTCACTGCAGGACAAAACCCCGCCTTCTGAGGTGCAGGAGGAGTTCTATCAGGCGCGTAAAAAGCTTGGGGATGAATCCCAGCGTCTCCCGGCGGGCGTCATCGGCCCGATGATCAATGACGAATTCTCGGATGTCACCTTTGCCCTCTTTGCTCTGAAAGCAAAAGGCGAACCGCAGCGGCAGCTGGTACGCGATGCCGAAGGCCTGCGCCAGCAGCTTCTGCACGTTCCAGGGGTCAAAAAAGTCAACATCATCGGTGAACAGGCCGAGCGGATTTATATCGCCTTCTCCCATGACCGTCTGGCGACGATGGGCCTCTCACCGCAGGATATTTTCAATGCCCTCAACGACCAGAATGCCCTGGCCGCGGCGGGCGCCATTGAGACCCGGGGCGCGCAGATTTTTATCCGCCTGGACGGCGCGTTCGATGAACTGCAGAAAATCCGCGATACGCCTTTAGTCGCTCAGGGCAAAACGCTCACGCTGTCGGATGTGGCAACGGTTGAACGAGGCTATGAAGATCCCCCGACGATGCTGATACGCAATCAGCATGAACCCGCCCTGCTGCTGGGTGTTGTCATGCGTGAGGGCTGGAACGGCCTGGCGCTGGGTAAAGCGCTGGATGCGGAGACGGCGAAAATCAATGATAGCCTGCCGCTTGGCATGACCCTGACCAAGGTCACCGACCAGTCCGTGAATATCCGCTCGTCGGTCGATGAGTTTATGATCAAATTCTTCGTCGCCCTGCTCGTGGTTATGGTGGTCTGTTTTATCAGCATGGGCTGGCGCGTGGGCGTGGTGGTCGCGGCGGCGGTCCCGCTGACGCTGGCGGTCGTCTTCGTGGTGATGGAGGCCGCGGGAATAAACTTTGACCGCGTCACGCTGGGCTCCCTGATCCTCGCCCTCGGCCTGCTGGTTGACGATGCCATTATCGCCATCGAAATGATGGTGGTGAAGATGGAGGAAGGTTACGACAGAATCAAAGCCTCAGCCTACGCCTGGAGCCACACCGCCGCGCCGATGCTGGCCGGTACCCTGGTGACGGCGATTGGCTTTATGCCGAATGGGTTTGCCCAGTCGACCGCCGGGGAATACACCAGCAATATGTTCTGGATTGTCGGCCTCGCCCTGATTGCCTCATGGTTTGTTGCGGTGGTGTTCACGCCGTATCTGGGGGTGAAGATCCTGCCGGCGATCCCCAAAGTGGAAGGCGGCCATGCCGCCATCTATAACACGCCTCGCTATAACCGTTTTCGCCAGCTGCTTGGCCGCGTTATCGCCAGAAAATGGCGTGTGGCCGGGTCCGTGGTCGCCATTTTCATTCTGGCCGTGCTCGGCATGGGGCTGGTAAAAAAACAGTTCTTCCCGACCTCCGATCGCCCGGAAGTGCTGGTTGAAGTACAGATGCCTTATGGTACCTCGATTGCGCAAACCAGCGCCGCTACTGCAAAAATAGAAGCGTGGCTGGGCAAGCAGCCAGAAGCCAAAATCGTCACGGCCTATATTGGTCAGGGCTCGCCCCGTTTCTATCTGGCAATGGCCCCCGAGCTGCCCGATCCCTCTTTTGCGAAAATCGTGATCCTGACGGACAGCGAGACGTCACGCGAGGCGCTCAAGTTCAGGCTCAGGGAGGCCGTCGCCAGCGGCCTTGCGCCCGAAGCCCGCGTGCGGGTGACGCAGCTGGTGTTTGGCCCCTACTCGCCTTTCCCGGTTGCCTGGCGCGTGTCGGGGCCGGATGTCAAACAGGTGCAGGACATCGCCGAACGGGTGAAAGCCGTGCTTCAGGCAAGCCCGATGATGCGAACCGTTAACACCGACTGGGGCTCGCGCGTTCCGGTGCTCCATTTCACCCTCGATCAGAACCGCCTGCAGGCGACCGGCTTAACTTCCAGCGCCGTTGCCGGGCAGCTTCAGTTCCTGCTCTCAGGCGTGCCTGTCACCTCCGTTCGGGAAGATATTCGATCGGTAGAGGTCGTTGCCCGCGCGGCGGGTGATATCCGCCTTGACCCGGCAAAAATCGAAGGCTTTACCCTGGTCGGCAATGCGGGACAGCGCGTGCCACTGTCTCAAATTGGCAAGATAGAGGTCGGCATGGAAGACCCGGTCCTTCGCCGTCGCGATCGCACCCCCACGATTACCGTACGGGGCGATATCGCCGACAATCTTCAGCCGCCGGACGTGTCGGTCGCCATCATGAAGCAGCTCCAGCCGATCGTTGATACGCTGCCGGCCGGCTACCGCATTGACATGGCGGGGTCGATTGAGGAGTCGGGCAAAGCCACGCAGGCCATGTTACCGCTGTTCCCGATCATGATTGCCCTGACGCTGCTGATCATCATTTTGCAGGTGCGCTCACTCTCCGCGATGGTCATGGTGTTCTTAACCGCGCCGCTGGGGCTGATTGGCGTTGTGCCGACCCTGCTGATATTTAATCAGCCGTTTGGCATCAACGCGCTGGTCGGCCTGATCGCCCTTTCTGGCATTCTGATGCGCAATACGCTGATCCTGATCGGTCAAATCGATCATAACCAGAGGGACGGCCTCGATCCGTTCCAGGCGGTGGTCGAGGCGACGGTCCAGCGAGCGCGGCCGGTCTTACTCACCGCCATGGCGGCCGTGCTGGCGTTCATTCCCCTGACGCATTCGGTATTCTGGGGCACGCTGGCCTGGACGCTGATCGGTGGCACGCTGGGCGGGACGATCATTACGCTCGTCTTCCTGCCCGCGATGTATGCGATCTGGTTCCGGATCCGCCCGGCTGAACAACGTGTACAGCATGCCACGGAAAACGTGTAAACTACCATCAGTAGATAACTGACCTGAGGCAAGCATGGTTGTTAAGCGCTTAAGAAAAGAGGACCGCCGCGTGCAGCTGCTGGAGGTTGCGCGAGGGATCGTGCGTCAGCAAGGCACGGAGGCGTTGACCCTTGGCTATCTGGCAGAACGGGCTAACGTGACCAAGCCTATCCCCTACGACCACTTTGGCGATCGTGAGGGGCTACTGATGGCACTGTATCAGGACTATAGCGATCGGCAGCTGGCGAAATTCAGGGAGACGCTGGCGGTGGACAGCAAAACGCTGGAGAAGACGATCCGCTTTTTCAGCGCGGCCTATATCGACTGTGCCATTGCCGCCGGACCTGAAACCGGGCCAATCGTCGCGGCGCTGTCCGGTTCTCGCGCGCTGCAGACGTTTCGGGAAGCATGCGTGGCCGAATGCGCCGACTGCCTGCGCACCGCGCTTTCTCCTTTTATCGTCTTAAAAGGCGTTCAGGGAGAAGCGGTACTGACGGCCATCATTGGCGCGGCGGAGGCCCTCAGCACCTCGGCGGGCAACGGCGTGCTCGCCCGGAATGTGGCAGAAGATATGCTCTGCGGCGCCATGACCGGGGTGCTGGAGACCTACGCGAATAGCACAAAATGATCGCCGGGGGCGGATTGACACCTAAATTACCAATAGTAACATAGGCATCACTTCTCCCCCATTTGGAGGTCGCTATGTCTGCAACCCATGCCATTAAAAACGCGCTGATCGTGACGGCACACCCGATCGACAATTCGTTGTCCCATACGCTGGCAGCTCGTATTGCCGGGAAATTACGCGAGGAAGGTACGCAGATTGAGATCGCCGATCTGCATGCTGAAGGGTTTAATCCGGCGATGACCCGCGCCGATCTCGATTTGTATCACGGCGATCCGAGCGCCCTCCCCGACGATATTCTGCGCGAGCAAAAGCGCGTCGAGCGCGCGGATATGCTGGTATTCGTCTTCCCGGTGTACTGGTGGTCGGTTCCCGCGCTGTTGAAAGGCTGGTTCGATCGCGTGTTAACCCTGAACTGGGCGTATAAGGTGGCCGACGACGGCCGGATTGTGGGCAACTTGCGTGATGTTCCCGTCCGCCTGATTGCCACCGGCGGTAGCGATCTTACGGGGTTCGACAAACACGGCTATTCGACGGCGATTCAGACGCAGATAATCGAAGGGGTATTTGGCTTCTGCGGGTTGAAGAACGTTAAGCTCGAAATCCTTTACCAGGCAGACACGGCTACGCCTGAGCAGGTTGAGGAATTCCTGCAAAGACTCGGCGGCATCCAGTAAACCATACGGTGCTGGCGCGCTTTCCTGCGCGCCGGGAACACTACAGGAAAATTACAGGGTAAAACGCCTATCACCCACCTGCGCCTGGGCGTACCATTTCATCAACTCTACAGTACCTGGCGCGTTCTCAGCAGGCGACCACGGGGCGGTATCGTGCTCAGGCACGGGCTGATACGCCCCGTGTTTTACCTCAAAAATGACGCCGCCTTTATCCAGCGACAGCACGGCATGCCAGGTTCCGGCATCCATCTCCAGGACTTTACACTCTTCGCCTAACACCACGCGCCGGGTCACGTTTTCGCTGTCGTCAAAATTCAGCACCAGAAAGCGGCCGCTCAGCGCCGTCAGCAGTTCAAACGTGTGCGGATGGCGATGGGGGCGGACATAGGTACCGGGTTCCATTGCAATGGCCAGGCGCTGCACCGGATCGCTCAGGTCAGGGTGTAAATTACGGTGTGCGCGTAAGCGAGGAGAATGTGCGGCCTGCTCGCTTTGCTGCTGCAGGTCACTAAAAGTAATTTGTTTCATATAAGCCTTTGAGAATGTGGCGATTAACGGCAAGCCGATTGCTGCACGACGTTATACCATCCTGAAAAGCCGATAAGCTAAGGCATTTGTGAAACAAAACGCTGCCGTGAGAGGATCTGCAATGTTGGAGCCCAGAGCGCCACATTGAGTAAAACTCACATTAATGCCAACTATTTATCGTTTTTCAAACATAACCGCACTGAAATACCATCCATTTACCCCTGGTATACCGCTGTCAAAAACAGATAGCGACGTAAAAACAATAAATAATAATGTGCGGATATGGAGCACCTATGACACTCGATGTTTTATTCCATTTAATGAAAACCCTCTCACCAGAAAAAAGCACCGCTGGTGAAAAAATACCTGCGCTAATCACCTTACTTTCCTCAGAAAGTCATCGTTCAGAAGCGCTTTCGCCATTTATACATCGACTGCACCTGCTCTCATTTGCCCAGAACGCTCCCGGCAATGCCGAGGAGCTACTCTCAGCACATATTACAAAAGACGACAGACTTTTCCCCCAGCCTGACTTCGCGGACTGGCCACGGGTGCGTTACGCCGAGTCCGGTGAAGTACAGACGCCGGAATCAGAAGAGTATTTTCGTAAAATGACCTCGGCTGCAAATGTGCTACGTTCTTCGCTGATCGACGAAGAGCGCGCAAAGGGGACGCCAGCGCTTTATATTCTGGATAAATTACTTAACCTGAATAGCGCACTGCCGGAAAGATATAAAAAGATGGCGAATATACCCTACGCGTAAACTTATTAAACAGGATAGTCCGTAAGGAATATCCTGTTTAATTTAAGACAGCCGCTTTTCATTATACTCAAGACAGAGGATATCCAGCGAAGGAACGACCGGCGAATTAAGGTTAAGCCAGGCCAGCAACCGTTCAATACTCTGTCCTCTGAGCGAATTTTTCGGCCAGACAAGATAGTAACCGTCCCCTGTTGCTATCGCCTCCCGGAAGGGCAGCGCGAGCAGGCCGCTTTTCAGCGCGTCGAGCGTGAGCCGGAGATCGGCCATCGCCACGCCGTGTCCGTGCATGGCCGCAAGGCTTCCCTGCTCCAGGGTGTCGAACACGATCCCACCGCTCATGTCGAGGCCGGGGAATAAGCCCGTCCTTTTCAGCCAGCGCTTCCAGTCCCGTCGGTCCGGTGACGGATGAATAAGATCGCACTCAGGAAGCTGATGCCGGGCAGACTTCAGCAAAGACGGCGTACAAACCGGAATAAGCCATTCGCTGAACAGTAGCCTGCTCTCCGTTGACTCGCCGAAATAGCCGTTACCAAGGAGGATCGCACAATCGTAGGGCTCGCGGCTGAAGTCAACCGTGTCGAAGTCCATCCAGACGCTGGCGATTTCGATTTTCGGCTTCGCATGATTCTCCCGAAAGGATTTAAGCACATTGAGAAGCCATCGCATCGTCAGGGTGCTGGGGGCCTTGAGGCGCAGAAGGTGGTTTTCACTTTTGAATGCGCGACAGGCCCACTCAATATTCGAGAAACTTTCGCTAAGCTGCCCGGCCAGAATACGCCCGGCGTCGCTGACCTCCACTCTCGGTCCCTGCCGTTTAAACAGCTCGCAGTCGAACCACATCTCAAGCGTGCGGACATGCCTGCTGACCGCCCCCGGCGTGATATTCAGGACTTCAGCCGCTTTGCTGAACGAGTTCAGCCGTGCGGCAACTTCGAACGCGCGCAGCGCATACAGTGGCGGTAAAGACATACATTCCCTTTTTGGAAGGTGTAATCATACAGTTTTTGTATTATCGGCACACGATGACGTCAGCCAACATTTTTTATCGCCGAGGCTTCCTGCTGAGGCATGCCGATGATCCTGGCCTGGGTGGTGGTGAAGATAGCTACTTTGCGATAATCTCTGTTCAGACTGACGGAAAAGAGGATGTTTAAAGTGCTGGCTTATATCACGATTGGGACAAATGACTTTCAGCGCGCCGTGAACTTTTATGACGCTATTTTTAACGTGCTGGGCTATACACGTCTGCCCGCCTGGACTGATAGCTGGGCAATGTGGGGAAACGAAAATCATCCGGATGACGAATTTAGCTTCTGCATTTGTCCTCCTTTTGACCAGCAATCCGCGACGGCGGGAAACGGGACAATGTTCGCTTTCAGAGCAGATAACTCGGACATTGTCAGACGCTTCCATGCAGCGGGCCTCCGTGCGGGTGGGAAAAATGAAGGCGTGCCCGGTACACGAACCGCCTACGGCCCCGACTTTTATGTTGCCTATCTGCGCGATCCTGACGGACATAAACTGGCGTGCGTTTGCCAGCATTATTCTCCTGATGCAGATAAGCTATCAGGCGAAGAAGAGTCACTTCAATAATAAAATTTTGCTGTAAGGACCGGTAGACACCCAGTCCTGCGGAGATCACTTCAGCTCCAGCGTGCTTATCACATGGGCAATATCCGCGATGTCGCCAGCTGACAATGGTTGCAGAGGGCGAGGCAGGCAATCCATGTCGGTAAGACCAAGCACGCCAGCAGCAGCGGCAATAACGCGAATACTGCCGCCATGTTTACGGAACAGCGACCACAATGGCTCAAGGCGGGTTGTCAGGGCTGTAACGCGTTGACGATCGTTTGCCGCCGCGGCTTCAGTGATTTGTTTCGCCATCTCAGGGAACAGACCGCCACACACGGAATACCACACTTCACAACCGGCGTTTAATCCCAGTCCCGCATAAGCGTCGCCACTGATACCGATTGTTACGCCAGGGTTCAGATGTTGACGTAACGCCTTCACCCGCTCAGTTGCTGCAGCGGGGCTATTCGGGACGCCAGGGATCTTGACCGAGCGAACACCCTCAAGTGATGAGAGACGACCGTGGAGTTCATCCGTAAAGGTAAAATGCGTCGTGCCCGGATTATCATAGATACACACCGGTACAGATACGTGCCGGGTAACGGTCTCAAAGAGTGTGAAGACTTCTTCGTCACGGAGTGGCTGGTAGCTGACCGCCGGGAGTAACAGCGCATTTGCACCAGCGGCCTGTGCATCATCTGCCAGATGCAGAATGGCATCGGTACTGACCGCTCCCACACACACCATCATGGGGATGTTGCCTGCATGCTGTTTGGCCAGCGTTGCTACGCGCTTGCGCTGCTCCCGGGTCAGATAGGCGTAGCTTCCGGTTGACCCCAGGATGCCCATAGAATCAACCCGAGCGTCTGTAAGACGAGAAAGGATATGGCTGAAACCCTTTTCATCCACGCCGCTGGCGGTGACTGGGGTTAATGGAAATGCCGACAAGCCGGTAAACATACATGTTTCTCCTGAAGGATATTACTGCTGTTGTTCTTCGATGAGAGCAACGTCAAACCACAGACCGGGCATCATTTTTTCCAGGCCGTCGGTCAGCATTTTTCCGGCTTCGTGAAGCGTCTCCAGCGGCATCTGCGGGAGACTCTCCAGAATGAACCACATTTGCTGCGCTTCCACGCCTAAGCGGGTTCTGATCCCCTGTCGCCAGTTCCAGCGACGGCAGGTCACGCCGATATCATCACACCAGATAACCTCACCTTGTGAAGGATACTCAACGGTGGTCTCTCCCTCTTTGACCGTATCAAAAGGTTCTGTTCCTTTTGCCACAGTCAGACGCGGCGCCCCCTGATAGGCAGAGAGATCCTCTCCACCAACCGGAACGGCATAGCGGAGACTGACGGCATTATAAAGATCAACGACAGGATCGAGCGCTGGCATCGTTCCGTCACGTAAGACGCGCTTGCGTAACGCATCCGCTGAGCAAGGGGTGCGTTTAGGTTTAGCCCCAAATTTTTGAAAAACGTCGGCCCATGCCGCCAGATGAGATTCCGCCCAGGCAGGCTCACCGGCCAGAACCGCCTCACAGGCTTCTCGCAGCGCCGTTTCTCCAGTGCCGGGATTAAGCACTGGCGCAGCTTTTACGCGGATACTGAGCGCCCGAAAACCGGGAGCAATACGATAAATTTCAGGAGAAATTGACGGAGATACTGTTAACACGTGATAATCCTGTAATGACCAATTTATTCCATGATAATGACCAATGACCAAAAAAGTCAATTTAATGACCGATGCAAATTCGATCGCCAGCTCCGTGAATGAAGCCGTATCGCAGCGAATTAAACTGTATCGTAAGCAAAAGAAAATCTCCCTTGATGAACTCTCGCGTCAGGCGGGTGTAAGTAAGGGAGCGTTGGTTGAGATAGAAGGATGCCGGGCGAATCCCAGCATTGCCCTGTTATGTCGCCTGGCTGCCGCGATGGGGGTTTCGGTGGCTGATTTTGTGGATGTCAGTGCCAAACCGACCGTGCATCTCATTGCTGAAGATGAGATCCCAGAATTGTGGACAGGTGAAACAGGCGGGAGAGCAAGATTGCTCGCAGGATCGGGTGGCCCTGATATGACCGAGCTCTGGATGTGGGAAATGCAGCCCGGGGAAAAGTTTGCGTCACCCGGCCACGCGGAAGGAACGCTTGAACTGTTTTATGTTCAGTCGGGCACGCTCACACTCGGCGTACAGGATCACGTGTATCAGATAAAAACTGGCTGTTCGGCAACTGCCAGAACGGACGTTCCTCATTTCTATGAAAACCGGGAGAAGGACCCATTGGTATTCATCATGACAGTGCATGAGAAAGCGTCCTGAGTTGTAGCCCGGTATGCCAGCAGGGCTTGTCTCATTAAAGCAATTTACAATTTATTCACATAACTGCCTTTGTCTAATTGATTGGCGCAAAGTAAGGGGGTAACATCCACTCTTTCGGATAAAGAAAATGTCTGTTACTGATTCTCTCCTTGCCTTCTCTCTCGCTGCACTACTGCTCACCCTTACTCCGGGCCTGGATACGGCACTCATTCTACGAACGGCATGTGCTGAAGGTGGAAAGAAGGCTTTTCAGGCAGCTCTTGGAATTGATACTGGCTGTTTTATCTGGGGCGCACTTGTTGCGCTGGGACTGGGAGCGCTGCTGGCGGTGTCAGAGCTCGCTTATACCATGCTGAAAATTTGTGGTGCGACTTACCTTTGCTGGCTGGGTTTACAACTGCTGAGGCGGCCACGTTCATCTTTCAATCACGGCGATGGCGTTAATCCTTCAGCGGGGAACTGGTTTATAAAAGGAATGCTGGGAAATGTACTCAATCCTAAAATGGGTATTTTCTATGTCTCTTTTTTACCTCAATTCATACCTGCCGGGCATTCCCCTTTTGTATGGACTTTTATACTTGTCAGCATTCATGTCGCAATAGGGACAATGTGGTCAGTCACGCTCATTTTATCCACGCACTTTGCATCAGCCATACTGAAGAAAAGCAGTGTTGTCAGGGGAATGGACAGAGCTACAGGAGGATTGTTTTTGTGCTTTGCGGCTAAACTTGCACTCAGCACAAGATAACCTGATTAACGCTAACACAGCTCAGAACGTCCGCTGTGGTCACATAACTGACGTTATGAACGGTGCCCTGTGAAGCTTTTGAAATCAAGCCGATAATACGAAGGCGGCTGTCCCGTGACACGGCGGAACATCGTGGCGAAAGATGATGCATTGTCGTATCCGAGAGTGAGAGCCACTTCATTCACCGGTTTACCTGTTATCAGCAACGTCAGTGCACTGACGACACAGGCTCGCTGTCGCCATGCAGAAAATGACATGCCGGTTTGCCGTAAGAAAAGTCGACGAAAGGTACTGGCGCTCATAAACAGCGTACTGGCCCAGCGCTCAGCAGGATCGTGGATTGAGGGGTTAAGTAAAAACGCCTGACAAAGAGCCAACAGAGCCGGATGTTGTGGCAGCGGAATATCGAATTCGCGAACCGGCATTTCCGCCAGTTCCAGTAACAGCAGATTTACCAGTGCACGGTCGCGTGCGCTGTCATACATCAGCGGCAAATCCACAGCATCAAGCAACAACTGACGTAACAATGGCGATACGCTGATCACCTTACAGTGTCGATACTTAATCGATCCCGTCACGCATGTTGGTTCAATATATAAGCTACGCGTGGTCACACCTACAAACCGGACAGCGTGAGGGGTTTCGGGTGGGATCCATACTGCATGTTGTGGGGGAACAACCCACTCTCCGTTACAGGTTGAGACGTACATGAGACCCGTTGCGCCATACAGCAGCTGCGCGCGGCGATGTTGGTGTTGTGGCAGTATAAATCCCTGCGCATAGTCATTGCCTAACGCCACCACTTCACGATCGAGCTTATCGACATCTTCAATTTTTACGTTGCGCACACCGGTCTCCGTCTGAACGATTTACAAAGGTAATTGAGCGCTGCGCAAATGGGAAGCAGGATGCTACCGGTATAAGCTGCTCGCTCATTTTCAGGTCGGGGATATTCTTTTGAACGATATCGCAATTATTGCACTGGCAGGCTTTACTACCGGTATCACCACGGTGCTCTTTGGTTTTGGGGGCGGTTTTGTCGTGGTGCCATTTGTTTATCAACTGATGCTGCGGCAGTCTGAGCTGGCAGGAAACGCCATGCATATCGCGGTTGCTACCTCAACGGCGGTGATGATATTTAACGCGGGCTGGGTCAGCTACCGAAACTGGCGCGCCGGCAAACTTTCAGCGCAGACATTGTTCCCATTATTATGGTTTATCGCCATCGGGGCTGTCGTGGGTTCCTGTCTGGCGGGAGTCTTCAGCGAGAATATTGTTCGCGCACTGTTCATTCTTTATATGCTGGTAACCATTGGCGATTGTTTGTTGCGCAAAGGTTTTTTTAGCCGCAGTTCCCCGCGTCGCTTGTCACTTTCTGTGGTAACGGGCGGCGGAGTGATCATCGGCATGATAGCCGCATTGCTGGGCGTGGGTGGCAGCGTGATGACAGTGCCATTATTACGGCGACACGGCTATGCGATGGGTGAATGTATTAGCGCTTCTAACCCGCTTTCTCTGCCTGTCGCGCTGTGTGGTGCCGTGACGTATGCGGTCATTGGTTGGCAAAATATTCCGGTGAGCGGATTTCTCGGTTTTATCAGCCTGAAAATTTTAGGCCTGTTGGTACTGACGGGCTGGGCTGGAATAGTTTTTAGCCGTAGGGTTATACCTGCTTTACCTGACATATGGCACGCACGAATCTATGTAATACTGCTGTGCCTGGTGCTACTGGCGATGCTGCTCCAGTAAACCCATCCATCGCGGCGACTACTGGGCTACCTGTACCAACGTCCGCTTCTGGCACAGAGCGGACATAATGAATTTCGGCTATATCCGGCAAATGGATGGCTCTGGCGACAAAAACACTCACCTTCCCAGTGCCGCAACAATTGCCCCCTCCATTTTCTCTGGCGTCGTCATCGGTGCAAAACGCTTGAGCGGCTTACCGTCGCGTCCGATCAGAAACTTAGTAAAGTTCCACTTGATCCGACCACCCAGCACGCCAGGCAATTCGCTTTTCAGATAACGAAACATCGGATGTGCTGCGGCCCCATTGACCTCAACTTTCCCGAACATGGGAAAACTGACGCCGTAGTTAATGTAACAGGTCTTTGAGATTTCATCGGCGTCGCCGGGTTCCTGCTTACCGAACTGGTTGCAGGGGAAGCCCAGCACCACTAACCCTTGTTCGGCGTATTTCTTGTATAGCGCTTCGAGACCCGCATACTGGGGCGTAAAGCCGCACTGGCTGGCGGTATTGACGACCAAAACCACCTTCCCCGCATAGTCGGCCATTGAGATAAGACTGCCATCCAGGCGGGTGGCGGTAAGCTGATGAAAGCGTGTCATGCTGAAATCCTCAAAGCAGGCCGAAAAGCTGCTATGACCACCCACGCGGCGGCCTCCGTACAGAAAGTTTACATTCAAACAGGCTAAGTGTGATACATTCCCGCCGCGCCAATGACCACCACACTCGCTATCAGGTATGCAGAACATCACAAAAAAAATTCGCTGGCTTCTGCTTGCTATCCCATTCCTCAGCGGTTGTGGCACGCTCTCGCAAATGTCCTCCCCGGAAGGTACCCAGGAACTCCTCACCCATGAATCGCTGGATGGCGACGTTGACAGCGTGGTGCGTCACTACATGGCGCAAAAGTCTGTTCCAGGAATGACGGTCGCGGTAATCCATAATCACGGCTCGCCTCAGTTTTACACCTGGGGCGTTACCGATGCAGTCAACCGCTACCCGGTCAGGCCCGATACCCTGTTTGCGCTCGGCTCGCTCAGCAAAGGGATCACGGCGGAAGTGGTGGCCTGTCTGGTGAGTGAGGGGCAACTGAACTGGAACGACAGCCTGGCGACATTGCTACCGCCGGGAACGCCGCTAAGTAAGGATGCACAAAAAATCACCCTGCTGGAGCTGGTAACCCACACCTCCGGCCTTCCGCGCCAGAATATGGACGTTCCGATGCTCGGAAAATTCATCCGCTACTTAGGCACGGGTGATAATTTCTACGGTGAACTGGACAGCGATAACGTGCTGCGTTATCTGGCGAACTGGCGCGCGCCGAGAGATAAAACGCCGCAATACTCCAATACCGGCTACGCCCTGATTGGCTATATCCTGAAGCACAAAACCGGCGAAGATATTCAGAGTTTAGCCTCGCGCTATATTTTCCGTCCGCTGCACATGGTTAACAGCAGCTTTACGCCCCAGAAGCTCAAAGGATACCCCCAGCGGGCGCTCGGCCACGCGGGCGATCAGCCAAAATTCATCCCGCGCGGGCAGCTGACGCCAGACTGGCATTTTTCCAACAACATGGTGGCGGCGGCAAGCCTGTACAGTAACGCCGAAGATTTGGCGGCCTATGCCCGCTATCACGTCTCTACGACACACAATCCCTTGCTGGACAGCGTCTTTGACGAAGTCAGAAATACCGATATTCAACGCCCCGACGGGGTGCAGGGCATTGCCTGGACCACCGACTTTATCGGTCTGGAAAAAATCACCTATCAGGTCGGCTATATCGGCGGCTACTCCAGCTTCATCGGCTATGACAAAGAGAAAGGCAATGCGGTGGTGGTGCTGCAGAATATCTTTAACTGGAGCAACTATATTGGCATCGCGCTACTGATGGATATGGCGAAAAAAGACGGCCTTACCCCTACATCGCCGACTTCGGCCTTAAGGTCTCGTCAAACGCCAGCCGTTTCCGGTCAGGCTCAGCCTCGCGCAGCGGCTCAACCTGGTGCATAGTTAGCTTGCAGCGCTCCACCAGCACCTGATACTCCCGCGTGCCCTGCCGCTTCCACGCCATCTCCTGCTCGCTCAGCTCGCGAATCGCTTTGGCCGGGCTGCCGATAATCAAGTGGTTGGCAGGCATCTCCGCTTTCGCCTTTACGAACGCCGCCGCGCCGACGATGCTGTTTTCACCAATCACTGCCCCGTCCATCACCACCGCGTTCATACCCACCAGCGCGTTGCGGCGGATGATGCAGCCGTGCAGGATGGCGCTGTGGCCGATATGCCCCTCCTCCTCCACCACCGTGTCCTGCTCCGGGAAACCGTGCATCACGCAATTATCCTGAATGTTCGCGCCATCTTTCACCACGATACGGCCAAAATCACCGCGCAGGCTGGCATTAGGGCCAACATAAACGCCTTTACCCAGAATTACGTCGCCAATCAGCACCGCCGTTGGGTGAACATAGCTCTCGTCAGGTACCACCGGCGTCAGACCGTCAATTTGATAAACTGGCATCTTCACTCCTTATGCGCTTGTAAGACCACCAAAGCGTTGATAGTAGAGCGTGCCGGGCACGGGCAGTTCGCCCACGGAGGTTTCGCCCTTCTCGCTGACAAACGCCAGCGCCCCCGGCGCGACACGCTGATAGATATTAATGCAGAGCTGTCGGGCGCTTTGCCCCGCCCAGTGCGCGGGCAGTAACTCCTCCGGCAACAGTGGGTCTTTCAGCACCACGCGGCGATAAAAGTGAATCAGCAGCAGCTGGATCTGGAAGCAGCGTTCAGGCGTAAGCTCCTCCGGCGCGGCCTCTTTCAGCAGCGGCAGCAGCGGGCGGAACGAGTTGATAAACGACTCGTACATCGCGTTTTGCTCGGTTAACTGCCAGCACTCTTCCACCCGCGAACGCAGCGCGGCGCGGGAGAGCGCCAGCGGCGAGTGGGCTTCGAAGAAGATCACGTTTTCCGCCACGCCGGCATCGTGAAGCAGGGACTGCACATCCGCCAGATGCTGGGACGGCGAGGCCATCAGGCTCGGTGCCAGCGTGCCAAATCCTTGCCAGATGAGCTGTTTTTTCACATCCGCGAGCGTAGTTTTATCCAGCCCTTCGGAGAGCAGCAGCAGCCATTTTCCGTCCCAGGCGGGCAGCTCTGCGCGATAGATCTTATTCTCCGCGCGACGCGTCAGCCGCAGCCCCTTATCGCTCAGGCGGTAAAAGCTGCGCCGCCCGATGCGGGAGACGTCCAGCCAGCCCTCTTTGTTGAGGCGAAACAGCGCGGTGCGCACGAAGCGCTCGCCAAATCCCATGCCTTCCAGCAAGGCGGCCAGGCTGCCGAGCCAAATCTCGCCGCCGCGGTGGGAAAGCGCGTCACCGTATAACGAGGAGATAAGCGACGTTCCGCTGACGGGAACCGAGCTGACCGCGTGCTGGATAAAGGCGTCGAGTTTATTCATGTGATTCATTCTGTTGTTATTTTTGTCCTGGATGAATCATAGCATAAGCCCCTCACCCTGGCCCTCTCCCCAAAGGGGAGAGGGCCAGGTGTTTTAACCGTTCGCCGCAACTTTACGCAGATCAAACACCCGGCAGGCTTTCCCCTCCGAGCGCGGGATGCTGCCGCAGTTCACAATCATCACGTCGGTGGAAATCCCGACCATCGACTTTATGCGGTGGCGCAGCTGGTGGCACACCTGGCAACGCTGCTCGTGCGTCAGCGTTAAGCTGCTCTCTTTCAGCTCCACCTTCACGGAAAGTGAATCAAGATGCCCACGACGGTTCACCTCCAGCTGATAGTGCGGAGAAAGGTGTTCGAACTTCACGATCTCCTCTTCCAGCTGCGACGGGAAAACGTTGACGCCGCGGATGATCAGCATATCGTCGCTGCGGCCGCCGATCCGGTCCATACGGCGCATGCTGCGAGCGGTTGCCGGCAGCAGACGCGTCAGGTCGCGGGTGCGGTAGCGGATCACCGGCAGCGCCTCTTTGGTCAGCGTGGTGAACAGCAGTTCGCCCTGCTGACCGTCATCCAGCGGCGTGCCGTCGTTCGGGTTGACGATCTCCGGGTAGAAATGATCTTCCCAGATGGTTGGGCCGTCGGCGGTTTCGATACACTCCATCGCCACGCCCGGCCCCATCACCTCGGAGAGGCCATAAATATCCAGCGCCGTAATGCCTAAGCGTTTTTCGATTTCGCGACGCATGGCCTGTGTCCACGGCTCCGCGCCGAAAACGCCAACGCGCAGGGAGCAGGTGCTGGCGTCGCCGCCCATCTGGCGCTCCAGCTCCTCAATCAGGTTGAGGCAGTAGGACGGTGTCACCATGATCATGTCCGGCTGGAAATCACGGATCAGCTGCGCCTGTTTCTCTGTCTGGCCGCCGGACATCGGGATCACCGTCGCCCCCAAACGCTCGGCGCCGTAGTGCGCGCCCAGCCCGCCGGTAAACAGGCCATAGCCATAGGCCACGTGAATTTTGTCCTTCGCGCTGCCGCCCGCCGCGCGCAGGGAGCGCGCCACCAGGTTGGCCCAGTTGTCGATGTCGCCCTGCGTGTAGCCGACAACCGTCGGTTTGCCGGTGGTGCCGGATGACGCGTGAATGCGCACCACCTGCTCCATCGGCACGGCAAAGGTATCAAACGGGTAGTTGTCCCGCAGGTCCTGCTTGGTGGTGCACGGGAATTTGCGAATATCCGCCAGCTCGTTGAAATCGTCAGGGTGAACGCCCGCAGCGTCAAACTTGCGTTTGTACATCGGCACGTTGTTATAGGCGTGGTGCAGCGTCCATTTCAGACGCGCGGTCTGCAGCGCCTGCAGTTCGTCAAGGGAGGCCGTTTCAATCGGATCAAGCTTTGTTGTATTTGTCATTGTAGGGTACTCACATTGTTTTTATGCTCAAACACGCTCAAGGATCATGGCAATGCCCTGACCCACACCGATGCACATCGTACACAGCGCGTAGCGCCCGCCGCGTCGGTGCAGTTCATTACTCGCGGCCAGCGCCAGTCTGGCGCCGCTCATCCCCAGCGGGTGACCAATCGCTATCGCGCCACCGTTCGGGTTGACGTGCGCGGCATCATCCGGCAATCCCAGCTGACGCAGCACGCCCAGCGCCTGCGCGGCGAAAGCTTCGTTAAGCTCGATCACGTCCATCTCGTTAATGCTGAGTCCGACGCGCTCCAGCACCTTGCGCGTGGCCGGGACCGGACCGAGCCCCATCAGACGTGGCTCCACGCCTGCCGTCGCCATCGCCACGATCCGCGTGCGCGGGACCAGCCCCTGCGCCAGCGCCATCTGCTCGCTGGCGACGATCAGCGCCGCTGCGCCGTCGTTGACGCCGGAGGCATTTCCCGCCGTGACCACCCCGTTCCTGCGGAACGGCGTTTTTAGCCCGGCAAGCTGCTCAAGCGTGGTGTCCGCGCGGGGATGTTCATCCTCGCTGAACTCGTTGACCGCCCCTTTTTTCCCCGGCACCTGCACCGACACAATCTCCTGCGCCAGAATGCCGTTCTGCTGCGCCTGCGCGGTACGCTGCTGGCTGCGCAGCGCGAACGCGTCCTGATCGGCACGGCTGATATTTAACAATTCAGCTACATTCTCTGCCGTTTCCGGCATGCTGTCAGTTCCGAATTGCTGATGCATGAGCGGATTCACAAATCGCCAGCCGATGGTGGTATCGAAGATCTCCGCCTGTCGCTGGAACGCGGCGGTGGCTTTGCCCATCACAAACGGCGCGCGGGACATGGACTCCACGCCGCCCGCAATCAGCAGGTCGCCGTCGCCCGCCTTAATGGCGCGTGCGGCAAAACCAATCGCGTCCAGCCCCGACCCGCACAGGCGGTTAATGGTGGTTCCGGACACCGTCTGCGGCAGCCCGGCCAGCAGCGACGACATACGCGCCACGTTGCGGTTATCTTCACCCGCCTGGTTCGCGCAGCCGAAGATCACGTCGTCAATCCGCTCCAGATCGAGCTGCGGATAGCGTGCCAGCAGCGCGCGGAGCGGCACGGCACCGAGATCGTCAGTCCGAACGGCGGAAAGCGCCCCGCCATAGCGCCCCACCGGGGTTCGAACGCCATCACAAATAAATGCGTCACGCATCAGGCCTCTCCTGTCACATTGCCGCCGATGCGGTGAGATTTTCCGCGAAAAAGGGCGACGGTTTTCTGTTGCTGGTTCTGAATTTCAATGTCGTACACGCCGGTCAGCCTGCCCTGATGCTTGACCCGCGCGGTGGCGGTGAGCGTGTCCCCGGCAAAGCCCGGACGCAGAAAATCAATCGAGCAGCCGGAGGCCACCGCCGCCAGCCCCTGACTGTTGCAGGCGTAGGCAAAGGCGGTGTCTGCCAGCGAAAACAGCTGTCCGCCGTGGCAGGTTTGGTGGCCGTTGAGCATCTGCGGGGTGATGGTCATGGACACCACCGCGTAGCCGTCGTCCATATCGACAATGTCCATCCCCATCGCCTGCGCGCAGGCGTCCCGTTCGTACATGGCGCGGGCGTTGTGCCAGGCGTTATGACTCATAGCTACTCTCCAGAAGCGCGCGCTGGCGCAGCAGGGAACAGGGGCGATAGCGTTCCTCGCCGTAATGACGCTGCAGGTTCTCCAGCAGCGTCAGCAGGCGCTGCCAGCCCAGACGCTCGCCCCAGGCGATCGGCCCGCTCGGGTAGTTGACGCCCAGGCGCATGGCGGTATCGATGTCCTTCTCGCTGGCGACCCCTTTTTGCAGAGCATCCAGCGCTTCGTTGGCAATCATCGCCACCGTGCGCCAGACCAGCAGGCCGGGATAATCGGCAATCTGCACCACCCGAAGCCCCTGCTGCTGGAGGTAGCGGATGGCCTTTTGCGTCGCCGTATGCGGGTTGCTGGCGGCTGCGGCGATGACCGCGACGTCGCGCTCGATGCGGTCTACTACAACCACCGGCCCGTTGAGCCGCAGCGCCAGCGCCTGCGCGGTTTCGCCCTGCGTTTCAATCAAGTACACATCATCAATTTCCGTGACACCGTTACGTCTTTTTTCCACGCGCATCGGGCTGTAGCTGTCGTTCACGGTATCAGCCCAGCGCACCCCGGGCCTGTCGCCCTGCCAGTCATAAACGCCCTTCCCGCTTTTTTTGCCCAGCCTGCCAGCCAGTACCAGCTCCTGCTGCACCAGCGAGGGCAGAAAACGACGCTCCTGCCAGAAGGCGTTAAATACCGAGCAGGTCACCGCGAAGTTCACGTCCTGACCAATCATGTCGGTCAGCTCCAGCGGGCCCATCGGGAAGCCGCCGCCTTCGCGCAGGGCGGCGTCAATCACCTCCGGCGCGGCCACCTGCTCTTCCAGCGCGCGCCAGGCCTCGGAATAGAACGGACGCGCGACGCGGTTGACAATGAACCCCGGCGTTGACTGGCAGCGCACGGGCTGCTTGCCCCAGTTCAGCGCCAGCTCGCACAGCGCGTCGGCCACTTCCGGGGAGGTTGCCAGCCCGCTCACCACCTCTACCAGCTTCATGACCGGCGCCGGGTTGAAGAAATGCAGTCCGGCGACGCGCTCAGGATGGTGGATGTCCGCAGCAATCGCCGTGACGGAGATCGAAGAGGTATTGCTGGTCAGCACCGTCTGCGGCGGGCAGATTTCCGCCAGCTGCGAAAACAGCGCCTTTTTAACCTCCAGCCGTTCCGAGGCCGCTTCAATCACCAGTTCGGCCGCGGAGAGCGCGTCGATATCCGTGACGGGAAGCAGCCGGGCGAGGATCTGGCTCCCGGCATCGGCGGAGAGTTTTCCGCGCGTCACCCGGGAGACCAGACGCTGGCGGATCCCGTCGATAGCGCGGGATATCGCATCGCTGGAAATATCGTAGAGCAGCACCTGATGCCCGTGGCTGGCCGCTACTTCTGCAATCCCCGCGCCCATCGTGCCGCTGCCAATCACGGCGACAGTCCGTATGTTGAGCATCTTATTTCCCCGTAAAGTTAGGCGCGCGCTTCGCGAGGAAAGCGCTGACGCCCTCGCGGTAGTCGTCGCTGCGACCGGCCAGACGCTGATAGTCGCGCTCCAGGTCAAGCTGCGCGTCGAGGGTGTTGGTTTCCGCAGCATTGATCGCCAGCTTGATCAGGCCCAGGCCGAAGGTCGGCTGCGAGGCAAAGTGCAGCGCCATCTGCTGCGCCGTGGCGGAGAGCTGGTCGTCGTCCACCACCTGCCAGATCATCCCCCACGCCTGCGCCTGCTCGGCGCTGAGTTTGTCCCCGAGCAGCGCCAGCCCCATGGCGCGGGCGCGTCCGGCCACGCGCGGCAGCAGCCACGTGCCGCCGCAGTCCGGCACCAGGCCGAGCTTGCTGAAGGCCATCACGAAGTTGGCCGACCGGGCGGCAATCACCATGTCACAACCGAGCGCCAGCGTAGCTCCCGCGCCAGCCGCCACCCCGTTAACCGCGCAGATGACCGGCTTCGGCAGCTTTGCCAGGCGGCGCACCAGCGGGTTGTAGAAGGTTTCCACGGACATCCCCAGATCCGGCGCCGGGCCGTTGGGGTCGACGTTACGGTCGTTCAGATCCTGACCGGCGCAGAACCCGCGTCCTGCCCCGGTGATCAGCAGGCAGCGGATGGCGTCATCGCGCTCGGCCTGCTTCAGGCAATCGGCAAGCTGCTGGTGCATCACGTCGTTAAAGCTGTTCAGACGCTCCGGACGGTTCAGCGTAATGGTCATTACGCCCTGTTCTACGTGACTGAGAATAAATTCCACAATTAGCGTCCTTTAAAGTCGGGGGTGCGTTTTTGTAAGAAGGCGTAGATACCTTCCCGGCGGTCTTCGGTGGCGGAAAGCAGCGTAAACAGCTGGCGCTCCTGGGCGAGCCCGGCCTGCAGCGGCACCTCCTGCGACTGGCGCAGCGCCTGCTTCGCCGCCTGCAGCGCAAGCGGAGAGTGGCGCGCCATCAGCACCGCCTGCTTCAGGGCGTACTCCAGTGTCAGAGACGCCGGGAAGAGATCGCTCACCAGCCCGGCGCTCAGCGCCTGCTCTGCGGTAATGCTCTCGCCGGTCAGCACCATTTTGCTGGCCAGGGATTTACCGACGCTGCGGATAAGACGCTGGGTGCCGCCCGCGCCGGGCATGATGCCCAGCGTGATTTCCGGCAGGCCGAAACGGGCGTTATCGCCAGCAATGATCACGTCGCACAGCAACGCCAGCTCGCAGCCTGCGCCCAGCGCGAAGCCGTTCACGGCAGCAATCAGCGGTTTGTTAAACGCGTTAATGCGCGCCCATAGCTGCGGGCGGATATCATTCAGGGTGGCGGGCAGGTCCTTCTCCGCCATTTCGTTGAGATCGGCCCCGGCGGCAAAGCAGCGCTCGCTGCCGTAAATCACGCAGACGGCGATGTCGGCATCCACGGCGGCAGCCTCAAGCTGTTCCGCAAGCTGCGCCAGCAGCGCATTGTTAAGGGCGTTGCGCGCCGCCGGACGGTTCAGCGTCAGCTGCAGCACGCGGCCATGACGGGTAACAATCAGTTCGCTCATGCCATCCCCTTCGCGTCAAAGTCGACAATCACGTCGGCGGTTAACGGCAGCGACTGACAGCTCAGTACGTACCCGGCGGCCAGCTCGTCCGGCTCCAGGCTGTAGTTGGTTGCCATGTCCACCTTGCCGCGCAGCACTTTGCATTTGCAGGTGGCGCACACGCCGCCCTTGCAGGCATACGGAAGATCCGCCCCCTGCCGCAGGGCGGCATCAAGAATGCTTTCGTCGTCCGCCGTCAGGGTGATTTCACGGTCGCGCCCGTCCTGGCGCACGGTCACTTTCTGCCCTTCCGCCTGCACGTGCGCCGCGCGCTTAACGGTGATTCCGGAGGTGTTAAAGCGCTCAAGGTGAATGGATTTTTCCGGCATCCCCAGCGCTTTCAGCGTCGCTTCGGCGTCGTCCATCATCGCCGACGGACCGCAGATGAAGGCCTCGTCATACTGGCGGAAGTTGATCAGGGTTTTCGCCAGCGCCTGCAGCTTTTCCCCGTCGATGCGGCCAAAGAGCAGGTCGCTGTCCAGCCGCTCCTGGCTGAAGATGGAGACCAGCTGCAGCCGCTGCGGGTATTTGTCCTTCAGGTCCGCCAGCGCCTGGCGGAACATCATGCTCTGGCTGCTGCGGTTGCCGTAGATCAGGGTGAAATGGCTGTTGGATTCGAGCGAAAGCGTGGCGGAGATAATCGCCAGCATCGGGGTGATCCCGGAGCCTGCGGCAATTGCCAGGTAGTGGCCTTCACGTTCAGGCTGCGGCTGGTAGCCAAACTGCCCTTGAGGAACCATCACCTCCAGCGCCATGCCCGCTTTGATCTCATCCCGGGCATAGCGGGAAAAGCGCCCACCGTCGATGGCTTTGACCGCCACGCTGATCTCACCCGGCGCGGTGCTGCGGCAGATGGAGTAGCAGCGGCGCAGCTCGTCTTCGCCCAGCGTCGTTTTCAGGGTCAGGTGCTGGCCGGGGCGGAAGCGGTAGGCCTCCTGCAACGCCTGCGGCACCGCGAAGGTGATGGTTACCGCGTCGCGGGTTTCGGGTTCCACTTTTGCCACTGTTAATGAATGAAACGTTGTCATGGCAGCCTCAAATACATTTGAAATAGTCGAAGGGCTCGCGGCAGATATTGCAGCGGTAGAGCGCTTTGCAGGCCGTCGAGCCAAATTCACTGATAAGGGAGGTGTCGGTGCTGGCGCAGCGCGGGCAGCTCACCTCTGCCGGGACGTGCGCGTGGCAGCTATGCCCCACGGGCGGGCTGATGCCGTACGCCCGCAGGCGCTCGCGCGCGTCGGCGGTCATCCAGTCGGTGGTCCAGGCGGGTTCTAGCTGAAGCACGATATGCACCGGGGTAAAGCCGTGCGCGGTCATCGCCTCGCGGATCGCCCCCAGCAGGTGTTCCGTTGCCGGGCAGCCCGAGTAGGTGGGCGTGAAGCCAATCACCCAGCCTTCCCCCTGCGCCTTCACGCTGCGCACCATGCCTAAATCGGTAATGGTTAACACCGGCACTTCCGGATCGGGGATCTGGCTTAACAGCGACCAGATCTGCGGAACTTGCGCAGGCGCGATGTCGACGAGGCGTTGCATAGCGTTCTCCTTTACCACTGCTGACCGGGATACGCGCGCTGGAGATACTGCATTTCCGCCAGCATCGGACCCAGATGTTCGGTATGAAGCCCCTTCTTGCCCCCGGTGCGGTACGCCACCTCTGCGGGAACCTGCAGACAGGCTTCTTTAAGACCAGCAAACACTTCGCTTTCCCACGGCTGGCGCAGGGTTCGCGGATCCACCGCCACGCCGGCGTCAATCAGCTCAAGCTCGACCTCATCGGCGTCAAACAGCTCCGCCGTAAACCGCCACAGGCTGTCGATGGCCTGCTGCATATTTTGCGCGGAGGTTTCGGTCCCGTCGCCCAGCCGCACCAGCCAGCCGCGGCTGAAGCGCAGGTGGTAGCGTGCCTCTTTAATGGCTTTGGCGGCGATGGCAGCAAGCTGGCCGTCGCTGCTCTGAGTCAGGCGTTCGTACAGCGCCACGTTCCAGGCGTCCATCAGGTACTGACGGGCAATCGTGTCGGCGAAGCTGCCGTTCGGCTGCTCCACCAGCAGGACGTTGCGGAACTGGCGCTCGTCGCGGCCAAACGCCAGCGTGTCTTCATCGCCCTGGCCTTCTAATTCCGCGGCATAGGTCAGAAAATTGCGCGCCTGCCCCAGCAGGTCGAGGCCGATATTGGCGAGCGCGAGGTCGATTTCCAGCTCCGGCGCGTGGCCGCACCAGGCGCCGAGACGCTGGGAGAGCACCAGACCGTTGTCGCCCAGACGCAGGGCATAGGCAGTCACTGAGTTCATTCTTTGCCTCACATATGCTCGATGCCGTCAGGGATGGTGTAGAACGTCGGATGGCGGTAAACCTTGCTTTCCGCCGGGTCGAAGAACTCGCCGCTCTCTTCCGGCTGGGAGGCCACAATTTCACTCGCCTTCACTACCCAGATAGAACACCCTTCGCTGCGGCGGGTGTAGGCATCACGGGCATTTTCCAGCGCCATGCGATCGTCGGCGGCATGCAGGCTGCCCACATGACGGTGGGATAACCCTTGTTTGCTGCGTACGAATACTTCGTACAGCGGCCAGTAGACATTGCTCATGGTTATTTCCTCTTATGCGGCCTGACGGGTACGTTGTTTTTCGGCGTGCGCCAGCGCGGCTTCCCGCACCCACGCCCCGTCGTCCCAGGCTTTGCGTTTCGCGGCCAGACGTTCGTGGTTACAGATGCCGCGCCCGTTAATGACCTCGTCAAACTCCTGCCAGTCGATCTCGCCGAAGCGGTAGTGACCGCTCTCTTCATCAAAACGCAGGTCCGGATCCGGCACCGTCATGCCGAGCATCTCCACCTGCGGAACCGTGTTGTCGACAAAGCGCTGACGCAGCTCGTCGTTGCCAAAGCGTTTGATTTTCCAGGCCAGGCTGCGGGCGCTGTTAGGCGAGTTGTCGTCGTTCGGCCCGAACATCATCAGCGCCGGCCACCAGAAGCGGTTGATGGCGTCCTGCAGCATCTGACGCTGGGCCTCACTGCCCTGCGCCAGCGCCATGCAGGCTTCAAAACCCTGACGCTGGTGGAAGCTCTCTTCTTTACATATTTTCACCATCGCCCGGGCATACGGGCCGTAGGAGGTACGGCACAGCGCCACCTGGTTGACGATGGCCGCCCCGTCCACCAGCCAGCCGATCACGCCGATATCGGCCCAGCTCAGGGTCGGATAGTTGAAGATGGAGGAGTATTTCATCTTGCCGTCGAGCATCTTCTGGTAGATGTCTTCCCGCGCGCAGCCCAGCGTTTCCGCCGCGCTGTAGAGGTAAAGCCCGTGTCCGGCTTCGTCCTGCACTTTCGCCAGCAGGATCGCTTTTCGGCGCAGCGTCGGCGCGCGGGCTATCCAGTTCCCTTCCGGGAGCATGCCGACAATTTCGGAGTGCGCGTGCTGACCAATCTGGCGGATCAGCGTTTTACGGTAGGCTTCCGGCATCCAGTCCTGAGGCTCAATCGCCGTCTCCTGCGCTATGCGCTGCTCAAACCGTTGTTCTTGCGTCACGTCATCACCTTTATGATTCGTTAGTTTGCAAATTAAAGCGAAATGTTGAATCACTTTGTTTTGTAAAAGTTACACAAAGGTTAAATATAACCCCAAGAATTGTTTCCCGGTTTTGTGATGCTGCTCGCAAGGCTTTTACGCCAGGCCTTTTACAAAGCGCCTATACGCGACGCGATTCGGCAAGTCAGATCACAACGTTAACAATTCATTAAAAACACAGCTTGATTTTTATGATTCACGATCAAACTATTAATGGTGAAATCACGAAACATTTGGAGATAAGCGATGCAGCAGTTAGCCAGCTTCTTGTCCGGTACCTGGCAGTCTGGCCGGGGCCGCGAACGCGCGATTCATCACGCCATCAGCGGCGAAGCACTCTGGGAAGTGACCAGCGAAGGGCTGGACATGGCGGCCGCCCGTCGCTATGCCATTGAGCATGGGGGCGAGGCATTGCGCGCCATGACTTTTATTGAACGTGCCGCCATGCTGAAAGCGGTGGCGAAACACCTGCTCGGCGAAAAAGAGGCGTTTTATGCCCTGTCCGCCCAGACGGGCGCGACGAAGGCGGACAGCTGGGTCGATATTGAAGGCGGCATCGGCACCCTCTTCACTTACGCCAGCCTGGGCAGCCGCGAGCTGCCGGACGACACGCTGTGGCCGGAAGATGAGCTAATCGCCCTGTCGAAAGAAGGCGGCTTTGCGGCGCGCCACGTTCTGACCTCGAAATCCGGCGTGGCGGTACACATCAACGCCTTCAACTTCCCCTGCTGGGGAATGCTGGAAAAACTCGCGCCGACCTGGCTTGCCGGGATGCCCGCCATCATCAAGCCCGCCACCGCTACCGCGCAGGTGACGCAGGCGATGGTCAAATCCATCGTGGACAGCGGACTGGTGCCGGACGGCGCCATCAGCCTGATTTGCGGCGGCGCGGGCGATCTGCTCGACCAGCTCGACAGCCAGGACGTGGTGACCTTTACCGGCTCCGCCAGCACCGGGCAAAGCCTGCGCGTGCACCCGAATATTGTGGCGAATTCGATACCGTTCACCATGGAAGCCGACTCCCTGAACTGCTGCGTGTTGGGTGAAGACGTCACGCCGGAGCAGCCGGAGTTTGCCCTGTTCATTCGGGAGGTGGTCCGCGAAATGACCGCCAAGGCCGGGCAGAAATGTACCGCCATTCGCCGGATTATCGTCCCGCAAAGCCAGGTTGATGCCGTGAGCCAGGCGCTGATTGCCCGTCTGGAAAAGGTGGTGATGGGCGACCCGGCGCAGGAAGGGGTGAAGATGGGGGCGCTGGTCAACGCTGAACAGCGCGCAGACGTGCAGGAGAAAGTGGATCGGCTGGTCGCCGCAGGCTGCCAGATCCGTCTGGGCGGCAAAGCGGATTTGCAGGCCGCGGGGGCGTTCTTCCCGCCGACCCTGCTGTTCTGCCCGCAGCCGGATGAAACCCCGGCGGTGCACGATACCGAAGCCTTCGGCCCGGTCGCCACGCTGATGCCGTATCGCAGTGCAGAGCACGCCATGCAGCTTGCCCGCGCGGGCGGCGGCAGCCTGGCGGGGACGCTTGTCACCGCAGACCTGAACATTGCCCGCCAGTTTATTGCCGGCGCGGCACGCGCCCACGGGCGAATTCAGATCCTTAACGAAGAATCATCAAAAGAATCTACCGGCCACGGCTCCCCGCTTCCTCAGCTAATGCACGGCGGCCCTGGCCGCGCGGGCGGCGGCGAAGAGCTGGGCGGCCTGCGCGCGGTGAAGCACTACCTGCAGCGCACCGCGATTCAAGGCAGCCCGACGATGCTGGCCGCCATCGGCAAGCAGTGGGTGCGTGGCGCAGCGGTGCAGGAAGATCGCGTCCATCCGTTCCGTAAATACTTTGAGGAACTGCAGCCGGGCGACAGCCTGCTGACGCCGCGCCGCACGCTGACGGAGGCGGACATCGTCAATTTTGCCTGCCTGAGCGGTGACCACTTCTACGCCCATATGGACAAGATCGGGGCGGCAGAGTCGATCTTTGGCGAGCGCGTGGTTCACGGCTACTTCCTGATCTCCGCCGCGGCGGGACTGTTCGTTGATGCAGGCGTCGGGCCGGTGATTGCCAACTACGGCATGGAAAACCTGCGCTTTATCGAGCCGGTCAAGCCGGGCGACACCATCCAGGTGCGTCTGACCTGCAAGCGCAAAACGCTGAAGAAACAGCGTACCGCCGAGGAAAAACCGACCGGCGTGGTGGAATGGGCGGTAGAGATTTTCAACCAGCACCAGCAGGCCGTGGCGCTCTACTCCATTCTGACGCTGGTGGCGCGCCAGCGTGGTGATTTCAGCTAACGTTCGCCCTCATCCTGCCCCTCTCCCCAACGGGGAGAGGAGATTGCTCTGAACGACCTGTGATTTATCTCAGCGCCTTTTTTAACCTGGCAAGACCAACAAATAACCTGGCAGATGCAGGCAAACGCTTTTCTCAGGCGCCTGTCAGGATAAGGCTGTCACAACACAATAAACCCTAAAAACACAACAAGATGAGGTCTACGATGGGAAGCAATTCTTCTTTTTCTGCCCGTAGAACGGCACTGGCCATGGCCGTTGCGCTGTGTTGCGCCTGGCAATCCCCTGCTTTCGCCCACGGCAGCGAGGCGCATATGGTCCCGATGGACAAAACACTGCAGGATTTTGGCGCGGACGTTCAGTGGGATGATTACGCACAGATGTTCACCATTGCGAAAGACGGCGCCTTCGTGAAGGTCAAACCGGGCGCAAAGACGGCCATCGTCAACGGTCACCCCCTCAATCTTGAAGTGCCGGTAGTGATGAAGGACAAAAAAGCCTTTATCTCAGAGACCTTCATCAACGATGTTTTCCAGTCTGGTCTTGACCAGACCTTCCAGGTTGAAAAACGTCCTCACCCGCTAAACGCGCTCACGGCGGACGAAATTAAGCAGGCTGTCGAGGTTGTGAAAGCCTCTGCGGATTTTAAACCCAATACCCGCTTTACCCAGATCGCCCTTGCGGAACCAGAGAAAGCCAAAGTGTGGGACTTTGTGCTCAACGGTACGGCAGTGGACGCCCCTCGCCAGGCGAAGATCGTCATGCTCGACGGCAAGCACGTTATCGAAAGCGTAGTGGACCTGAAGGATAAAAAAATCCTGCGCTGGGAGCCGGTGAACGACGCGCACGGCATGGTGCTGCTGGATGATTTCACCGCGGTTCAGCAGATCATTAACGAGAGCTCGGAGTTTGCCGAGGTGCTTAAAAAACACGGCATCACCGACCCGAAAAAAGTGATCACCACGCCGCTTACCGTCGGCTACTTCGACGGTAAAGACGGCCTGAAGCAGGAAGACCGCCTGCTTAAGGTGGTGAGCTATCTGGACGTCGGCGACGGCAACTACTGGGCGCACCCGATCGAGAACCTCGTGGCCGTGGTCGATCTTGAGCAGAAAAAAATCCAGAAGATTGAAGAAGGTGCCGTTGTGCCGGTTCCGATGACTCCGCGCCCCTATGATGGCCGCGACCGTGTCGAGACGCCGAAAAAACCGCTCAACATCATTGAGCCGGAAGGCAAGAACTACACCATTACCGGCGACATGGTGCACTGGCAGAACTGGGATTTCCATCTGAGCCTGGATTCCCGCGTCGGCCCGATGATCTCGACCGTCACTTACAACGACAACGGGAAAAAGCGTCAGGTGATGTATCAGGGATCGCTCGGCGGCATGATTGTCCCGTACGGCGATCCGGACGTGGGCTGGTACTTCAAGGCCTATCTCGACTCCGGCGACTACGGCATGGGCACCCTGACCTCGCCGCTGGTGCGCGGTAAAGACGTGCCGTCCAACGCCGTGATGCTCAACGAAACCATCCCGGACTACACCGGCACGCCGATGGAGATCCCGCGCGCGATTGCGATTTTCGAACGCTACGCGGGGCCAGAATATAAACATCAGGAGATGGGCAAGCCGAACGTCAGCGCCGAACGCCGCGAGCTGGTGGTGCGCTGGGTGAGTACCGTGGGCAACTACGATTACATCTTCGACTGGGTGTTCCACGAAAACGGCACCATCGGCATTGACGCCGGTGCAACGGGTATCGAGGCGGTGAAAGGCGTGCAGGCGAAAACCATGCATGATGCCACCGCCAAAGACGACACAAAGTACGGCACGCTGATCGATCATAATATCGTGGGCACCACGCACCAGCACATCTATAACTTCCGTCTTGATATGGACGTGGACGGCATCAACAACAAGCTGGTGGCGATGGATCCGGAAGTGAAGCCGAATACCGCCGGCGGCCCGCGCACCAGCACCATGCAGGTGAACCAGTATGACATTGATACCGAACAGCAGGCGGCGCAGAAGTTTGACCCGGGCACCATCCGGCTGCTGAGCAACACCAGCAAGGAGAACCGCATGGGCAACCCGGTCTCGTACCAGATTATCCCTTACGCGGGCGGTACCCATCCGGTGGCGACAGGCGCGAAATTTGCCCCGGACGAGTGGATTTACCATCGTCTGAGCTTTATGGATAAACAGCTGTGGGTCACGCGTTACCACCCTGACGAGCTGTATCCGGAAGGGAAATTCCCGAACCGCTCCATCCACGACACGGGCCTTGGGCAGTACAGCAAGGATAACGAGTCGCTCAACGATCAGGATGACGTGGTGTGGATGACCACCGGCACCACCCACGTCGCACGCGCGGAAGAGTGGCCGATCATGCCGACGGAATGGGTGCATACCCTGCTTAAACCGTGGAACTTCTTCGACGAGACGCCAACGCTCGGGAAGAAAAAAGACGAAAAATAACCACCCGCCGGGCAATTGCCCGGTTTTTTTTACCCTGACGTTTGATGATCGCCCTCGCTTGCTTATAGTTACTGATATATCACCTGCATGATTTTTCCCCCGGACGGGAAAGGGCTTTATGGAAAAAAGAAAAAAACCGACGCTGGAACGAGCAACCTGGCCGACGCGCCACGCCATGGTTATGCACGGGCTGGCGATGAACCTGCCCTGGCTGGCTTTCGTCAACATCAGCTTCGCCGTGATGATTCTGCTGCGCCATGTTCTGCTTAACGCCAGCGATCCCCTTTATCCCCACTTGCCGCATATGATGAAAATGGTCGACGCTTCGATGCTCGGCATTATTATCCTCTCGGCTGCACTGATCCTTATGGGCTGGCGGCGCATCGCCGGTATCAGCGTAGTGCTGTGTATCTGTAGTGCTATCTGGTCGATATCGTGCTTCTGGTTCATCACCGATTTACTGCTGCCCCACGTCTGGCCGCTGTGCGTTATTTTATTACTCGCTGGGTTAACGGCCCTCTACTTTTACCCTGTAGGGTTGCTCGCCTTCGTGCTCCCGCTCTGGATAACCCTGCCGATTGCAAGCTGGGTACTGAATGATGGCCTTAATCTTCACTTCGTTATCATCTGGAGCGTCTTTTCGCTGATCTTGATCTGCGGGCGCTTCATCCTATTAAGCTGGTTTGACGAGGCCTGGCGACGTAACCAGCAAAACCAGCTGCTGATCTCACGACTGGATGCGCTGGCGCATCAGGATCCGTTAACCACAACCGCCAACCGCCGGAAGATGGAGGTGGTGCTGGAGAACGCGGTTGAGCAGAAGAAACCGTTCTCGCTGATTATGCTGGATATTGACTATTTCAAACGCTACAACGACACCTACGGTCACCAGGCGGGTGACGAATGTCTGACGCGGGTGGCGCGGGTGCTGAAGCAGTCGGTGCGCACACCTGAGGATGTGGTGTCACGCTACGGTGGCGAAGAGTTTCTGGTGATTCTGTTTAATTGCCCTGAAGCCATCGCGGAAAAGGTCGCCCTGCGTATTAAGGACGGCCTGCGCGCGGAGTCCATACCGCACGGCTCCTCAACCGTCAGTGACCACGTCACCGTGAGCATGGGCATTGCGAGCATGGCGGAGGGATTAGCCGGCACCGAGATCATTGCCCGCGCCGACGCGGCGCTGTACCGGGCGAAAGAGGCCGGGCGGGATCGGGTATGCCGCTGAGAACGACGGCTATTCCTTATGCCGCTCGGCGATCCACTTACGGTATTGCCCGGGCGACATTCCTGTCACGCCAGAGAATGCGCGTCTGAATGCCTTATCGTCAGCGTAACCGCAAGCCTCGGCAATCTGCCCTATCACGTTTCCCGGCTGCTCCAGGAGCCGCATCGCCTTTTCAATACGCATGCGCGTCAAAAAGTTTTTAGGGCTTTCATTCATCTCTTCCGCCATTTTTCGATGCAGGGTACGGGTGGTCATATTCAGCGCCCGCGCAAGCTGCTCCACGGTAATCGCCGGATTTTCATACCGGACGATGTGCTCCGCTTTCATAATCATCGGGTGTACTGAGTTTAAAAAACCAGCCGGCGCGTAAACCTGCTGAGACAACGGCTGGCTGTCAGCCACGGCCATATCGGCCGTCAGGCGCGCCAGCTTCTGCCCCGCGTGCAGACGAATGATGTGCAGCGCCACGTCAACCCACGAGAGCGGGCCTCCGGAAGTGATAATCCGCGCGTCCTGCACCAGCGCCTTCCCCCAAACCGGTTTGCTGAGTGGATAACGCTGGCGGAAAGTGTGGTAAAGCCACCAGGTCGTCGTGCATGTCCGGCCATTTAGCACCCCCGCTTCGGCGAGAACCAGCCCGCCGGCACAGGCTCCCGCCAGCAACGCCCCCTGACTATGCTGGCCCCGCAGCCATTCGCCAGCCTCGTGGACCGCCGCTGGCGAGACCGGGCGCTTTTGCTCGTCAAGCTTCATCCCGCTGACAATCACGAGATCGAAGGTTCCGCCGGTTGTAAAACTCCCGTCGGCGTCAATCAGCCGGCCCTGTGCGTCCGGAACCGGCGTCCCCTCCGCGGTGATGATGGCCGCTTCAAAAGCAGAAATGCCCTCGCCGTCCGGCTGCTGGGCAATCACCTCGTTGGCCAGCCAGAACATATCGCAGAGCCCAGCCACGGCGGATTTCATGCTGCCGGGTAACGCTAAAATGCCAATTTTCATGATTCAGGTCTGAGCAGAATGTCTGATTTCGTATGATAACCGTCATTTCGGACACTACAAGCGTCATTACACCTCTCGTTACACTGTGCCTCACCGTCCCTCAGGAAATTACGTCACGCCTATGAAACCGACACGCTTGCCCGTTCTTCTTACTTTGCTGTGCCTGGCCGCATCGCAGCCAGTGCAGGCGCGGATTAATAACATCATCCTCGTGCACGGAGCCTTTACCGATGGTTCCGTCTGGCAGGCGGTAATCGGCCGCTTGCAGTCCCGGGGCTACCACGTCACGGCAGTGCAGAACCCCCTGACTTCGCTGGCAGATGACGTCGCCGCCACGGAGCGCGTCATCGATCGCCAACAAGGGGATGTCGTCCTTGTCGGGCACTCCTGGGCCGGCGCGGCGATCGCCCGAGCGGGCAATAACCCGAAGGTGAAGAAGCTGGTTTTCCTTTCCGCCCTTGCCCCCGATAGCGGAGAATCGGTCGCCTCTCTTCTGACCCGTCTTAACGCGCCGATGGCGGACATGCGCCCGGATAAGCAGGGATTCATCTGGCTGGACGATCCCGTGGCTTATCAGCGCGTTATGGCCAATGACCTGCCTCTCAGACGCGTAAAAGTACTTACGGCGACCCAGCAGCCTATCGCGGCGAGCGCCTTTAGCGAGAAGATTGAGCACGCCGCCTGGCGTGAAAAACCCTCATGGTATTTGCTGACCGAAGACGATCGCGCCCTCTCTCCCGGCGTCCAGCAGCAGCTTGCCGGTGCCATGAACGCCACCGTCATGCGGATAAAGAGTAGCCATATGTCGATGATTTCCCACCCGGACGCCGTCAGCCAGCTTATCGAACAAGCAACCCAGCCCAACGTAAAGGAAACCAAAAAATGAAGATCCTGCATATAGATTCAAGCATTAACGGCGAGTTCTCACTTTCACGTCAGCTGACGGCAGAGGTGGTTCGCCAGCTCGCGTCAGACAAGGTGGTCTATCGCGACGTCGTCAAGGCGCCCGTTGCCCATCTCACCGGCGCCGTTGCCGCCGGCTTCCGGACGCTGCGGATAGCCACGGACGCGACGGCGCAAGACGTCCGCGAACGCCAGCTGTCCGGGGAGCTGGTGAACGAATTTCTCGACAGCGACATTATCGTAATAGGCGCGCCTATGTATAACTTCTCCGTTTCAACGCAGCTTAAAGCCTGGTTAGATCGGTTGGCCCAGCCGGGAAAAACATTCAGCTATACCCCAACGGGCCCGGTGGGACATGCGACCGGCAAGAGGATTATCGTCGTTTCTACTCGCGGCGGGATCTATCACGGTACGCCAATCGCAGACATGGATTTTCAGGAGCGATACCTGCAGAAGTTTTTTGGCTTTCTGGGCATCGACAGAGTGGAATTCGTGCGTGCTGAAGGGGCGACGCGCGGTGAGGAGATCCGCGCTAAAGGCGTTGCGCAGGCGTTTGACGCAATTCCGTCCGTCATCGCCGCCTCGCTGAAATAGTCATCGGGTGAAAGCATGCCGGGTAAGCGTGGCCGCCACCCGGCTTTTTTTAGTACCGCACGCAAACCGACTTGGTTTCGCACCAGCCGTCCAGCCAGTCCGGGCCAAAATCACGTCCTGTACCGGACTGCTTCATCCCGCCGAACGGCAGGTTGGCGTCAATCAGCGTATGGCTGTTCACCCACACGGTGCCCGCCTGCAGCCGATCGGTGTACTCCAGCGCCTTGCTGATATTCTGCGTCCAGACGCTGGCCGTCAGGCCATATTCGGTGTCGTTCGCCAGCTGGAGCGCCTCTTCTCCGTCGGATACTCGCACCAGGTTGACCACCGGACCAAACACCTCTTCTCGGGTTAACCGCAGCGCGGCATCCGGGTTCACCACCAGCGTAGGCGACACGTAATAGCCTTTGCCCTCCGGACCGCGGTTACCGACGATCAGCTCCGCATTGCGCGACGTCGCCTCGTCGAGGAAGGTCTGCACCTTATCGCAGTGGGCGCGCGACACCAGCGGGTTGATAAACGCCTCCGGCGACATGCCCGGCCCGACGCTCAGGGATTTCACCGCCTGTTCGAACCCGCTCACCAGCGTGTCAAAAAGCGGCGCTTCAATGTAGATGCGCGAGCTCGCCGCGCACACCTGCCCCTGGTTCAGGAAGCTGCCGGTCATCAGTCCTTCGATCACCCACGCCGGGTCCGCATCCTTGAGTACAATTGCCGGGTTTTTCCCGCCCAGCTCCAGGGTAACTCCGGTTAGCGTGTCCGCCGCCGCGCGGGCAATTTGCTTACCCGTTGCCGTCGAGCCGGTAAAGCTCACCTTTGCAATATGCGGGTGTGAGGTTAGCGCCGCGCCACACACTGCGCCGCTCCCTGTTACTACGTTGAACACCCCGTCCGGGATGCCCGCTTCGCTGGCCAGCTCCGCCACGCGCAGCAGGGTTAGCGGCGTGGTTTCAGACGGCTTAATGACGATAGAGCAGCCCGCGGCCAGCGCTGGCATCACTTTCCACATCCCGATCATCAGCGGGAAGTTCCAGGGCACAATCCCGGCCACCACACCAACCGGGTCCTTACGCGTCCACGCCTGGTAGCGCGCACCCTGCGGCAGCGGGATGGAAAGATCGAGGGTTTTGCCCGCAATTTTGGTGGTCAGCCCGGCGGTATAGCGCATCCAGTTGAGGGTGCAGCCCACTTCAAAAGCCCGGGAGATGTTAATTGATTTGCCCTGCTCCAGCGTTTCAAGCTGGGCCAGCTCCTCGCCGTGCTGTTCGACCAGATCGGCGAAATGGAGCAGGATCCGCTCGCGCTCCGCCGGTAATTTTCCGGCCCAGCTGCGGGCGACAAACGCGCGCCAGCCGGACATAACGGCCCGGTCAACGTCATCGACGCTGGCATCGGCGGTCGAGGCAATCACCTCGCCCGTGGCCGGGTTGTAGACGTTCAGCCGTTTTTCGCTGTCCGACTCGGCCTGACGCCCTTCAATCCACAGGCCGTGGTGTCGGTCTAAAAACTGCTGCACGGCAGGCTGAATAGCCACCGGTGATTCAGACATAGGATACTCCTTCGTTATTCTTCGCAGGGTGTTCATCCAGTCTATGTGGGGTTTTGCATTCTCGCTTTTGTCTCTGTGACATTCGCTTTGCCACCTGTGACAGGTGCCGCAAATCGCGATAATCGCCGCTTATATCGCTGTTACCGGTGAGTGTTCTTTCCTATAGTCAGCCTCATAGCTCTGACAGAATGCAACACAAATGCAACAATGCGAAAACGTTGACGGTGCAGCGAGAGAAACGATGGCGTGTGCAAGCGAGCAGGAACAGTATCAGCAGTGGCTGGCGCAGATTAACCAGGTTTGCGGGCGTTTTAACGCCCAGCCCACCGAAGGCAAATTCTTCGGCGAGCTGGAAACCAGCTATGCGCGCAGCCTGAAGCTCAGTACCGTCACCGCCGGCGGCGTCAACCTGTTCCGCTCCCGACGGGAGATCGCACAGAGTAATGATGCCTGGTTCTACACCGTCTTCCAGCTTGAAGGCAGTGCGGAAATTGAGCAGGACGAGCGTCGCGCGGTACTCAAAACCGGGGATATCACGCTGATTGACGCCTCTCGTCCCTGCTCGATCAACTGGCAGGAAAAGTCCCGCCAGATTTCGCTGCTGGTTCCCCGTCAGATTATCGAGCAGCAGTGCCGCTTTCAGGAGATAAGCTGCGCGCTCGCCCTTTCCCGCACCTTACCCACGGTACAGCTGAGCCATCGCCTGCTGATGGAAAGTATGAACAACCCCGACCTGAGTGACCGGGAGAGTGAAGCGGCGCTTGAGGCGATGGTCTGCCTGCTGCGCCCCGCGTTTCAGCAGCGCGACGTGATTCAGCCGCGCAAGGAGCGCCAGTTTCAGCACGTTGTGGCGCTGATTGACAACCATATTCAGTCTGAATCGCTGCGTCCGGAATGGATTGCCGCCGAGAGCGGAATGTCCGTACGCAGCCTCTACCGCATGTTTGCCGAGAAGGGGCTGGTGGTGGCGCAGTACATTAAAAACCGTCGTCTGGATCTCTGCGCGCAGGAATTGCAGTCAACCGGCGACGATGAAAAGCTGGCGGGCATTGGCTACAGCTGGGGATTCACCGACCATAGCCACTTTTCAACGGCCTTTAAGCAGCGTTTTGGCGTCTCGCCGGGTGAATACCGCAAGCGCTACCGCTAGCTATTTTTTCAGCCACTTACCGTTAATGCCCTTCACGTACTCGCCCGGCTGCGCGCGGGCCACCAGCTTTTGCCCCGCCATTTTCGCCACTTCATCAACCGGCAAATTATTGCTGTCGGCCAGCTTCTGATAGCTCTCCGTGCGCGCTGCGTTAATGCGATTCACCAGCTCCAGCGTTTCGGCATCCTGTTGGATCGGAGCAAGATAGCCGCTCAGGGTTTCCCCCACGCGCCCCTGCGCGCGGGCATCGTTTAAGGTCAGCGCAGCCGCCTGCACGTTTATACTCAGGGCCAGTAAAATCAACGCTAATCGTTTCATGGCATCCTCAGAACAGATCGCTGCGCGATTTCAGCAGGGCTTCAACGTCTTTATCGACCTTGATGTGGATCTCGTGTTCGATTTTGACATTCATATTGATGGTAATTGGCTCCTTTGGCGCAGCGACTTCAATGCGCGGCGTACAGCCGGTCAGTAGCGCGGCAACGGTGAGCGCACCAGCCATCTTTTTCATTGTTGTTCCTCACTTTCCTTGCCAGTCGAACTGCGGAGACCGGGAATCGCCGCGTGTTGCTCAAACCAGGTTTGCAGGTTGTCGCCAAAACGCAGGCTGCGCCACAGGGTAAAGACATTCTCGTCATGGGTGTAGTTCAGATTGACGGAGCTGCTTTTGCCGTCCACGCGGCTGGTCCCCTTGATGGTCGCCTGCATGGTTAATTCACCCAGGTTATCTAAATTGATTCTCGTCCACGACTGCGAAATTTCCATGTAGCGGAGCCAGTTAATCGCTGCGCCCGCGACCATATTATCCTTCACGATGGCGTCTGCCGTATCTTTGTCGATGCGCAGCGTCATTGGCCCCGGGTTGGTCAGCCAGCCATCTTTAATGATCCATTTTTCATTGTCCAGCCAGAACGGCAGCGCCCCGCTCACCGGGCCCGACAGGGTAAACTGCTTAGGGTTGACGGCGCTGATCAGCTCGCTTGAGGAGATATTGTCCACGCGCAGCAGGGCCGGATCGTGCTGCGGCATCCGCAGTTGCTGCATGGTGATCTTCCCGCCGAGCGTTTCCACCTTAACGTTGGTGAGCAGCAGCGGGTTGTCCTCCGTCCAGGGGTAATTCCCCTGCAGGTCCGCGGTAATGTTGCGCGCGGTCACCAGGTTTTCCACTTCGCCAATGCGCAACGTGACCGGGCCGCGCGTGCCCAGTGACCAGGTGCCCTCGCTGAAGCGGAACGGCAGCACAAAATCGACACCGTTGATCTGGTTGTCCGGCATCCAGGCGCTGCCGGATTTCAGCACGCCGTGTCCGCCCGCCTCAAAGCCCTGATCGGGGGCCGCCGAGAAGGCAACCTGTGCATAGAGTTCTCCGTCACGCAGCGTCATTTTCCAGTCCGGCGGAACCAGCGGCTGGAAGACGGTGAGCGACTGTTTCGGCCACCAGGCCTGCCCGCGAAGGCGCACGCCATCCCAGCGTCCGTTCACCTGTACCGGGCCGATGTTGTCCGCATGGAGGTCGCCCTTAAACTGAAAAACAGTCGGGTCGGTACCATCGACGCTGAAGGTCAGGACCGAGGGTGGCAATACGCTGCCGCCGGAGAACCGGGTTTGCCCGGCATTCAGCGACAGCGCGCCGCTGAATGCGGGTTTTTCGGCATCGCGCAGCCAGCGTACAGGCCGATCCAGCACCAGCCGCGGCTTGCTGACCTCCATGGTGCCGTACTGGAGCTTGTCAAAACCGGTGGAGAGCGCCGTCAGCTCAATAAGGTTGTCGCGCCACTCGCCTTTCCCGGCGACATCCCAGCGGGCATGCATCGGCGTAAAGCCGCCTTTTCCCCAGTAGCGCCACTGCCACAGGCCGTTATCAGGTAAAAAGTCGTTGGCCTGACCGTCCAGGTGGAGTTCAAAACCGCCCATCTCGTTTTCATGGGCACGCAGAATAGCCTGCAGACGCCCATCCACGCCCTTCTGGGTGAGCTTCACGCCCGCCAGCGGCCAGCGGATTTCATCAATATCCAGCGAGTCAATGATGCGCCCGCGCGAGCGGAGCAGCGCGCCCGGCTCAAAGGTGAGCTGCGGTTCATACAGGCTGCCGGTCAGCGTGGCGGGCAATTTGGCGTAAAGAATGAGATCGTTTTGCTTCGCCTCGCCGCTCAGATGCAGCGGCATGTTGCTGTTTTCCATGCTGAGCCTGCCGGGCCCAATGTTCAGTACCGCGTTACCTTTACCCGCATCGCCTTGCGTCAACACGTTCAGTCGTCCGGTCAGGGTGGCTTTCTCCAGCCCCTGCTGCCAGTTGTCGGCGCGAAGGGACACGCGCCCGCTCAGCGGCATACCCGAAAGATCCCAGTTCCAGCGCCCGTCGCTGATGTTCAGCTGTTCCGCCGTGATCTGCCACGGCAGGTCGAGAAGCGGATCGGGGTTATCCCGCGCCATCACCACCAGCTGTCCCTGATTGTCTTCCCAGTCGAGATCGGCATCGACCAGAGACGTTAACTGTGGCACGTTAAAGGTCGCGACCGCATGGCCTTTCACCGGCACGCCGTCCGGCACCAGCGGCAAAGTGAACTCGCCCACCAGCTTAATCGGCTGCGCCTGGTCAGGGAGCTGAACATCGAACTGGCTGACCGAGAGAGTCTGGCCGCGAAGCGTGCCTTTGATGCTGACCTGTTCGCCTCGGTAAGCGATCTCCTGGCTGGAGGGCGTCAGTGACGCATTGAGCTCGCCCTGCCACTGCTGCCAGGGCGAGAGCGTCAGACGGTGAATGGTGAGCCAGGTATTGGGCAACACAGCCTGCCACTGGGCCAGCGTTTTGGGGGCGACCGTTGAGGGTGCAGACTGGGGAATTTTGCTCAGGCAGACGGTGTTAAGATCCAGCGCGCCGATGTCCAGTTTCCAGCGGCTCGGATGTGACAGCGTCACGTTATCGATGCGGGCAATTTCGCAGTCTTCCACCAGATAGCGAAGATCGGGGATCACCAGCGCGTGGCGAGTCAGTTTTGGGCTTTCTTCGAAAGCAATGCGCGTCCCGACGGGGAGCCAGATCCCGGCGAGCGTCGGCACCCACTGGGCGAGCGTCATCAGCAGCGTCAGCGGCACCAAAATCAACAGCAGTAAAACCGCAATAGCGGCTTTGTATTTACCCTTCATGGGCAGTTAATATCCTGATTTTTCGAAAGAATTAAGCCGGCAATGCCGAATATTGTCGCATGTTTGGCGGTTGAGTTGAAGTTAACCCCAAGATAAAGGATAGATGCTGTAAAGAGTATGAGAAAACTTTTTGCTATGCGTAACCTACAGAACACATTTTAGATTCAGTGGGTTACGCATTATCTCAGACGTAAAAACGGGAAAACACTGCGTAACTAATACCTGTTCCTGGGCATTGCCAATAGGTAGAGCATGGCGAATATCAACGACCCCCAATACACTGAATCGTACCGCCATGGATCAAAATCGATATGTAAAAAACCGCGAACAAACTCATAGCCGTTGGCAAAAACATTAATCTGGATGGCTGCAATCGCTATCACAAACAGCGTATAGGCAATGAACAATGGATATTTACGGAGCCTATTGACCTTGAGTTTTCCAATCAACAGTAAGAAGAAAACCGCAATAGATGCTATAAAATAGTACAAAACAGGCAACATCGGCGCAGATAAGGATAACTCCACTTGTTGCGACATGCATCATTCTCCCTCTTTTCAGAAACTCACCCGGTTCCTAATATCGTCCCATCACATCCGGAAGGATTGCAGTTTTCATACCCTATTGCCATTCTTTCAAGTAATACCGATATGCGTTTTTCGCACCCGTTACCCACTCCGTTTTGCCCAACCTGATTTGAACCGAGTCGCGCCGAAGATTTCTCGTACTAAGAATATCATGGAGTTAGGGTGTATATATGCTCTAGAATAATTGATAGAACTTATTGAATTCAATAATATTTTAGAAATTGTAAGATAATTTTAATCATGCTAACGTGAATGCAAAATCACTGGAGAAAGTCTTATGAAACTCGCGGTATATAGCACAAAGCAGTACGACAAAAAGTATCTGCAACATGTTAACGAAGCTTACGGGTTTGAGCTTGAATTTTTCGACTTTCTGCTGTCCGAAAAAACCGCCAAAACGGCGCACGGCTGTGAAGGCGTCTGCATTTTTGTTAACGATGACGGCAGTCGTCCGGTGCTGGAAGAGTTGAAAAAGCAGGGAGTGAAGTATATCGCCCTGCGCTGCGCCGGCTTCAACAACGTGGATCTCGACGCGGCAAAAGAGCTGGGTCTGAAGGTGGTTCGCGTCCCGGCGTACTCCCCGGAAGCGGTAGCAGAACATGCGATTGGCATGATGATGTCGCTCAACCGTCGTATTCACCGCGCTTATCAGCGTACGCGTGACGCCAACTTCTCGCTGGAAGGGCTGACCGGCTTTACCATGTACGGCAAAACCGCGGGCGTGATCGGCACCGGTAAAATTGGCGTGGCTGCCCTGCGCATTCTGAAAGGCTTCGGCATGCGTCTGCTGGCATTCGATCCGTACCCGAGCGCCGCAGCGCTGGATCTGGGCGTGGAGTACGTCGACCTGCCGACGCTGTTCTCGCAGTCCGACGTGATCTCCCTGCACTGCCCGCTGACGCCGGAAAACTACCACCTGCTTAACCAGGCGGCGTTTGACCAGATGAAAGACGGCGTGATGATCATCAACACCAGTCGCGGCGGTCTGGTTGACTCTCAGGCTGCTATTGAAGCGCTGAAAACCCAGAAAATTGGCGCGCTGGGGATGGACGTGTATGAGAACGAGCGCGATCTGTTCTTTGAAGACAAGTCCAACGATGTGATCCAGGACGACGTGTTCCGCCGTCTGTCTGCCTGCCATAACGTCCTGTTTACCGGCCACCAGGCGTTTCTGACTGCCGAAGCGCTGATCAGCATTTCGGAAACCACGCTGGGGAATCTTCAGCAGTTAGAAAAGGGTGAACCGTGCCCTAACGAACTGGCTTAAATGCTACGCCGGGTGGGGCTAAGCTTCATCCGGCGCGTTTGTTTCCCAGCTTCGATGAGCAACGCGCCACCAGAGCACGACGGCGGCCAGCGCAATCGCGCTCAGGACACTGAATGCCGTCGCAAACGAGTAACGACCGGCGATCGTCCCGGTTAACGCCGGGCTCATGGCTGCCCCCACTCCCTGCATCAGCATCACCACACTCTGCCCGGCATTAACGTGCCCGCTTCCGCGCAGCAGCACCACAATAAACGACGGTACGACGACACCCAGGATCCCGGCGGCGAGACCGTCGAGAATTTGTACCGGGATCATCATTAACGGCGCGTCGGTCGATGCCGCCAGCGCCGCGCGCACCGGCATAACCAACAGCGCCAGCATAATCAAACGCCAGTAGCCGTAGAGTTCTATTCGGCCTGCAACCCAGATGGCAACGGGGATCATCACCGCCTGCGAGATGATGACGGTGCCTGCCGCGTACAGGCCAGGGTTGATCGAGGCGGGTGCCGCGGCCACCCTCATGCTCAGCATCGGCAGCAGTGCGGCATTCGCCAGGTGGAACAGCAGTAGCGTCAGCCCGGTCACAAACAGCGCCCGGTTTTTAATCAGCACCGCGAAGCCGGGGACAGGAACGCTACCTGAGGATGAAAGCCCTCGCGCCGCATCGTTATCAATGTCCCCGTTGCGGATGGCAAGCAGCGCGCAGAGCGTCAGCAGCGTCGTGCAGGTCATCAGCAGGAAAATCCCCCCGACGCCCCAGTACCAGGCAATACCACCTGCTATCACTGCGGTGACAAAATTGCCGCCGTGATTGAACGCCTCATTTTTGCCCATCTGCGCGCTGAACCCGCGCTGGCCGGTCAGGCCCAGCGTAATCCCGGCGATGAGCGGCCCGACAAACGCCGCGCAGATGCCGGTGACCATTTGTGAGACGGCAACAACGCTGGTCTGCTGGCTAAACCAGAGCAGCAGCGTGCTCAGGGTGATCAAAGTGCAGAGCAGCGCCAGTACGGCGCGTTTGTTCCGCGAAGTGTCAGTAATTACCCCCGCCGGGAGCGTAGCCAGCAATCCCGCCAGCCCACCGGCAGTCATCAGGATGCCGATATCATCGGGACTCCAGTGGCGTTCTGTCAGAAAGATACCGAGAAAAGGACCAAGGCCATCACGGACATCCGCAATGAAAAAACTTGTCAGGCATAACGCCCGCAGCGAACGAAGAGACATACTTCCTGCCTGTAAATTATCCGGCTCGCGTTTCGCGATGACCCGCGTCCAGACGATCGTACAATAAAATTAAAAATGTAGCGTAGCGCTGCTTATTGAAAATCAGATGACGGCCCAAAAGACCGGATTAACCAGGGAAGCTACGCGTCACACCAGCCTCCAACGAGCTGTAGCAAAATGTGAATAGCCGCCGGGAACATCAACAGGAAGAGTAAAACTGTCACCACAGCAATCGCCATCAGAAACTCCTTTTAAATTTTCGTATTACGAAATCGTAGTCAGTATTTTTAATTTGTCACTGACGCTCGGCTATTTTCTTCATTATTCACGGGGACGCCCCTTTTTATTAGCGCCCCCGTTGCTGGTTTGATTAAAATTCGCGTTTAAAACACCGGAGCTTTACCTTTTGATTATGCTTTTGCTGCTCAAATAGCAAAGTTTTCCGTCATCTGCTTCAGTGTCCTGGACTGCTCGGTCAGCGCCTGCGATGCCGCTGCGGACTGCTCAACGAGCGCCGCATTACCCTGCGTCACACCATCCATCTGGGTGACAGCAGCGCTGATTTGCATGATGCCCTGCATTTGCTCAACCGAGGCCATTGAAAGACTGTCCATAGTTTCTGCCAGCGTAGCCACGTTGCTCGCAGCCCGCAAAATCGTCTCTGCCGTTCTGGATGCCACCGACACACCGTTATCGACATCCTCAACGGCATGCTCAATCAGCGCCCCAATTTCTTTGGACGCCGTTGCGCTGCGCTGAGCGAGATTTCTGACTTCCGTCGCCACCACGGCGAAGCCACGACCATGCTCACCGGCACGTGCAGCCTCGACCGCCGCATTCAGCGCCAGAATATTAGTCTGGAAAGCAATCCCTTCTATAACGCTGGTGATTTCCTTTATCTTCAGAGCGTTAGCCGAGATATTCTGCATCGTTTCGCTCATTTCGCCCACGGCAGACTCACCTTCACGTGCCAGTGCTTCCGTCTTTCTTGCTGACGTTGCCGTATGCTCCGCGACCTCGGTATTGTTCCGAACGGTCATCGTCAGCTGTTCCATGCTGGCGGCAGTCTGCTGCAACGCCGCCGCCTGCTCCTCGGTACGAGACGATAACTCCATATTGCCCTGCTCGATCTCACCGGCAGCCAGATCCACCGACGTCGCGGCCTCTTTGATTTCAGTGACAAGGGTTTTCAACTGGGTCTGCATGTTGTCCAGAGCCGCAAGCAGCGTACCGGTTTCATCCATCCGGGTAATACGTATGGTTGAGGTGAGATCGCCGGCGGCAATAGTGTTCGCCGTATTCACGGCCTGCTTTAGCGGTCGGAGAATACTGCGCGACAGCAAAATGCCCGTCAGCAGCGCGGTGACAACCGCCGCAATCATTCCCAGGATTATCATCATGCGCGTACGGAAGCGTTCTTCAGCCAGTCGGGTTTGACGTTCAGCCATAATGCGGTACTCGTCGTTCAGCGCTTGCTGAATAACACCCCGCATGGCGTCCATTTGCTCTTTTCCGGTATTACGCTCCAGGCTACTGATGAACGCATCCATCTCTTCCCCCCCGCGGGATACGCTCTCTCTTCGCTGGATTAACGGCAGCGCAAATGACCTTTTCCATTCTTCTTCAAGCCTGGAGAGGGTGGTTAATTTTTGCTGCTGCGACGGGTTATCACGCGTAAGCCCTGCAATTTCGTCAACTTTGCTTTTAAACCTCTCATCCCCCTGCGTGAAGGGTTGAAGAACGTCCTGATTGCCGGTGAGCGCAAAACCGCGAATGCCGGTTTCCATGTTGATCAGGTTTTCGGTTACGGAGCGAAGGTTATCGACCACTTTATAGCTATGAACGTTGAGCTTGCTGACGGCCGTCACTCTGTCAAAGCTCAAATAGAGCAGCCCGCAGACGACGGACATTAAAACCACAATTGCGCCAAATGCTATGGTAAGCCGGGTGCCGATGTTGAGATTTTTAAACATGACTCTTCCTTAATAATTAGCATAGGTTCATCTTCTGGAGATGAATTTTAATAACGGCTTATTTTTTGTGGTTAATGGAAATGGGTTTCCACCACGACCACACCCATGCTAATCGGCAGAGCAAATTAATACTTTAGGCTGATATAAAAATATAATAATCATCTTTTTGCGATGATTCTTATATGCAATAAATGGCCATGTACCAGCCAGCATAAATAATTAAATAAACTTGCGAGCATTATAAAATTGAGATTGGTAAAAGCGCCCAAATTTAAGCACATTTAATATAAATATATTTCAAACTATTAATAAATGTAAATTTCAGTTCTTTTTTTGACCATTTTCGAGCTTTCAGACCTATAAAAAAACCGGGCGCGGGGCCCGGTTATCTTCTTAGCTAAAAGTGGCTTTATGCGCTCAACCCGCGATTCTCCAGCATCGGTTCAATCTTCGGATCGTGTCCGCGCCAGTTTCGATAAAGTTCGGCTAAGTCAGCGCTGTTGCCGCGAGACAAAATCGCCTCACGGAATTTCTGTCCGTTTTCACGCGTCAATCCACCCTGTTCCACGAACCACTGATAGCCATCGTCCGCCAGCATTTGCGTCCACAGGTAGGCGTAATATCCCGCAGCGTAGCCGCCGCCGAAGATATGGGCAAAGTAGCTGCTGCGATAGCGCGGCGGTACAGCGGGCAGATCCAGCCCCTCTTTTTTCAACGCCGCGGCTTCGAATTCTTCAACGCTCGACACGGCCTCGCTGATGCCGTGCCAGTTCATGTCCAGCAGCGCCGCACTCAGCAGCTCCGTCATGTCATAGCCCTTGTTGAAATGGGTCGCGTTGAGCATGCTTTCCCGCAGCGCGTCCGGCATGGGGTCACCGGTTTCGTAATGACGGGCATAGTGGCTAAACACCTGAGGATGGCTGGCCCAGTGCTCATTAATTTGCGACGGGAATTCAACGAAATCACGCGGCGTATTGGTACCGGACAGCGTGGCGAAGCGCTGGCTGGCAAACAGACCGTGCAGGGTATGGCCAAACTCGTGGAACAGGGTTATCACGTCATCCCAGGAGAGAAGCGCGACGCCGCCGTTACCCGGCTTTTGGTAGTTGCAGACGTTGTAGATCACCGGGCGGGCAGCAAGCTCGTAGGATTGCTCGATGAAATTGCCCATCCAGGCCCCGCCCTGCTTGGAATCGCGGGCAAAGAAGTCGCCGTAAAACAGCGCCATGCCCTCACCGGTATGGTCAAAAATTTCCCATACGCGGACGTCAGGGTGATAAACCGGAATGTCGAAACGCTCCACAAAACGAATGCCAAACAGCTGGCTGGCCGCCCAGAATACACCGTCCTGTAAAACGGTATTGAGCGCAAAATAGGGTCGAATTTGCGATTCATCGAGGGCATATTTCGCCTGACGCACGCGCTCGGAATAAAAGGCCCAGTCCCAGGCCTGCACGGTGAAGCCACCCTGCTCGTCATCAATGACCTTCTGAATATCGGCCTGCTCGCGTTCCGCGCGGGCACGCGCGGCGGGCACAATCCCGCGCATAAATTCCAGCGCGGCGGCCGGGGTTTTCGCCATCTGGTCGGCGATGCTCCAGCTGGCGTAATCCTCAAAGCCGAGCAGACGGGCCTGGCGCGCCCGCAGCGCCGTAAGGCGCAGGATCAGCGTGCGGGTGTCGTTTTCATCCCCTTTCTGGGTGCGCGTCCAGCCGGCGTTGAACAGGTTTTCGCGCGTCTGCCGATTGCGCAGCGCGGCTAGCGCAGGCTGCTGTGTCGTATTCAGGAGCGGGATCAGCCAGCGGTCGTTAAGCCCTTTTTCCGCGGCGGCCTGCGCCGCGGCGGCAATCTCTTCGGCGCTAAGGCCTTCAAGCTGGTGCGCGTAATCAACCACCAGCCCGCCCGCGTTGTTAGCGGCCAGCAGGCGCTGGTTAAACTGGCTGGTCAGGGACGCGGCCTCGGTATTCAGCGCCTTCAGCTCGGCTTTTTCCGCTTCATTCAGGCGCGCGCCGGCCAGAATAAAGCGCTGGTACGTCTCCTCGACCAGCCGACGGGATTCGGCATCCAGCGCGGCGCGGTCCTGCCAGACGCTCTCGACGCGGGCGAAAAGAGTGTCGTTCAGCCAGATGTCGTTCGCCAGCGCGGCAAGTTCGGTGGAGAGCTGCTCCTCCAGTTCCTGCAGGTACGCATTGGTGTGCGCGGAGGTCATGGCGAAGAAAATGCTGCTGACGCGCGCGAGCATGACGCCGCTTTTCTCCAGCGCCAGCACGGTGTTAGTGAAGTCTGGCGCAGCGGTGTGAGAGACTATCGCCTCTATGTCCGCCCGCTTCTGACGAAGCGCTTCATCGAAGGCCGGACGATAATGCTCGTCTTTGATGGTATCAAAATGGGGAGCCTGGTAAGGCAGCAGGCTAATGTCAAAAAAGGGGTTGGTGGCCGTCATCTTTCACTCCTCCGAACGAATATCTTCCCAGAGTAGGCCAGGCCGCCATCGCCTGCAACGCCGTCATACAAATGTTGCCTTAACGCACCCTCTGCGGGCGTGCTATGTTAGTACCACACAAAAAGCGTTGAGGAACAGTGAGATGATTATTTTAGTTACCGGGGCAACGGCAGGTTTTGGTGAAAGCATCACGCGTCGCTTCGTCGCCAACGGGCATAAGGTGATTGCAACGGGCCGTCGTCAGGAGCGCCTGCAGGAGCTGAAGGACGATTTAGGTGACAGCATCCTGACCGCGCAGCTGGACGTGCGTAACCGTGCGGCCATTGAAGAGATGATTGCCAGCCTGCCGGCAGAGTGGCGTGCCATCGACGTGCTGGTCAACAACGCCGGTCTGGCGCTGGGCATGGAGCCTGCCCACAAAGCCAGCGTTGAAGACTGGGAAAACATGATCGACACCAACAACAAAGGGCTGGTGTACATGACACGCGCGGTGCTGCCGGGCATGGTCGAGCGCAACCGCGGCCACATTATCAACATCGGTTCTACCGCCGGGAGCTGGCCTTACGCGGGCGGTAATGTCTATGGCGCGACCAAAGCGTTTGTGCGCCAGTTCAGCCTGAACCTGCGCACCGACCTGCACGGCACCGCCATTCGCGTCACCGATATCGAGCCGGGGCTGGTAGGCGGCACCGAATTCTCCAACGTGCGCTTCAAAGGTGATGACGCGAAAGCGGATAAAACCTACGAAAACGCCAACGCCCTGACGCCGGAAGACGTCACCGAAACGGTCTGGTGGGTCGCAACGCTGCCAAAACACGTCAACATCAATACCGTGGAAATGATGCCGGTCAGCCAGAGTTTTGCCGGACTTAGCGTCCATCGTGGCTAAATAAGCCCTTCCCGGCCCGCGGGCCGGGTCTGTTTCGGGTCATAAAAGAATGGTAGTATGTTCGGGCTAACTCTCTGAGAAATGACAACTCATGGCCGCTGAATCGCAACTCAATCCCACCCAGCCCGTAAACCAGCAAATCTATCGCATTCTGCGACGTGATATTGTCCATTGCCTGATCCCACCGGGAACGCCGCTTTCTGAAAAAGAGGTCTCCGTGCGTTTTGACGTGTCTCGTCAGCCGGTGCGTGAAGCATTTATTAAGCTTGCGGAGAACGGCCTGATTCAGATCCGCCCGCAGCGCGGCAGCTACGTGAACAAAATTTCACTCTCACAGGTGCGCAACGGCTGTTTCGTACGCCAGGCGATCGAATGTGCGGTGGTGCGCCGTGCCGCGACGCTCATTAATGACAACCAGTGTTACCTGCTGGAGCAAAACCTGCATCAGCAGCGCATTGCGATTGACCGTAAACAGCTCAACGATTTCTTCCAGCTTGATGATGAGTTTCACCAGAAGCTGGCGCAAATTGCAGACTGCCAGCTGGCCTGGGATACCATCGAGAACATCAAGGCCACCATTGACCGGGTGCGCTACATGAGCCTCGATCACGTCTCCCCGCCGGAAATGCTGCTCCGCCAGCATCACGATATTTTCAGCGCGCTGGAAAAACGCGACCCGGACGGCGTGGAAAAAGCGATGACCCTGCATCTGCAGGAGATAGGCGAATCCGTGCAGCTTATTCGTCAGGAAAATAGCGAGTGGTTTAGCGAAGAGTGATATTTGCCGCCCTTTTCGCGGGCGGCGCCGTAATTAGCGAACGACTAACACCGGAATTGTGGCGTAGCGCAGAATAGATTCAGCATTTGACCCCAACAGATGGGTGGTGATGCCCGGATTTCTTGACCCGATGACAATCACGTCATATTCCCCTTCTTTGCTCAGCTTGATAATTTCATCGCGGACGCTGCCAAAACGAACCAGAGTGTGGATATTCTCCGGGGAGATATCGAACAGTCGTTTTAACTCGTTCATTTTCTTCCCGGATTCTGCGCTCATATACTCTTCAAACTTTTTGATATCGGCGTTGAATCCGCGCAGCAGAGACCGGCTGCTGGCAGGCAGAATATTGACCAGGGTAATCGACGCGCCCTCGGCCTTCGCGAGGTTAGCCGCGTGGCGAACCGCTTTGTCGCTTAAATCCATTTCAAACACGTCAACAGGCATCAAAATCTTCTTATACATAAGCCTGACTCCTTATTCCGATGAAGGGTTATTTCCTGCAACCAGAATGGCATCGGGAATATAAACCAATCCTCAACGCTTCCCCGTAGAAACTATCAATAAGTGAAAATAACGGTCTGCTTTGTAAATTACCGTCGTGAAGCGTCAACGCCCCATGTAATAAAGAAAAAAGTGTGAGTTTGATCAAAAACAAAAACATGACTGGCAGACAGGCGTATTTATAGTGCCCCGTGAACGGCAAAACCTGAAATAGCGCCGTAACGGATAGTTTAGAGAGGAGAAAATACCATGATGACATACGACCGTAACCGCAATGCAATCACCACCGGCAGCCGCGTCATGATTAGCGGCACCGGCAAAACCGGCGTGATTAAGGCGATCCACAGCGACGGGCTGGATGCCGCGCAGGTGCGCCGTGGCAAAACGGTGGAAGTGGAAGGATGCGAAGGTAAGTTCGAACCAATTGAACTGATTCGTCTGGGCATGCACTAAATTGTGCGCCGACATGCCGCCGCGAACGGCGGCATGTGTTGAATTACAGGTGCGACACGTACTCCGCCACCGTGGTCTTAGCCCCCTTCTGCAGCAGCGTCTGATACGCGCTCATCACGGCATCTGTGAAGGCTTTTTCTCGCGGCAACTCTTTCCCAAAAATGGCCTCAATGCCGAGCAGCGCGTTAACCCGGCTTTCCCCTTCGGCACTTCCCTTCACCGCCGCCTGAATCACCGCCAGCTGCGGATCGCTCACGTCGATGGCGTTACCCTGCTCGTCCACGCCACCGACATAGCGCATCCACCCAGCCACGCCCAGCGCCAGCAGTGGGAAAGGCGTCTGGTGCACCAGGTGCCAGCGCGCGGGATCCAGCATCCGCTGCGGAAGCTTCTGGCTGCCGTCCATCGCAATTTGCCAGGTACGGTGGCGCAGGGCCGGGTTACTGTAACGAGAGATCAGCAGGTCAGCGTAGCGTTCTAAATCGACGCCCTTCACTTTCAGGGTCGGCGCCTGCTCGTTGAGCATCAGCGCGTGCGCGGCGACGCGATAGTGTTCGTCTTCCATACACTCATTGATGTGCTGATAACCGGCCAGATAGCCCAGGTAGGCCAGGAAAGAGTGGCTGCCGTTGAGCATGCGCAGCTTCATCTCTTCAAACGGGATCACGTCTGAAACCAGTTCGGCTCCGGCTTTTTCCCATTCCGGACGCCCGGCCACAAAGTTATCCTCGATAACCCACTGGCGGAACGGCTCGCAGGCCACCGCCGCCGGATCGCGTACGCCGGTCAGCTGCGCGATTTTATCCAGCGTATCGGGTGTGACCGCCGGTACGATGCGGTCCACCATGGTTGACGGGAAGGTAACGTTAGCCTCGATCCAGTCCGCCAGCTCGCCGTCTACCGCCCGGGCGTACGCGCAGGTTACGTTGCGCATCACGTGACCGTTCTCCGGCATGTTGTCGCAGGACATCACGCTAAACGCGGGCAGCCCTGCCGCTTTACGGCGCGCCAGCGCTTCCACCACCACGCCCGGCGCGGATTTCGGCTGATGCGGGTTTTGCAGATCGGCAACGATGAAAGGATGATCGAGCATCAGTTGCCCGGTTGCCGGAGAGTGGCAGTAGCCTTTTTCGGTGATGGTCAGCGAGACAATCGCCACCTGCGGTTCACACATTGCCGCCAGCACGCTTTCCAGCCCGTCGACCTGCGCGTGCAGGGCCTTTTTGACTACGCCAACCACGCGGGACGTCCAGGCATCGGCAGACATTTCCGCTACGGTGTAGAGGTTATCCTGCGCCTTCAGGTCGGCAATCTGCTGCTCGCCGCCAATCAGGTTAACCTCACAGTAGCCCCAGTCGCTGCCGTGTTCAGCCGCGAGGATGTCCGCATACACCGCCTGATGCGCGCGGTGAAATGCGCCGAAGCCTAAATGTACAATGCGTGCTTTAAGGCTGTCGCGATCGTACTGAGGCAGCGTCGCATTGGCCTGTAATAAGGTGTTTTCCATGATTAAGACTCGCTAATTAGAAAGCTGTGGATCGCTGCCGCCCCCAGTCCAGAGCGGCAGCGCCTGCTGACTACACCAACTAGAATGGCAGTTGGGGTAAAACAATACTGCCATCAACCATACTGATACTGCCGTTTGAGTTTTTGATTTATATTAACTTTTGCTCAGGTGGTGTGACATAAACAAAAAGTTGTGTGATAAATCACGAAAGATATAAACCACTAGCGTCGCGTGGAGACCGCGCCGTAACCCACGCGCTCTTTCGGCGCGGCCTCGGCGGCATCTTCAGCCGCGCTGAGGTCGCGGTCGCGGACTTCCGGCATCAGGAACGCCGAAACCAGCCCAATCACGGAATAGGCCACCAGCATGGCTACAATCGGCCACCAGGAACCCGTCATATTGCAGAAAATCCCCGCCAGTACCGGGCCAAAGCCCACCGCCACCAGACCGCCCGCCTCCTTGGAGATAGCCATACGGGTAAAGCGATTTCGCGAGCCAAACATCTCCGCCATGGTGATATTTTCCAGCGCAAACAGCCCCAGCACGGCGAAGTTATGGATAACGATGATCGAGAGCATGATTGTCCCCGGCGCATAGCTCTTATCGACGATAATCGACAGCATCGGGTACGCCAGAATAATGGCGGAGATATTGAGGATAATGTACGGCAGCCTGCGCCCCACTTTGTCGGAAAGCCAGCCCAGCAGCGGGATGGAGATAAACCCGAGAATGGAACTTATCATCAGCGCGTCGGTGGGAATCGCTTTATCGAACAGCAGCGTCTGGACCAGATAACCCGCGAGGAAGGTCTGGATCAGCCCCGAGTTGCCCGCCTGACCGAAGCGCAGGCCGGTCGCCAGCCAGAAGGATTTACTTTTCACCATGGAACCCAGCGAGGTGTCCGGCTGCACGGTTTCTGCATCGTTTACTTTCTCAAAGACCGGGCTCTCCTTGAGGTTCATTCGCAGCCAGATGGCAAAGATCATCACCACGACGCTGGCAAGGAACGGCACGCGCCAGCCCCAGGCGAGCAGCTGTTCACGATCGAGGGCGAAGAACATAATGGCCCAGATCGCCGTGGCGCTCAGCGTCCCGCAGTTAGTCCCCATCGCCACCAGCGAGGAGATGATGCCGCGTTTCCCTTTCGGGGCGTACTCCGCCAGCATGGTCCCCGCCCCGGAGATCTCCGCCCCGGCGCCCAGCCCCTGAATGATACGCAGCGTCACCAGCAGTACGGGCGCAAAAATGCCGATCTGCGCGTAGGTCGGCAGCACGCCAATCAGCGTGGTGCAGATCCCCATCATGGTGATGGTGATAAACAGCACCTTTTTACGACCAATGCTGTCGCCCATTCTGCCGAAGATAAAGGCCCCGACGATACGCGCGATGTAGCCCGCGCCGTAGGTTCCCATCGCCAGAATCAGCGCCATCGCGGCCGACTGTTCCGGGAAGAAGATTTCATGAAATACCAGCGCCGCCCCCAGCGAGTAGAGCTGGAAATCCATAAACTCCAGCGCGGTGCCCAGCCAGCCGGAGACGGCGGCTTTCACCAGATCTGAGGTGGTTCTTTGAGGTTGTGCTTGCGTCATAATGGCTATCTCTAAAGGTAAGATGCGTACCACTGAGAGCCCGTCTTCGCGGGCTCTTAACCGCGTGTAGGGTTATTGCCCGAACGTCAGTAAAACCTTGCAGCACTGCCGCTGGTCTTTTTCAAACAGTTCGATGGCGTCTGTTACATGGTGATAGTCAAAGGTATGGGTGATCAGTTTTTCCGGATCGATCAGCCCTTTTTCAAGCCAGTCGATGACGACCGGGAATTTGTTGGCATTGAGGCGCGAGGAGAAGATCGCCAGCTCTTTACCGGTAATCCCCTGCTGGACTATCTGACTCGGCTCGCTGGAGAAGCCCATCAGCACGATGCGCGCCGCCGGGGAAGCCAGGGTGACCGCCTCCTGCAAAATCGACGGATGACAGGCGGCATCAATAATCAGCGTCGGCTTGATGCCTTTTTCGTCCAGCGCGGCCTGCAGCGACGTTTCGCCGTTATTAAAGACCCAGTCCGCGCCGCTGCGCTGGGCCATGGCCAGACGCTCATTGATTCTGTCGACGACGATAACCTGCTTCACGTTGTAGACGCCCTTTAGCGCCTGTACGGTGACCAGTCCCATCGGCCCTGCGCCGTAGATCAGCGCAACGTCCTGTTCGGTAGGGCTAGCCTGCCCCGTCACGTTGGCGGCAATGGTGAAAGGTTCAACCATCACGGCGTGTTTATCCGGGATCGCATCCGGGATGCGCCAGGCATTTTTAGCGGGCACGGCGGCATATTCGCTGAATCCGCCGTCGCGGTGGACGCCCAGCACCACCAGCGAGGTGCAGACGTTAGGCTTGCCGACGGAGCACGGGTAGCAGTGCCCGCAGCTGATCACCGGATCCACCGAAACGCGCTCCCCTAACCGGGACGGTTCTACGCCCTCGCCCACGGCGTCGATCGTGCCAAAAAACTCGTGGCCAATCACGCGCGGATATTTTGCAAACGGATTATGCCCGCGGTAGATGTGGCTGTCTGACCCGCAGATCCCGGCCAGCTTGATTTTGACGCGGACTTCCCCTGCGCCTGGCTCCGGGCGCGGACGCTCTTCAATCACCAGCTGGTTCGGCTGTTGAATCACTACGCTTTTCATCGTTCGCTCCTCGGTTACCAGTTCCACAGCGTGCCGTCTTCGAGACGGGCCACCGGCAGATAGGCCGGATCGTACGGGTATTTCGCCGCCAGCTTTTCATCAAACTCAATGCCCAGCCCCGGCTTCTCGCCCGGATGCATATAGCCGTTATCAAAGCGCCAGCTGTGCGGGAAGACTTCCAGCATCTGTTCGGAGTATCCCATATATTCCTGCACGCCGAAGTTCGGCACCCACAGGTCGAAATGCAGCGCGGCCGCGTGGCAGATCGGCGACAGATCGGACGGGCCGTGCGAGCCGGTACGCACCTGATAGAGCGACGCGAAGTCCGCGATGCGGCGCATCCCGGTGATCCCCCCCGCATGGGTGATAGTGGTGCGGATATAGTCGATAAGCTGCTCTTCGATAAGCTGCTTGCAGTCCCAGATGCTGTTGAACACCTCGCCCACCGCAATTGGCGTGACGGTATGCTGGCGGATCAGGCGGAAGCACTCCTGGTTTTCCGCAGGCGTTGGGTCTTCCATCCAGAACATGCGGAACGCTTCGATACTCTTGCCGAAGCGCGCCGCTTCGATGGGCGTCAGGCGGTGGTGCATGTCGTGCAGGAGATGCTCATTGAAGCCAAATTTACTGCGCACCGCGTCAAACAGTTTTGGCGTGAAATCGAGGTATTTCTCAGTGGACCAGAGCTGCTCTTCCGGCCAGTCGCCTTTGGTGGCGGGCTCGTAGGCCAATCCCTTCCCTTTAGCCATGCCGTAGGTGGTTTTCATGCCCGGCACGCCGCACTGGACGCGGATCGCCTTAAAGCCCATCTCCTTATGGCGGGCGTAATCTTCCAGCACGTCGTCAATGGTGTGCCCGGTGGTGTGGCAGTAGACCATTACGCCCTCACGGGATGCGCCGCCCAGCAGCTGGTAGAGCGGCATATTTGCCGCTTTGGCTTTGATGTCCCAGAGCGCCATATCCACAGCGGAGATAGCCGACATGGTGACCGGCCCGCGGCGCCAGTAGGCGCCCTTATAGAAGAATTGCCAGATATCTTCGATACGGTGCGCGTCGCGGCCAATCAGCTGCGGGCAGAGGTGATCTTTCAGGTAGGAAGCAACGGAGAGCTCACGCCCGTTCAGCGTGGCGTCACCGAGGCCAACGATCCCTTCATCGGTAGTGATTTTAAGGGTGACAAAGTTCCGCCCCGGGCAGGTAACAAACACGTCAGCCGCGACAATCTTCATAATTCCTTTCCTTACATCGTTCGTTGTGATGCTGGAAATTTACCCATCAACCCTACTACCATACAAGTATAATGATCATAAAATCAGCTAACGATCACAAAACCCGGGGGGCTCAAGCACGGCCCCATCCCGCCACAATAATCAGCATACCGCACAGGGCAATCAGCGCCCCGGCCCAGTCATATGCGCTGAGTTTGACGCCGTCCACCACGCGCAGCCACAGCAGCGCCGTGCAGACATAGACGCCGCCGTAAGCCGCGTAAACGCGCCCACTGGCCGCCGGATGCAGCGTTAACAGCCAGACAAACAGAGCCAGCGCGACGCCCGCCGGGACCAGCAGCAGTGCGCTTCCCCCCTTCTTCAGCCAGAGCCAGGGCAGGAAGCAACCGATGATTTCGCATAGCGCAGTGGCAAAAAAAAGCAGCGTCGTTTTGAGCATATTTCACGTCAGGTGAGGATTTATTTAACCATCATACCTGATGATGCCCTTTACTTTTCCATACTTGCTCCGCGGGTATGCCGTTATTGCTCTTTGGTGTAGAATCTGAACGGGGAAACTTGCTCATCTGCACCCATTTAAAAGGAAACGCTATGACTACATTAAGCAAACGCCTTTGTCTGACAGCCCTGCTGGCGCTGACATCGTTCGCCTTTGCCGCCTCTGCGACAGCGGAAACCAGCAAGCTCATTATTGAGTCTGGTGACAGCGCGCAAAGCCGCCAGAACGCCGCGATGGACAAAGAACAATGGAATGACACCCGCAGCCTTCGTCAGAAGGTCAACAAACGTGCTGAAAAAGAATGGGACAAAGAAGATGTCGCCTTTGACGCACGCGATAAGTGTCAGCAAAGTGCGAACGTCAATGCCTACTGGGAGCCGAACACCCTGCGCTGCCTGGATCGCCGCACTGGTCGTACGGTAGCCCCATAATGTCGGCGCCCTGTGACGTAAAACTCCGGCCGCTGGAGCGTGAAGACCTGCGCTTTGTCCACCAGCTCGACAATAACGCCAGCGTGATGCGCTACTGGTTCGAAGAGCCGTACGAAGCCTTTGTCGAGCTGTCGGATCTTTACGACAAGCACATTCACGATCAGAGCGAGCGTCGTTTTGTGGTGGAGTGTGAAGGCGACAAAGCTGGGCTGGTGGAGCTGGTTGAGATCAACCACGTTCACCGCCGGGCGGAGTTCCAGATCATTATTTCGCCGGAGCACCAGGGGAAAGGCCTGGCCTCCCGGGCGGCGAAGCTGGCGATGGATTACGGATTCAACGTACTGAATCTCTACAAGCTTTATCTGATCGTGGATAAAGAGAACGAAAAAGCGATCCATATCTACCGCAAGCTGGGCTTTATGGTAGAAGGCGAGCTGATTCATGAGTTCTTTATCAATGGTGAATACCGCAATACCATCCGCATGTGCATTTTCCAGCATCAGCATCTGGCCGGTCACAAGCCGTCAGGTGCCAGCCTGCTGAAACCAACCGCGCAGTAGCCTGCGCGGTTTCATTCTCAGTAATACTCAATCGTGTTTTTGATGGTGTACTTGCGCTCAACGGCGGGTTTGACGCTGTCGTCCGTGATCGTCAGATCGCAGCTCACCGGGTTATTGTGGCGATCGTAGTCGCAGCTCTGCGTCACGTTGCCCAGCGGCTTATCGTTTAACAGGCTCACGGCCGAGTAATCCATTCTTTTGCGCAGATCCTTAGACGGCGTCGACTGTACCGATAAATGCTGATCCCCGGAGACGGTGGTTTTGCCCAGCGGGTAGCCATCCGCATCGTAGCGGTACTTCACCTCCATCTCTTTACCATGTGCGGCCACCACGAAGCCGTTGTCGTCGGTATCCCACGTCACCCCGGCTGACGGCAGTTCGGCCAGCTGGCATTTGCCCTGCAGCTTCACCTTACGCTGCTGGGTTTCTGCATCGATGTAGTAGTTGGCATCCAGCACCAGCGCTACGCCCGTGTTAGCCTCCAGATCGTGCAGCTCCAGCGTATCGAAACACCCTTCCGCCGACACAGTGCCGGTGACCCGTTTGGACACTTCACCCTTCTCGTTGAACAGCGTCTGGGTAAAATCCTTGACCGGGCCGCGAAGAGGGTCGAAATCGAATTCGTTCGAAAAACTCGCCATCTCGGGCGTAAACGACAGCGGCGCGGAGTTGTTATCACACCCTGCGAGAGTAGCTGCCAGGAGCGTTATCGCTGCATATTTCTTCACATTCTTTACCAATACAGAGAGATTATTCCCAATCATATTAGCAAATACAGTTGTTTACACGAAGCCTGCTAAAATTAATCTCTACACAGAGAAAAGGAGCTACAGATGAAACGGTTACCCTGGATTACCGCCCTGCTGTTAATGAGTGCCTCAACGGCCGCGCTGGCGGCACCGGACTCCTGCGAGCGCGTGAAAAGCGACATTCAGCAGAAGATCATCAACAACGGCGTGCCGGAGTCAGGTTTTACGCTGAACATTGTGCCGAACGATCAGGCTGACCAGCCGGACGCTCAGGTGGTGGGCCACTGTGCCAACGACACCTTTAAAATTTTGTACACCCGTACGGGCAGCGGGGCGGCGGCCGGCAATCAGGATAATGCGCCGGCTGAACCTCAGTAAATCACCGTCAATCCCCTTTGATTTGACAAGGATTAATATTTAATACCTCCAAATAAGTAACACTCACCCCATCATTAGCCCGGTTATCATTTCGGGAAAAATAATATGTAATCACAATGGTGGGGTGAGCCATGTCCGATATCGAACATCACGGCGGGATTAGCCGTCGAACACTCGTGAAATCTACGGCGATAGGTTCTCTGGCGCTTGCCGCTGGCGGAATTTCGTTGCCTTTTGGACTGAAAAGCGCCGCAGCCGCGGTACAAAATGCAATGAAACCGGCAGAAGATAAAGTGGTCTGGGGCGCCTGTTCGGTCAACTGCGGCAGCCGCTGTGCACTGCGTCTGCACGTCCGCGATGACGAAGTGTACTGGGTCGAAACGGATAACACCGGTGAGGATATCTACGGCAATCACCAGGTCCGGGCCTGCCTGCGCGGGCGCTCCATTCGCCGCCGCATCAACCACCCTGACCGTCTGAACTACCCGATGAAACGCGTGGGTAAGCGGGGTGAAGGCAAGTTCGAGCGCATCAGCTGGGACGAAGCGCTGAACGTCATCACCACCAGCCTGAAAGACGTGGTCAGCAAGTACGGCAACGAAGCGGTGTATATTAATTACTCCTCCGGGATTGTCGGCGGCAATATCACCCGCTCCTCCCCTTACGCTTCGCTGGTGGCGCGCCTGATGAACTGCTACGGCGGTTTCCTGAGCCACTACGGCACCTACAGCACGGCGCAAATCGCCTGCGCGATGCCTTATACCTACGGCAGCAACGACGGCAACAGCACCTCGGATATCGAAAATACCAAACTGGTGGTGATGTTCGGCAATAACCCGGCGGAAACGCGCATGAGCGGCGGCGGGATTACTTACTATCTGGAGCAGGCCCGCGAGCGTTCTAACGCACGCATGATTGTCATCGACCCGCGCTACACCGATACGGCAGCCGGACGCGAAGACGAGTGGATCCCAATCCGTCCGGGTACCGATGCCGCCCTGGTGGCGGGGATTGCCTGGGTATTGATCGACGAAAACCTGGTTGACCAGCCGTTCCTGGACAAATACTGCGTTGGCTACGACGAAAAAACGCTGCCGGAAGGTGCCCCCGCTAACGGTCACTACAAAGCGTACATTCTCGGCCAGGGTGAGGACAACACGGCGAAAACGCCGGAGTGGGCCTCGCGCATCACCGGCATTCCTGCAGACCGCATCATTAAACTGGCCCGCGAGATTGGATCCGCGAAGCCGGCCTATATCTGCCAGGGCTGGGGACCACAGCGTCAGGCGAACGGTGAACTGACCTCCCGCGCCATCGCGATGCTGCCGATTCTGACCGGCAACGTGGGGATCAACGGCGGCAACAGCGGCGCCCGTGAATCGACCTACACCATCACTATCGAACGTATGCCGCTGCCGGAAAACCCGGTCAAAACGCAAATTTCCTGCTTCAGCTGGACGGACGCCATCGCCCGTGGCCCGGAAATGACCGCTCTGCGCGACGGGGTACGCGGTAAAGATAAGCTGGACGTGCCAATTAAGTTCATCTGGAACTATGCGGGCAACACCATTATTAACCAGCACTCCGATATCAATAAAACCCACGATATTCTGCAGGACGAAAGCAAGTGCGAAACCATCGTGGTGATCGACAACTTTATGACCTCATCGGCGAAATACGCCGATATCCTGCTGCCAGATTTAATGACCGTCGAGCAGGAAGACATTATCCCTAACGATTACGCCGGGAACATGGGTTACCTGATTTTTCTCCAGCCCGTGACCGCGCCGAAGTTTGAGCGCAAGCCTATCTACTGGATCATGAGCGAAGTGGCGAAACGCCTCGGACCGGATATCTATCAGAAATTTACCGAAGGGCGAACGCAGGAAGAGTGGCTGCAGTATCTGTATGCCAAAATGCTCGCAAAAGATCCCACGCTGCCGTCCTATGACGAGCTGAAAAAAATGGGCATCTATAAGCGCAAAGATCCGAACGGACACTTTGTGGCCTATAAAAAATTCCGCGAGAACCCGGAAGCCAACCCGCTTAAAACGCCCTCAGGCAAGATTGAAATTTATTCCAGCAAGCTGGCGGATATTGCGGCGACCTGGGAGCTGGCAAAAGATGAGACCATCAGCCCGCTGCCCGTCTATGCATCCACCTTTGACGGCTGGGATGCGCCCGAGCGCGCGCAGTTCCCGCTGCAGCTGTTTGGCTTCCATTTTAAAGCCCGCACCCACTCGAGCTACGGTAACGTCGACGTGCTGCAAGCGGCCTGCCGCCAGGAGGTCTGGCTGAATCCCGTTGATGCCGCGAAACGTGGCATTAAAAACGGCGATACGGTGCGCGTCTTTAACGATCGCGGTGAGGTGAGAATAGAAGCCAAAGTCACGCCGCGCATCATGCCAGGCGTAAGCGCCATGGGCCAGGGAGCCTGGCACGATGCCAATATGAATGGCGATCGTATCGACCACGGCTCGTGTATCAACACCCTGACCACGCACCGCCCGTCACCGCTGGCAAAAGGCAACCCGCAGCACACCAATCTGGTGCAGATTGAGAAGGTGTAAGGGGTGAATTCTATGACCCTGGTTTATGCTTTGGTCTGTATTAATGGTTAATCACGTCGCGCGGACATAACCGCGCGAGCAAGGAAGGTTTAATGAAAGACGTCTCACACCGTGACTCGTTCGCGTTCAGCGCCCGCGTACTGGGCGCGCTGTTTTACTTCGCCCCTGACAGCGAGCAGACAGCCCCGCTGGTGCAGGCACTTACCGCTGGCGAATGGATAGAGGACTGGCCCCTGCCGCCGGAAACGCTGCTGCCCGTTGCCGAAACCTTTGCCTCATCTGCCGATGAACCGCTGACGGATGCCTGGCAACGGCTGTTCATTGGTCCTTATGCCCTGCCCGCTCCGCCGTGGGGTTCCGTCTGGCTGGACCGTGAATCCGTGCTGTTTGGCGATTCAACCCTCGCGCTGCGCCAGTGGATGCGGGAAAACAATATCGCGTTTCAGATGCAGCAAAATGAACCGGAAGATCATTTCGGCACCCTGCTGCTGCTGGCGGCATGGCTGGCCGAGAATGGCCGCGAGTCGGAGTGCGATCGGCTTCTGGCGTGGCATCTGCTGCCGTGGAGCACCCGCTTTCTGTCGGTGTTTGTCGACAATGCCGGGCATCCGTTCTATATCGCGCTCGGCAGGCTTGCGCAACTGACGCTGGCGGACTGGCGATCGGCGTTGGTTGTTCCGGTTGCGGAAAAGACGTTGTACCGCTAAGGGATATGGCTTGCTCGCGGGTGGCCTGCAAGCCTTTAACCAGGGTTTGGTTGTGCATCACCACCTGATTCACTCACACTCTCTTTGCTTTGAATGAACCGGAGTGCCAAATAGAGGTCTGGCGCCAGAATCATGTCATCATCATTCATCGTTGGCCGACTTTCTTTAAACCAACGTGTTAATTCCGTTTTCCTGCCCGCAAGGATTAACATAATCTGTCGGGCTTTCAGGTCACGCTTTAACTCATTAATGGTTGCGAGGACACTGATATCTGAATAGGTGAAGCAAGCCACGGCATCAATAACCACCCATTTAGGTTGTAATGCTGCACCATCAACCAGGTTCAATACCCGACGTTTAAAATAAGCCACATTAAAATAGGTCAACGGTGAGTTAAATCGATACATCAGCACGCCCGGGACCATTTTAATATCGGTTGTATTCCCTAATGAGTGGATCATTCCATTTTCGTCAGTCCCCAGTAAGTGCTCAGAGGGACGAAATACCGTACGCAGGAACTGTAACAGGCCAAGCAACACCGCAAGGCCGATCCCCTGAATTACACCGATGATTAAAACACAGCCAAACGTGAAAAAGGCCAGGCGAAATGCCTGTTTATTTCTTCGCCTCAGGTTCCATAACCCACGTAAATCAATTAATGACCACGATGCATACATTAGAACAATACCTAATGCAGATACCGGAATAAATTGTAATGGCTGCGTGAAAAATACCACCACTAAACCTATCAGTAAGGCTGCGACTATGGAAACCAGCTGACTTTTCCCCCCAACGGAATCATTAACCGCGGTCCGGGAATCGGCTCCACTGATGGCAAATCCCTGAGATAGCCCAGACATAATGTTCGCAATACCCAGTGCCCGGAACTCTGCATCAGCATTAATTTCATAGCCATTTTTTGCGGCGAAACTGCGAGCGGTCAGCATCAGACTGACAAAACTCACTAAAGCCAGGTTCAGCGCCGGGATCACTAATTCTCGCATCGGACCGGGCTGGAACGCACCCCAGTTAACGACGGGTAAACCAGGCTGGAAGCCATCCCCCCCAATCGTGGCAATACCATACTGTTGCGCAGATGTTCCCCATACCAGTATCGTTGTTATCACAATGGCAATCAGAGGTGCTGGCCAGTTGCTGCGATACGTTTTGATAACCATTAAAATAATTAACGTTAAAAGTGATATCCCTATTGTTAATACATGGCTATCTAAAAGTCGGCCTGGCAAGGCCAGTATTTTCTCAATAACCTGCGCTTCATCGAGCTTGATCCCCAAAACCTTGCCTAATTGCCCGACAATAATCGTCACGGCTACGCCATTAAGCAACCCTGTAAGAATGGGATGAGAAAGGAGATCGGCAAGTGCACCCAGATGAAATTTACTGGCAAGCAGGCACCACCCGCCCATCATCAATGTCATGACGATCGTCAGTTGCCAGTGCAGTTCAGGATTGCCTGCAGAAAGAGGAAACACGACGGCTGCAATCACGGCGCAGGTCGTTGCATCAGGGCCAACAATAAGCTGACGTGAAGAACCAAACAGTGCATAAGCTATCATCGGTAAAACGCAGGAATAGAGCCCCACAATTGCCCCAACACCCGCCAATTCAGCATAAGCAATAGCAACGGGTAGCGCTACAGCCGCAACGGATAATCCAGCTTTAACATCATGTTTTAGCCAGCTTTTATCGTAGGCTAACAAATTTTGTAACCCTGGCATGTACTTTAACAATAATTTTCCGAGCACTTTATTCTCCGGACAGGGATGATAGCCACGTCATATTGGCACACTTCTCAGTGAGGTTCTGGTTTCCAAATGCTCCGGAGTCAGGTCGATGCCTCTCAGTTCTTAATAAAACGTCAGTCAACTCATTATTCTGACTGCTGTTAAACATCATTTAAAAACTACCGCCCCATCATCTTTCCGGGGCGGCTCAAATTCGTCGCTATTGCGCGCTCATATCTATAAGCAACCCGCAATCAGAAACTGTACGTCACCTTCAGGCTTCCCGTTGGCGACGTTTTACGTTGCACGATCGGGCTATCACCCGCATCCCCCGTCAGCTGCGTTACGCCCGCGGAGGTGAGAACGCTCCAGCGCGAGGTGAGCCTGTAGGTCCAGTCAAGGTTCATCGACCAGGCGTAAATTCCCGCTCCGGCGTCATGTCGGGCAAATCCTGATGCGGCGGACTGGGCAGCATTAACCCCATAGTACGTTTGCATGTACTTGCCGGAACCCCAGCTGCCCGTCAGCCCCAGCGTCACCGCATTTTTCGACGATGTGTAGAGCGGGCTGGAAATGCCGAAATGCACCGCCTCACCGTTGTCTCTCTCAGAAACCGGGATCTCAGCCTGCAGCTGCAGATTGAGCCAGTCGGTCACCTTATACCCCAGCCCCGGCACCACGATAGCGGAACCTTTGATATCGCCCATCCCCCGCAGATAGTCGCTGCCGGAGCTGATCGAATCACTGCTCACGTCTTTATCTTTACGGCCTGTTCGGTAGCTCACTGCGGCGTTGTAATCCAGGTTGCCAATGTTGTTTCCGTAACCGATACCCCGCGTGGTGCTGATAAAGAAACCATTTGCCATGGAATAATCTACTACCTGAGCTGCCGAGACCCGGCTTTTATCCGAACCCGAGTAGCGTGGCGCGACGTCCACGCCTCCCCCCAGGGTTAAGACATTGCCCTGTTTCTGCTCTGCCGCCAGTACCGGGGTTGCCAGTAACGCCAGAATAACGCCCGGCACGATGTTTTTCAGTCTGCGGCTCGGAAGTAAATAGGGGAAAGTATGACGCAGTTCGATGTTACTCATTGAAGAAGTCCTTTGGATTCAAATGATTGCAATGCCAGCGGTTTACACGCCAGAGCACTCATTCTGAATACTCACCCTGAGGTTCTTATGAGCCGAAAATGAAGAAACGCTGAAGCGCGTGCGGGCGCTGTCAACCGGACGGATTTCCTGCTACCGTTTTTTTCTTAAGTTGTTCTTCATTCACTGTTGATACAGTTACCAATGTGAAAATCTTACTAATCGAAGACGACCTGGATCTCGGCAATGGCGTACGTATCGCCCTCTCAGATCAAGGATTTGATGTCATATGGGTTCGCCGTAAAGAGGATGCGCTGCATCAGCTTGAGGTCGGCGTGCCGGAACTTATTCTGCTCGACCTGGGGCTGCCCGACGGCGACGGCATGAGCCTGATGACGCGTTTGCGCCAGCAGCTTAAGGGGATCCCCGTCATTATCCTGACGGCGCGAGGCACCCTGCAGGATCGCCTGTGCGGGCTGGATGCTGGCGCAGACGACTATCTTGTCAAACCCTTCGTTCTCGCCGAACTGCTGGCGCGAGTCAGAGCCCTTGCGCGACGCAGCTACGGTTTTGAAAATGAAGCGATAGAAATCAGGAGCTTATCGCTTCATATCCCGACGCGTCGCGTAACGGTGAATGCGCGTCACGTTGAATTAACGGCCAGCGAATATGCGCTGCTTGAAACGTTGATGCTGCGCGCTGACCGGGTGATCACGCGGCGGTTCCTGGAAGAGAGGATATTTGGCGCGAAGGAAAATCTCAGCAATGCGCTCGACGTGCATATGGGGAATTTGCGGCGAAAAATTGGTGACGGCTATGTACGAACGGTGCGGGGCGTCGGGTATGTCATTGATACCGTCGCTATCCAGAAGGTGACAGATTAATGCTAAATGTCTGGCACCAACTGAGGCGCCCAACGCTGGTACGGCGAATTATCATCGCCCAGATGCTGCTGCTTACCCTGCTGTGGTGTCTTTTTTTAACCTTTATTTTATTGGAAGACCTGCGTAGCCCTCCGATACTCACGGGAAGTAAGACTTACGAAACCATTTTTACTCTGGTTGATCTCAGTGACGAGCGCCCGCAGGATCGTAATGATGTCCTGGAAGCATTCAGCAAAGCGTTGCGGGAAGGCTATGGCGGCGGTGAAGATCCGGAGCTGTCGATTAACCTGATCGTTCGCAAAAACAACGCGGTTATTTTTTCTTCTGATGGTGCACCTACGGGGGTAAAAAACACCAGACTGGGCGAAATGCAGCGCGTTCAGAGTGAAGGTCACGCCTGGACGAGCCGCACGCTTAAATCCCCCCACTCCGACGTGGAGGTTACCCTTTTCACCCCTGCCGGAAGCTGGAACTTCTTTATCTACCTGAACTCGCGGGGCTACTACATTATGCCGCTACTGGTGTGCATTCCTTTTCTTCTTTTTCCTGCGTGGCTGTCAATCCGCATTGCGATGCGCCCCTGGAGCAAGGTGGTTAATGAGATCTCATTACGTTCGCCTGACGATCTCTCCCCTTTAAAGGCCGTTCCCGGGCATAAGGAACTCCGCCAGATGGTGGACGCGATAAATGATTTTCTTGCCAGAGTGCGGGAAAGCGCGGAACGCGAACGGGTATTCATTGCGGACGCCGCGCACGAGCTGCGTACGCCGCTGGCCGCGATGCGCATCAACGTGGAGGCGCTGCAGTCCTGGGTGAGCAGCGAGAGCCAGCGGCAGCTGCTTGCAGGAATTGTGCGCAGCAATAGCCGGGCGGCCCGTCTTGTCAACCAGCTGCTGCTGATGATGCACAGTGAAGCGCGCATTGACACCGCGATGGAGCCCGTGCCGCTAACCTCGCTCATACAAGAGCGGATGGCTGCGCTGGAGCCGCTAGCGTCCGGGCGCAAGATTGAGCTGGAATTCTTCGCTGAGGATGAAATCTGGATCGCTGGCGTCAGGGAGCGTTTGATGTCGCTTATAGACAATCTCATTGAAAACGCCGTGAAGTACAGTCCTGAGGGCGGGCGGATTCAGGTAGAGGTACGCTCAGCAGATAAATCAGCCCAGCTACGCGTCTCCGATCGGGGGCCGGGTATCCCGGTTGAATTGCGCGAGCGCGTATTCGACCGGTTTTTCCGCGATCCCAATCAGCTGCAAAGCGGGAGCGGACTGGGGCTTGCCATTGTCAAAGCCGTTGCACAGCAGCACGGCAGCAGCGTAAACCTGAGTACTTCCGCAGAAGGTGGCCTGCTGGTGACGGTTGACTTCCCGAACCGCACGTATAGCTAAACCGGAACAGGGTGTTTGATCGCAAATGCCGCAGATTGCTTCAAAAAAATTACCGTATTTGTTATATTGTTGTTTATTGCTTATTCACCTCTGCGGTGCCAAAAAGAACAAGATTCACCGCAACCCAGGAAAGAGAAATGTTAGATTACCGCTTCCCGACAGCTTTGCAGATGGTTCTCAGCGTAGCGATGGCGGAGCAACTAGGTGAACGTTCGACGAGTGCGATTCTGGCCTACGGCCTGGAAGCCAACCCGAGCTTTATCCGCAAATTGATGGTTCCACTCACGCGTGACGGCATTATCGTCTCAACGCTTGGCCGCAACGGCTCAATTCATCTTGGACGTCCGCCGGAAGAGATTACCCTGCGCGATATCTACCTTTCAGTCACCGAAGACAAAAAACTCTGGGCGTCGCGCCCGGACGTGCCGGCCCGCTGCGTGGTCAGCGCGAACGCCTGCTGGTACTTCAAATCTATTTCCGAAGAAGCAGAGCAGGCCTCGCTCGCGGTATTAGCGCGCCACACCGTGGCAAGCGCGCTGGACGAGGTCAAAAAAGCCGATACCAGCGGGTGCGATCCTTTACCTGAACTGATTGCCCAGTACAAAAAAGCCCAGTAATTTACGCAAAAAAAACCGCCCTCATAGTGAGTGCGGTTTTTTGTTATCTGCGATATCCCTACGCAGGCAGAACCTCTCTTTCCTCTTTGCCGCGCGTCACGAACTTACGCAGCGTCACGTAAAAGACCGGCGTCAGGAACAGACCAAACAGCGTCACGCCCAGCATCCCGGAGAAAACCGTAATCCCGGTGACGCCGCGCACTTCTGCGCCCGCGCCGTGACCGAGGATCAGCGGAATGGTCCCGGCGATAAAGGCGATGGATGTCATCACAATCGGACGTAAACGCAGGCGGCACGCTTCCAGCGCTGCTTCCATGATGCCTTTCCCCTGAATTTCCAGCTCGCGGGCAAACTCCACGATAAGAATCGCGTTTTTACAGGCCAGCCCCATCAGCACCACCAGCCCCACCTGCACGAAGACGTTGTTATCGCCCCCGGTCAGCCAGACGCCAAACAGCGCGGAAAGCATGGTCATCGGAACGATGAGGATCACCGCCAGCGGCAGCGTCCAGCTTTCATACAGCGCCGCCAGCACCAGGAACGCCAGCAGTACCGCGACCGGGAAGACGATCAGCGCCGTATTGCCCTGCGTGGCCTGCTGGAAGCTTAGATCCGTCCATTCAATGTTCATTCCGTTCGGCAGGATCTGCTTAGACATCGCGTCCAGCTGCGTCATCGCCTGCGCGGACGAGAGCACGCGCGGGTCGGCATCGCCAATCAGATCCGCCGCCGGGTAGCCATTGTAGCGGATAACCGGATCCGGTCCGTAGGTGGTCGTGATTTTCACCATACTGCCAATCGGCACCATTTCGCCCTGGCTATTCCGTGTGCGTAAATTCGCAATATCTTCCACGCTGTCGCGGAACTGCCCGTCTGCCTGCGCCATCACGCGCCAGGTGCGCCCGAACTGGTTGAAGTCGTTCACGTACGACGAGCCCAGATAGGTTTGCAGCGTACCGAATAGATCGGTCAGCGACACGCCCTGCGCTTTCGCCTTATCGCGGTCAACCTGCACGTCCAGCTGCGGAACGTTAGCCTGATAGGTTGAGATCGGGAAGTGCATTCCCGGCGTCTGCATAATCGCACCGGACATGGTGTTCACCGCGTTTTGCAGCGCGCCATAGCCCAGACCCGCGCGATCCTGAATATACAGCGAGTAGCCAGACCCCTGACCCAGCCCCAGAATCGGCGGCGGCAGAATGGAGAAACCAAAGCCCTGCTGGATTTGCGCGATTTTCGCGTTGATCTCCGCGTTAATTTCCGCCGCAGAGTGCTTGCGCTGGTCAAACGGCTTCAGGCCAAAAAACACCGTCCCGGTATTCGGCGTGTTGGTAAACTGCAGCGCGTTCAGCCCCGGGAAAGCCACCGCGTAGTCCACGCCTTCGGTATTCATGCCGATTTCGCTCATTTTGCGGATCACCGCGTCGGTGCGCGCCAGCGACGAACCTTCCGGCATCTTCACGCCGCCAATCAGGTAGAGCTTATCCTGTGTCGGAATAAACCCGCCGGGTACCGCTTTAAACATGACGCCCGCGGCACACAGCAGCAGCAGATACACCACAAACACCGCGCCGCGTCGGCCAAGCGTTTTGCCCACCAGCCCCTGATAGCCGTTAGAGCTACGATGGAAAAAGCGGTTAAACGGACGGAAAATCCAGCCGAACAGGCGATCGATAAGCCGGGTCGGGAAGTCTTTCGGCGCGCCGTGCGGTTTTAACAGTAGCGCGGCCAGCGCCGGAGAGAGCGTTAGTGAGTTGATGGCGGAGATCACCGTGGAAATCGCTATCGTCACCGCAAACTGCTTGTAGAACTGACCGGTTACGCCGGAGAGGAACGCCATCGGCACGAACACCGCGCACAGCACCAGCGCAATTGCAATAATGGGCCCGGAAACTTCACGCATCGCCTGATGCGCCGCCGCAAGCGGCGCAAGCCCCTCTTCAATGTTTCGCTCGACGTTTTCCACCACCACGATGGCATCGTCCACCACGATACCAATCGCCAGCACCAGCCCGAATAAACTCAGGGTGTTAAGCGAAAAGCCCAGCAGATAGAGAATGCTGAACGTCCCCACCACCGACACCGGCACCGCGATCAGCGGAATGATCGACGCGCGCCAGGTTTGCAGGAACAGGATCACCACCAGTACAACCAGCACCACCGCTTCCAGCAGGGTTTGCACCACCGCACGGATGGAGTCGCGCACGAAAACCGTCGGATCGTAAGGTGCCGCCCACTTCATATCTTCCGGGAAACGGGTGGAAAGCTCGTCCATTTTGGCGCGCACCGCGTTAGACAAATCAATGGCGTTCGCCCCCGGTGACTGGAAGATACCAATCCCGACCGCGTCTTTATTGTTAAGCTGGGAACGCAGCGCATAGCTGCCGGAACCCATTTCGATACGCGCCACGTCGCGCAGGCGGACGACCGAACCGTCCTCCGACGTTTTCAGGACAATGTTGCCAAACTCTTCTTCGGTATGCAGACGACCCTGGGCGTTAATGGAGATCAGGAAATCGCTCTCTTTCGGCAGCGGCTCGGCGCCAAGCTGGCCCGCGGAGACCTGCACGTTCTGCTCCTGCATTGCCGTGACCACGTCCGAGGCGGTCAGCCCGCGGGCCGCGACCTTGTTCGGATCCAGCCAGATGCGCATCGCGTATTCACCGGAGCCGAAAATCTGAATCTGGCCGACGCCGGGCAGACGCGCCAGCTCGTCCTTCACCTTCAGCGTGGCGTAGTTGCGCATATACAGTGAATCGTACTTACCGTTGGGCGAGAACAGATGCACCACCAGCGTCAGCGTTGGCGACTGCTTCTGCGTCGTGATGCCCAGGCGCCGCACGTCTTCCGGCAGACGCGCCTCGGCCTGCGCTACGCGGTTTTGCACCTGCACCTGCGCCTGATCCGGATCGGTACCCGGACGGAACGTGACGGTAGTAACCAGCACGCCGTCCGAGCCGGCAACGGATTTCATGTACATCATGTTCTCGACGCCGTTGATCGCCTCTTCCAGCGGCGTCGCCACGGTCTCGGCAATCACTTTCGGGTTGGCGCCCGGATACTCCGCGCGCACCTGTACGCTTGGCGGTACGACGTCAGGATATTCACTCACCGGCAGAAGCGGGATGGCGATTAATCCTGTGATAAAAATCAGAATCGACAGTACGGCAGCGAAAATCGGCCTGTCGATGAAAAAGCGGGAAAAGTCCATGGGAAGGATTCTCAGGTCAAGTGATCAGTTGAGGGCGGTGCTGGTGGTCATGGCGACGGTTTTCGCGTTCACCGGCATACCCGGCATGAACACTTTCTGTAGACCGTCAACGATGACCTTATCGCCAGGTTTCAGCCCCTGCTGCACGATGCGTAAACCGTCGGCCAGACGCCCCGGCGTAATATCGCGACGCTGCGCTTTACCCTCTTTATCCACGATATAGACATACTTGCGATCCTGGTCAGTCAGTACCGCTTTGTCGTCAATAAGCATGGCCTGGAATTCCGCGCTGCCCGGCAGGCGCACGCGGGCAAAGAGTCCCGGCGTGAACTGACGCTGCGCGTTATCCAGCAGCGCGCGCATGCGGATCGTACCGGTACTCGGCGTGAGCTGATTATCAAGGAAATCCACTTTACCCTGATGGGGGTAACCCTCCTCGCCGGCAAGGCCGATCTCAACCGGTAGCGCCGTATGGTGGCTGGACGCCCCCTGCCCGTTGCGGGCGAGATTTTGATAGTGAAGATAGGTTGACTCATCCACGTCAAAGTAGACGTAAACCGTCTTCTGCGAGACCAGGGTGGTGAGCACGCTGGCGCTGTCGCCCGCGGAGACCAGATTGCCGCTGGTGATTAACGCCCGGCTGGCGCGGCCATCAATAGGAGCCGTCACTTTGGTGAAGTCGAGATTCAGCTGCGCGGCGTCTACCGCAGCCTGGGCCGCGCGAATATCGGCCTGTGCCTGAATGGCGGCCGAACGACGCTGCTCCCACTCTTCACGGGATACCAGGTTGGTATTGATGAGTTTATCGGTACGGTTAGCCTCGCTTCGCGCCAGGCTGGCCTGCGTTTTGGCTCTCTCCAGCGTCGCCTGCGCCTGCTCCAGCGCGGCGCGATAGGTTCGGTCATCAATCGTGAACAGCACCTCACCCTTTTTCACCTCCTGGCCGTCGGTGAAATTCACTTTGTCAATGTAGCCAGAGACACGGGGACGAAGCTGCACGCTTTCCACGGCTTCAATCCGGCCGTTAAAGCTATCCCACTGGCTAATGGATTTCACAACCACGTCTGCAGCATTAACGGCGGGCGCGGGCGGCGCGGCGTTTTGCGCGACGCTGTCATCACATCCGACGAGCAGCACGGAGAGCATCATCGCTCCCAGCGCATTCAGATGATAGTTTCCCCAGGTTTTTTGCAGGCTCATTATTTTTATTCCGGTAATTGTAGCCGCCGGGCAAGACGCAGCGGGAGGTGCCGCGCCACTTCCTTTGTCCGGGCTGGCTTAAGGCCATTTGTGTCGTTCATCGCCACAAAACTGTAACAGTTTCGAATACACTATCGCGGCGATTGTAGGAATGCGCCTAACTAAGTGCAAGAATAATTGTTGCACTTTATGTGCTATTTGAGGCGGCGATAAAAGACCCGTTTCGGGCAAGGATTTAAATGCAACAATAAAACTTGCAATTATCGCGAAACCAGGCCACCTTAAAATGCAACAGACAAAGATACCTTTCTATCGCTGCGTGGGGGAAACCTGATGAACACTGGCGCATTTATGCATGATTTACTCGACTGGATTGATAACAACCTCGACAGTCGCCTGGACATTGAGACCGTCTCCAGGCGCTCCGGCTACTCGAAATGGCACCTCCAGCGCCTGTTTAAAGAGCACACGGGCTATCCCCTCGCCGGCTATATTCGCGCGCAAAAGCTGCAAAAATCGGTTGAGCGCTTAGCCCACAGCGATGAGCCCATCCTGAACGTGGCAATCGCGCTCGGGTTTGACTCTCAGCAGTCGTTCAACCGCAGCTTTAAGCGCCAATTCGGTCAGGCACCTGGCGCATGGCGACGCAGTATCGGCGGCCGTGAAACGCAGCCGATGCACCAGTAGCTCACTTTTTACTGCAACATCATCCCGAAGCTGTTATACTGTATATAAATACAGTGTGAGAGGTGCGTGATGGCTGTTGAAATAAAATATGTTGTCGTAAGAAAAGGTGAAGAGAAAATGACATTTGCCAGTAAGAAAGAGGCTGACGCTCACGACAAGCTGCTCGATATGGCAGACGCGTTCACCGACTGGCTGTTGCAAAGCGGAATGCAGATGGATGAAACGCAGGCTGAAAATCTTGGTCTGTATCTCGCCGAGCAGAAAGAGACCGTGCAGCATATTCTGCGCACCAGCAAGCTCCCTGCTCTCGATGCCCCTGCGGCTGACAGTAAAAAAATCAGAGCGGTAAAAGCTGCCTGATTGCCACATCGTCACCGAGCCTGACGCCGCAAGCAGCATGCTGCTTGCGGCTTTTTATTAACGTCACGCGCCGGATTGCGGCAAGGCATCAATCATCTCTTGTAATTCATTGTACAGTCTTGCCACATGGAAACCATCGCACACGGAATGATGAACCTGAACGGCAAGGGGCAATAATACTTTGCCATCTTGTTCATAGTATTTTCCAAGCGTAAACATAGGGGCAAAAAAGTTCTTCATGTGCGCAACGTTGACGTTAAAGCTGGTAAAGCTCACCCAGGGAATACCCGATATGAAAAAGATATTTTCCCTGGATTCGTCCTTAGGCCAATAAGCAAGATTATTACCGTAGCGCGCAATGTCTTCAGTATAGGTGTTCTGGAAGTGCTGAATATTGCCATCATAATGGCTCCATAATGATGAAAAGGTCTCTGTTTCTTTATGGAAAATGGTATAATTTGGATGAACTTCGTTCCATATAATAAGCTCATTGTCTTTCATGGCCATACGGAACTCCGGATGACTGTTGACGATTTTCGAAATGAGAAAAATAATAGTCGGGTAAAATTTCCAGCCGACCGCTTTGATATGTTTTAACAGCGCAGTAATATCGATTAAAACCGTCTGGTTAAACGTCGACTGAGCGAACCCCTGAAAAATCTCAAAATGTTCCTTCCTTGCCCAACGAGATAAGTCAACGGACGTATATTCAGGGGTTATTTTTTCCATTTCTAAACCTTTAATGAGCAAGCATATCTCTGATGTTAGCCTAAATTTTTTCCATGCATTAAGCAAGCAGGCGCCTCTGGAGAAAACGGCGCGGAATAACCGCCATTACGCCCCCTGAAGACGTAACGTTTCCGCTTAAAACGCGCTGACCTGCCCGTACAAAGCACTCCTCACTCAATATTATCCCTCCCTCTTCGCGCAAAGGGTGTATTGTTTTTAAATGATTAATCCCCCTGAAGAGAAACGGCGTCATGATTAACATCCTCGGTAAAACCACCTCCATCAACGTTCGTAAAGTGCTCTGGACCTGTGAAGAAGCGGGCATCCCTTACCTGCAGGAAGACTACGGCAGCGGTTTTGCCTCAACAGAAACGGATGACTTCCGCGCGCTGAACCCCAACGCCATGGTGCCGGTGCTGATGGATGACGATTTCGTGCTGTGGGAGTCCAACGCCATCTGCCGCTATCTGGTGCGCAAGGCCGGACGTCACGATCTGCTGCCTGCAGAGCCGCAGGCCTGCGCCAACGTTGAGCGCTGGATGGACTGGCAGGCAACTGAATTCAATAACGCCTGGCGCTATGTCTTCCCGGCGCTGGGACGAAAAAAACCGGACTTTAACGACCCTGCGCGCATTGCGGCGGGAATAAAAGAGTGGAATCACTGCATCACCATTCTGGAAAACCAGCTGCAGCGCACCGGGGCCTTTGCGGCGGGCGAGACGTTTACCCTTGCGGACGTGGTGCTTGGGCTGTCGGTGAATCGCTGGAAGATGACGCCGTTTGACAAGCCCGACGTGCCGGCGATTGAGGCCTGGTATGAGCGCCTTAACCAGCGCCCGGCGTTTTTGCGTCACGGTAATAACGGCATGATATAAATTATTTACGCCCACACCTTGAGTAAGGATATTTTATTTAATTACTAAACCCTGATTGCCGTCAGAGGGAATAATAATTAAGCCATATCCTGGACAGCCCGTTGCACCGCTTTGCTAGCCTGACTATTCAGGCAAAGCTCACCCCGGAGGTATTCTTGCTGATTAAACTCAAGAAAGAACGAACGCATAAGGAGGATCGTCGGCTTGCCCTCTGGCTGGCGACCTCGGCAGGTTTGCTTAACGCCATCGCCCTTGGGGCATTTGGCTTTTTCCCCTCTCACATGACCGGCAATACCTCACAATTATCCAGCGAAGTCTCCTCCACCGATCTGAGCGATATGATTTTCTTTGGCTCGATTATTCTCTCTTTTGTCACCGGCGCCATCCTTGCTCGTCTTATTGTACTCTGGGGCATTATCCACAATATCAGGCTGGTTTTTTGCCAAATCCTTTTTGTCGAGGGGGTACTATTGACCGGCATCTCTCTCTACGAGATGTATTTCCACGCCCTCACGAGCAACCGCGAGATTATTATTTTTCTGTGCGGCCTGATGGGCATTCATAATTCAACCTCCACGCAGCTCTCCGGAGGGCGGGTGAGATCGACGCACATTACCGGCACGCTAACGGATGCAGGCATATCAATGGCCTCCGTGCTGGTGGCGATGCTTCGCAGGGATTACTCGAAGGATACCGCGGCACAAAAAAGTCAGCTGAAAACTCACTTAACCACTATTTTCTCGTTTATGAGCGGAGGGATTGCTGGGCTGCTGCTGTTCAGATGGGTTGGGTTTAACGCCATGCTGGCGCTTGGGCTGATGCTCGCGATTGTTGCTATTTTTTCTATCATTAGCATCTCGGTTCGCGTTCGCCGGGTTCGTGCCTCTATCTAAATAACGAACGACTCTCGGCGTAAGGGCGCCTTCTGATATGTGACACTGTCACTATTTAAAATTCGCTTTAGGACTATTCTGCCCGGCACGCAACCAGCCCTTACGCCATAAGGCTTTAATTAAGGTTGTCACTAATTTCATAGGGTTACTGATTTCCCCCCTTCGCTGGAACCCTTCCCAAACGCTTGCTATAGGTCAATTACCCCTGCCGAAACATGGCATAACAACAGGCAACCGGTGGTTGCTATAACGCATGCGCACAGGGAGACACACCGCAATGCACCCATTACTCAAACGCTCGCTGCTGTTTGTCGGCGCCATTCTCGTGGTCCTCGCCCTCCTCGTCTGGGGAATCGGGCTTGAGACAATCAAGGCGCGCCAGGTTGACCTGGTCTACCTCGGGCAACAGCACATGATTCTGGTTTTCTCGTCGATGTTTTTTGCCCTGCTGGTGGGCATTCCGGCCGGTATTCTGCTGAGCCGTCCGGCCGCGCGGGGCGTCGCCGAATACGTGATGCAAATCTTTAATGTCGGCAACACCCTGCCGCCGCTGGCCGTGCTGGCGCTGGCGATGGTGGTGATTGGTATCGGCGATACGCCCGCCATCATCGCCCTGTTCCTCGCCTCGCTGCTGCCGATTGTGCGCAATACCTACGCCGGGCTGTGCTCCGTCCCGTCGTCGCTGCTGGAAGCGGCAAACGGGATTGGGATGACCAAATGGCAGCGCCTGCGCCAGGTTGAGCTGCCCAACGCCTGGCCGGTTATGCTCTCGGGGATCCGCATCGCCACCGCCATTAACGTCGGTACCGCGCCGCTGGCGTTCCTGATTGGCGCCAGCAGCTACGGCGAGCTGATTTTCCCGGGCATTTACCTGAACGATTTCCCGACCCTGATCCTCGGCGCGGCGGCCACCGCCCTGTTCGCCCTGATCCTCGACACCCTGCTGGCGGTGCTGGGCCGCGTGATGAGTCCCCATCTCGCTCGATAACAATAACAAGGAGCTTTTATGAGACTGATATCCAGCCTGGCGGCGCTGTGTGCCGCGGCGCTGTTCACCGGCCAGGCGATGGCAGCCCCGCTGATTCTGGCGACCAAGAGCTTTACCGAGCAGCACATTCTCTCGGCGATGACCGTACAGTACCTGCAAAAGAAAGGTTTTCAGGTTCAGCCAAAAACCAATATCGCCACGGTGATCTCCCGCAACGCGATGATCAACAAGCAGATTGATATGACCTGGGAGTACACCGGCACGTCGCTGATCATCTTCAACCACATCAACAAGCGCATGTCGCCGCAGGAGTCCTGGGAGACGGTGAAGCGCCTGGATGCGAAGCACGGTCTGGTGTGGCTCAAACCCGCCGACATGAACAACACCTACGCTTTCGCCATGCAGCGCAAGCGCGCCGAGGCGGAGCATATCAACACCATGTCGGAGATGGTGGCGAAAATTGAACAGGTTCGCAAAACCAACCCGGACAAAAACTGGCTGCTGGGCTTAGACCTTGAATTTGCCGGGCGCAGCGACGGCATGAAGCCGCTGCAGGAGGCCTATAAGATGGATCTGGACCGTCCGCAAATCCGCCAGATGGACCCGGGTCTGGTCTATAACGCCGTGCGCGACGGCTTCGTCGACGCCGGGCTGGTTTATACCACCGACGGGCGCGTGAAGGGCTTTGATCTCAAAGTGCTGGAAGATGATAAAGGCTTCTTCCCGAGCTACGCGGTCACCCCGGTGGTGCGCAAGGACACCCTGGAGGCCAATCCCGGTCTGGAAGAGGCGCTTAATACCCTCTCGGCCCAGCTCAACAACGACGTTATCACCGAGCTGAACAAGAAGGTGGATATTGACCATCAGTCACCGCAGCAGGTCGCCCGCGATTTCCTGCGTAGCAAACAGCTGCTGTAGGAGGCGCTATGGATACCGTTCACTACATTCTGGACAACTGGGACTATCTGTTAACCCTGACGCTGCAGCATCTGTGGCTGGTGGCGCTGGCCGTGGGCTTAGCGATTATCATCGGCGTCCCGCTGGGCATTCTGATTGTCCGTCACAAGTGGCTGGCGACGCCGGTGCTGGGGATTGCCACCATCGTGTTGACCATCCCGTCCATTGCCCTGTTTGGCCTGATGATCCCGCTGTTTTCGCTGATCGGTCAGGGGATTGGCGCCCTGCCCGCAATCACGGCGGTGTTTCTCTACTCGCTGCTGCCGATCGTGCGTAACACCCACACGGCGCTCGACAGCCTGCCGCCGGGCCTGCGCGAAGCCGGACGCGGCATCGGCATGACGTTCTGGCAGCGTCTGCGCTGGGTGGAAATTCCGATGGCGCTGCCGGTGATTTTCGGCGGGATCCGCACCGCCGTGGTGATGAACATCGGCGTGATGGCGATTGCCGCCGTGATTGGCGCGGGCGGACTTGGCCTGCTGCTGCTTAACGGCATCGGCGGAAGCGATATTCGTATGTTGATTGCGGGCGCGCTGATGATCTGTCTTTTAGCGATTGTGCTCGACTGGCTGCTGCACCGTCTGCAGGTGGTTCTGACTCCAAAGGGGATTCGATAATGATAAAACTGGAAAACCTCACCAAACAATTTTCACAGAAGCACGGCCAGACCTTTAAGGCCGTCGATAACGTCAATCTGAACGTGCCCGAAGGGGAAATGTGCGTCCTGCTCGGCCCGTCTGGCTGCGGAAAGACCACCACCCTGAAGATGATTAACCGCCTCATCACCCCAAGCAGCGGAAACATCCTGATAAACGGCGAGGACACTAACGGGATGGACACCGTCACCCTGCGCCGCAACATCGGCTATGTGATCCAGCAGATTGGCCTGTTTCCGAACATGACCATTGAAGAGAACATCACCGTCGTGCCGCGCATGCTGGGCTGGGATAAAGCGCGCTGCAAAGCCCGCGCCGAAGAGCTGATGGATATGGTGGCAATGGATCCGCACAAGTTCCTCCACCGTTATCCGCGCGAGATGTCCGGCGGCCAGCAGCAGCGTATTGGCGTTATTCGCGCCCTGGCGGCGGATCCTCCGGTACTGCTGATGGATGAACCCTTCGGTGCGGTGGACCCGATCAACCGTGAGGTGATCCAGAACCAGTTCCTGGAGATGCAGCGCAAGCTGAAAAAAACCGTCATGCTGGTGAGCCACGATATCGACGAAGCCCTTAAGCTCGGGGACCGCATCGCGGTCTTCCGTCAGGGGAAAATCGTCCAGTGCGCCAGCCCGGACGAGCTGCTGGCGAAACCGGCGAACGAATTTGTCGGCTCGTTTGTTGGTCAGGACCGCACGCTGAAGCGCCTGCTGCTGGTCTCCGCCGGCGACGTCACCGACCAGCAGCCTACTATTACGGTGCGAGGCTCTACCCCGCTTACTGACGCGTTTGCCACCATGGACGATAATGATATTCGCGCGATTACCGTGGTTGACGAGCACGGCAAGCCACTGGGCTTTGTGAAGCGTCGCGAAGCGCGTAACGCCAACGGGACCTGCGCCGACATCCTGCATCCGTTCCGCATGACCGGCAAAGCCGAAGACAACCTGCGCGTGGTGCTGTCACGCCTGTATGAGAGCAACACCAGCTGGATGCCGATCGTGGATGAGGACGGGCGCTACAACGGCGAGATTTCGCAGGATTATATTGCCGAATACCTGAGCTCAGGGCGTACGCGCCGGGCGCTGAATATTCATAGTGAGAGCTGAGAATTATATTTACTTAGTTTTTGGATACAGCGTAGAAAAGCCCCTTCACGGGGCTTGTGTTTGGCTTATGTTGGGTTTACCAGCGAATTTCAGAAGTGAGAATAAATGCTACTGCTTTCACCATTTCGTCAAGATCGTAATTAATCTGCATTGTGATTGGCGTATGAAAATCTTCAACGGTGTATTTTTCAACCCACCCGAAAGAACGATTCATTATCATTCTTGGGGTAACCAAGCCTTCGGGCTCACCAAATGACTGATGAATCCATGCGCGAGACATGTTCTGCTGCAACGGTGTAGGGAGTTCATTCGGGAAGACCCATCCCTTTACGTCATCACGCTGAATAGACAACGTAATTTCTTTCAGTATTCTCCCTTCTCGAATAAAGGCTAAAAAAACGCCTTCGTTCACCATTGGTAAAAGTAACACAGGATCGCCTGCAGCCCCTTTAGGATCACTTTTGTAGGTGATTAACCCATTATCAACTAACTCTTTATAGCTTTTGCCCAGATTATGGATAAGTGCTACTACATTTACTGTCATTTGTATAATCCTTGCTGGCCGTTCAGCGCGTGCATTTTGGTTCTGGCAGTTTCTATTTGTTCTTCAGTGGCACCCTGCTTTTTTAACGATGGCTTAATGGTATCCAGATTACGATCAGCTGCTGCCCGTAAGTTCTGTGAGTCTAGATCAATCTGTGTCAGGGTATTACGTCCGCCATAAGTTTCACTGATTTTCTGATGCACATCTTTAGGGACAACGATAGCCGCCACCTGCAATGAAAATTCCTGAATTTCCGTTTCTTTTAAATATGGATACTCCCTACGGAGATAGGCCTTAACAGCCGCAGCCGACGGCATGTGATCCGCCTCGTAAACCCCCTGCCGAGAACGGCGTTTGAAGTCACTGTATAGCTCAACCTCCAGAAACTCCACCGGTGGTTTGCTCAGGTAGATATAAATCGGCGGCAGGTCAGGGAACGGCAGGATCAGAATGTAATCCGCGAAATGCTTTTCCTCCGGTGCCGGGCTGGTGGTCGCCGTTATGCCGGTGTTATCCGGCAGCGGGTCAACTATCACCGGTTTCGGCAACACCGGACGCGCCTGGTTGCCGGTATTCCACGGCTTTTCCTCGACCGTTCGGTCAGGCGTCCAGATAATGGTGATGTGCGGATCTTCTTCCGTGGTGAAGGTGTACGCCTGCGCGCTGGTGTCGTACTCCATTTTTCTGACACGCACACTGTCCCGGCCAGGTGGTGTGTGCCAGCCATGCGGAACCGGGTTCCCTCTGCTGTCCTTCTCCCACGTATAGCGCACCCGGCTCGGGGCTTCATGCATCTGCTCCAGGCGCATACGGTCGATAAAATCCTGTTCGCCGTCGTTCAGCCTGCCGGGCATCATCCCCACCAGCAGTCCGGCCACGGGTGCACCGGGTCCGGCAACAGCACCACGCACCGCCCAAGTGCCGTAAGTCAGTGCCCTGCCGCTTATCAGCTCCAGCAGGCTTGCGCCTGCCGTGGCCGTCTGCGCCCGTGCAGCAGCAGACGCGGCAGCCACCGCAGCCTGATAATCCATCTCCTCATGGTTACCGTTCCACCAACGATACAAGGCGCTGCGCTTCTTCGGTTTGGGGATATCTTCTGGCTTTTTCTTTCTGGCGGTCTGTGCGTGCTGCGGGGTGTCTGAATCGGTCACGGGGTCGCTGGCGGGCATGGCCTGAAAAAATGCCATATCAGCAAAATTGGTGTGAGGTTCACGCTGGTCGCCTGCATCATTGCAGCCCTCGCCACGGAGGCAGGATTTTGCAAATACCCGGTTTCGCTCCCTTTCCTCCTCCCTGTGTTTCTCTTCCCTCTCCTGCTCTGCCCTGCGTTCGGCCAGCATCACAGCGTGCCTTTCCCTGACGATTTGTTCTGGTGATGGACCACTACCCAGCCAGTCGCCAATGGGAGCGATGATAAAATTTGTTCCCGGCGGGCATCCACACCTGACGTTAGAGCGATCGACAGCAGCGGCAACACCATGGAAGCTTACGCGGGGTTCACCATCAAGAATGGTACCGGGCTTTCCGCAGTTTTTACACGGCGTGGTTTTATCACCAACCCTGACGACCCCTCGCCCGTGTTCGGTGCAGTTCGGCAGGGATCCAATACAGGTTGCCCCGGTAGAGGTTTTATCTCCTGTCAGCGCCTGCCCCCGGCCATAATTATCGGTACGGTAACCCATGCATTACGCTCCGGTAATTAGTGAGTTCGTTACTCATAAAGAATTTCCTTTTCCTTCCTGTAAATAAAAAAGCAATTTTACTATGAAGACGAGTTCACCAGATTTATTCAGCACTTTTGGTTAATATTTAATAATCAAATAAATGACAAAGAAAAATAAATAATATATATAGAACACCCTATAAAAGCTCATTTGCATACTGATTGAGTTCCAACCACAATAGGACATCGTCCCCGTTTACTCGCGACCCATGCAACGTCTTCATACGTACCCCGACATCCGCGCGATGTTTCGCCGACTGCTGATTGCCACCGTCACCGGCGTGCTGGCCGCGCTGGCCGTTGCGGTGTTCCGCCACAGCATGTACCTGCTGGAGTGGCTGCTTCTGAGCAACGATAGCGGCAGCCTGGTGAATGCCGCCGCGTCGCTCTCGCCCTGGCGGCGCGCGCTGACGCCCGCGCTGGGCGGGCTGGCTGCCGGGCTGTTGCTATGGGGATGGCAACGGTTGACCGCCCAGCGGCCTCATGCCCCTACCGATTATATGGAAGCGCTGGAGACCGGCGACGGTCAGTTTGATTACGGCGCCAGCCTGGTGAAGTCCCTTGCCTCACTGCTGGTCGTGGCCAGCGGAAGCGCCATCGGGCGCGAAGGGGCGATGATCCTGCTTGCCGCCCTCGCCGCCTCCTTTTTTGCCCGGCGCTTTACGCCCAAATCGGAATGGAAGCTTTGGATCGCCTGTGGCGCCGCCGCCGGGATGGCCAGCGCCTACCATGCTCCGTTAGCGGGAAGCCTGTTCATTGCAGAGATTCTGTTTGGCACGCTGATGCTGGCCTCGCTCGGCCCCGTGGTGATTGCGGCGGTGGTGGCGCTTCTTACGACGCAACTCATGGCACCGAGTGCCGGTACGCTCTACGAGGTCCATCTGAGCGGCATTCTCACCGCGGCCGATTATGCCCTGCTGGTCGCGATGGGGCTGCTGGCAGGTCTCTGCGGACCGCTGCTGATGTGGCTAATGGCGTTCAGCCACGGGCTTTTCCTGCGCCTCAGGCTTTCGCCGCCGTTGCAGCTGGCGCTCGGCGGCTTGATTGTCGGGCTGCTGTCTCTTTTGACGCCGAAGGTTTGGGGGAACGGCTACAGCGTGGTTCAGGCTTTTCTGCTCGCCCCACCGCTGCTGTCGGTGATTGCCGGCGTGTTCATCTGTAAATTGCTGGCGGTGCTGGCAAGCAGCGGTTCGGGTGCGCCGGGCGGGGTATTTACGCCTACGCTGTTTGTCGGTATGGCTACGGGGATGCTGTTCGCGCAGCTTTTCGCGCTGTGGCTGCCGGGTTCTGAGACGGCCATGTTGCTGGGGCTGGCCGGGATGGCAACGCTGCTCGCTGCGACCACGCATGCACCCATTATGTCGGCGCTGATGGTCTGCGAAATGACCGGGCAGTATTTTTTACTGCCCGGTTTACTGGTCGCCTGCGTGATAGCGTCCGTACTGTCGCGGACGTTACGCCACGACTCGATCTACGGTCAACACGCCACCGAGGGCAGTGAGATCGATGTACTGCGCTAGCTCGCGCTGCTCGGCGCGAGGCAGATAAGGCAGCTCGCCCACCAGCGGGCCAGGCAGTTTGGTGCTCAGTACGTCGATGATCTCCGCGTAGTGCGCAAGGCCTGGATTAATACGGTTTGCCACCCAGCCAGCCAGCGGCAGGCCGTCATTGGCAATCGCCTGCGCCGTCAGCAGCGCGTGGTTGATACACCCTTCCTGGATCCCCACTACCATCACTACCGGCAGTTGCTCCTGCACGACCCATTCAGACAGCGGGCGCAAATCATTCATCAGGCTGCGCCAGCCGCCCGTTCCTTCGACGACTACGTGATCGACCTGCTCACTCAGGTTCGCCAGCCCGTCGGATAACAGGGAATAATTGATCGGGCCGCTGTGCGCCACGCTGCTTTCATCTTCGCTTAACGCAATAGGATTGACCGCGTGGTAAGGCAGTTCCAGCGACGAGACGCTTTGCAGCACCAGGGCGTCTTTATTTCGCAATCCCTCTGGCGTCTCTTTACTCCCTTTTGCGACCGGTTTGTACCCAGCGACGCGTTTACCGCTTGCTGTCAGAGCCTGCAGCAATGCGCGGGATACAACGGTCTTGCCGACAGAGGTATCTGTACCAGTAACAAAGAAACGCTTAAGCATGACTCACTCCACCTCTTGGGTATGCTTCGAAAATATCAACCAGGTAAATAATTCAGTGGAGGAAGTCTACGGGATGCGTGCGCTACCCGGCTTGAGATAGCGCAATTTTTCTTACATCTGCGGAAAAGAGTTAACCCTGTAACAGGCGGATAAGAAGCGAGCCGTTGTACATGGCATCTTTGACCAGCGCCGCGCCGGCCATTGTGCCCTGGTTGGAAAACTGGGTACTTTCTACCGCAATATTTCTGCTGTAGGCGGGAAGCGACTGCTGCTGAATACAGGCCGTAATCGCCGGAAAAAGGATCTCCGCCGCCTGGCTGAGCGGTGAGCCGATCAGGATTTTTTGCGGATTGAAGAGGTTCACCATAATCGCCAGAATGCGGCCAACGTTATTACCCACCCCGGTAATAATGTCCTTCGCCAGCAGATCCCCCTGACGCGCGGCGGCGCAGAGGGAATCCACCGTTAAGGGTTGGCCGTGAAGCGAGGAGCTCATGGACTGACTGAGCCTCACCTGCGCCAGTTCGAGCACGCTTTCCACGCTGGCGATCGTTTCCAGACAGCCATGGTTCCCGCAGTAGCAGCGTTTACCGTACGGGTCGACCTGGGTATGACCAATTTCCACCAGGCTGCTGCTCCCGGCGTGGAGAAGCCGTCCGTCGGTGATCACCCCCGCCCCGACGTTATGATCGATAACCACCTGAATCACATCCCGCGCGCCGCGCGACGCGCCAAACAGCGCTTCCGCCATCGTCCAGGCGCTAATGTCGTGCTGAATATAGACCGGCACGCCGGTATGGTTTTCCAGCACTTCGCCCAGCGGCATCTCTTTAACATCGTCGTAAAACGGCATGCGGTGAACAATACCATTTTCGGTATCAATAATGCCGGGCATGGTGATGGCAATCGCCGTTAAGCGTTCAAGCCGCTGCTGATGGCGAATAAAGAAGCGATCGATATGGGAGACAATCGCATCGAGAAGCGGTTCCTCGGCGTTGAGCGGCAGCTCAAGCCGGTCTTCCACCACCAGCTTGCTGCTGAGATCGCGCAGTGCAAGGAAGATCTCTCCGCGGCTGATGCGCAGCGAGAGGTAGTGCCAGGCTTCCGTCTCGACCACCAGGCCGACCGCCGGACGACCACGGCTGCCCGGCTCCTGAATTTCCGTCTCCTGGACCAGGTGCGCTTCCAGCATTTCGCGGACAATTTTGGTGATACTGGCAGGTGCCAGCTGTGCCAGGCGCGACAGATCGATACGCGAAACCGGACCAAGCTGATCAATCAGGCGATACACCGCGCCAGCGTTGGTCTGCTTAATCTGATCAATATGCCCTGGCTGACTATCAGCAACCACCTCGTACTCCCTTATTTTCGAGCTTCGAAATAAACTGTTGGCTATGGTGAAGCACTTCCATGGGTGTCGTCAAATATTTACTTAGCCTTGTGATTTACCGCACATTTTTACCCGTTTTCCAGGGAAATATCAGACCGCGGAAGCCTGGATTAACCGCTGTTTGAAGCGCTGGGCAGCATGACTCTGTTCGCGATGTTTTGACCACACCAGCCACATCTCCGAAACGGCATCCTCCTCGGCGATAGCAACCCAGCGCATCTCGCGTAGCTGTACCCGCTTAAAGGAGGCCGGGAGTATCGACACGCCCAGCCCGGCGGCGACCAGGCCGATAATGGTCATCGCCTCTCCCACTTCCTGGGTAATGACCGGCGCCAGATCGTAGCGGCGCATCAGCCCCAGAATATCGTCATACAGGCCCGTCCCGACCTGCGGGTCAAAAAAGACAAACGGCTCTTTTGCCAGCTCCGCCAGCGAAACCGCCGGACGCGACGCCAGCGGGTGATCGTTCGGGATCATGGCCATCAGCGGTTCGCGCAGGATAACCTCCCATGCCAGCGTGTCCGGCAGCTGGGTATTACGCATCAGCCCCAGATCGAGCGCACCTTCGTTAAGCGGCGCAATCTGCTCGCGGGTATTAATTTCGCGCGTCTGAATATGCACGTCCGGAAAATGACGGCGGAATGACGAAAGCGTCTGCGAGACGGCGCTGATAAACGGCGCGGACGAGGTAAACCCGATCCGCAGCTCCCCGGCTTCCCCAAGATAGAGCCGTTCCGCCCGGGCAGCGGCGTCGTCGACCATGCTCAGAATTTGTCGGCTGTCGATAAGAAACTGCTTACCCGCTGCCGTCAGGCTCACGCTGCGGTTGGTGCGGGCCAGAAGACGCGCCCCGACCTGCTGTTCGAGGATTTGAATCTGCTGGCTTAAGGGCGGCTGAGAAATGTTCAGTCGTGCCGCCGCGCGGCCGAAATGCAGTTCCTCAGCGACGGCGACAAAGTAGCGAAGATGACGCAGCTCGATATTCATACTTTTAAAGTATCATTTGAGATTATTAATATATTAGACAGAATATTTACATTTTTCTACCCTAAACGCGTGGTCATACCCGTCACCAGAAATCACGGGGATGTTTAAGCAAGGAAATTGTGTGAGTCGTACATCTACCATTGATATCGAGCCGGCCAGAGATATTAATGATTTGCCTGTAGCATCGCAGCCGGTTCAGTTCATCAAACGTGGTACCCCCCAGTTTATGCGCGTCACGCTGGCGCTCTTTTCCGCCGGTCTGGCAACGTTTGCCCTGCTCTATTGCGTTCAGCCGATCCTGCCCGTTCTCTCCCATGAGTTTGGCGTATCGCCTGCCAGCAGCAGCGTTTCGCTTTCCATTTCAACCGGGATGCTGGCAATTGGCCTGCTTTTTACCGGCCCGCTCTCCGACGCCGTTGGCCGTAAACAGGTGATGGTAACCGCCCTGATGCTGGCCTCGGTCTGTACGTTACTCTCGACGATGATGACCAGCTGGCACGGCATTTTGATGATGCGCGCGCTGATCGGGCTCTCGCTCAGCGGCGTGGCGGCAGTCGGAATGACCTATCTCAGCGAGGAGATCCACCCGAGCTTTGTTGCCTTTTCGATGGGGCTGTACATCAGCGGGAACTCGATTGGCGGCATGAGCGGGCGTCTGCTGAGCGGGGTATTCACGGACTTCTTTAGCTGGCGCATTGCGCTGGCGGTGATCGGGTGTTTTGCGCTGGCATCGGCCCTGATGTTCTGGAAAATCCTGCCGGAATCGCGCCATTTTCGCCCGACGTCTCTGCGCCCGAAAACGCTGTTTATCAACTTCCGCCTTCACTGGCGTGACAAAGGTTTACCGCGACTGTTTCTGATGGGATTCCTGCTGATGGGTTCCTTCGTGACGCTGTTTAACTATATTGGCTACCGGCTGATGCTCTCGCCGTGGCATCTGAATCAGGCCGTTGTGGGTTTGCTTTCCGTGGCCTATCTCACCGGTACGTGGAGTTCGCCGAAAGCCGGGGCGATGACGGCACGCTTTGGCCGCGGGCCGGTGATGCTGGTGTTTACCGCGGTGATGCTGCTCGGCCTGCTGCTGACGCTCTTCTCTTCCCTGTGGCTTATCTTTGCCGGGATGCTGCTCTTCTCCGCAGGCTTCTTCGCCGCTCACTCCGTCGCCAGCAGCTGGATTGGCCCGCGCGCGCGTCGCGCCAAAGGCCAGGCATCGTCGCTGTATCTGTTTAGCTATTATCTGGGCTCAAGCATCGCCGGGACGCTGGGCGGTGTGTTCTGGCATAACTACGGCTGGAACGGCGTGGGCGGGTTTATCGCGCTGATGCTCTGTGCCGCACTGCTGGTGGGTGCAAGCCTTCATAAACGCCTGAGATAATCATCCTGCGGGCTGATGCCCGATCCAGATAAACGGCACCAGCTTACTGGTGCCGTTTCACGTTCAGGAATCCCAGGCCTGCTCTATCTTACCGGCTTCAAACTGTGGAGGCGGTTTTCGGAAGCGGCGCGTGAGCCAGGTTAGGTAAAGGACACCCAGTGCCGCCCAGATGAGGCCAAGCGTCAGGGACGTCGCTTCGAGGTTGATCCACAGCACGCCGACCGTTGCGGCACCAATGAGTGGCAGCAGGAAATAGTGGAGCCGATCTTTCCACGTTTTGTTCAGCCCCTTACGCCGCCAGAAATGGTTGTACACCGAGAGATTAACAAACGTAAACGCCACCAGCGCGCCAAAGTTGATCAGCGCCGTCGCGGTTACGAGATCAAAGTACAGGGCCGACAGCGCCACTATCCCTACCATAATGACGTTCAGGGCCGGAGTCCGCCATTTCGGATGCACGTAGCCAAACACCCGCTCCGGAAAGACGTTGTCACGCCCCATCACATACAATAAGCGTGAGACGCTGGCGTGCGAGGCCAGGCCTGAAGCGAGCGTATTCACAAACGTGGTACACAGAAACACCGACTGGAAGAGCTTGCCGCCCACGTACAGCGCGATTTCCGGCAGCGCGGCGTCCGGGTTCTTGAAGCGCGCGATCGTCGGGAAAAAGAGCTGCATGAAAAACGAGGCAACAATAAATATCAGCCCGCCATACAGTGCGGTCAAGAAAATGGCTTTGGGAATAACCCGCGCCGCGTTTGGCGTCTCTTCCGACAGCGTGGTGACCGCGTCAAAGCCGAGGAAAGAGAAGCAGACGATAGTCGCGCCGGTAATAATCGGGATCAGGTGTGCGTTCTCGCTGATAAACGGCTGGAGCGACCAGACGGTGCCGACGCCCTCCCCCTTGTGCAGGCCGTGCACCACGAGGATGACAAAGACCACCATGATGGCGATCTGCACCAGCACAAACAGGGTGTTAAAGTTGGCGACCAGATTCACGCTTTTCAGGTTCGCCAGCGTCAGGATCGTCACAAACCCCACCACCCAGACCCAGGGCGGGACTTCGGGGAACAGCGCGGAAAGGTAGATCTTCGCCAGCAGCACGTTGATCATCGGCAGGAAGAGATAGTCCAGCAGCGATGACCAGCCGACCATAAAGCCTAAGTGGGGGCCGATCGATTTCTGCGTGTAGGTATACGCGGAGCCCGCTTCCGGGAACTGTCGTACCAGTTTGCCGTAGCTGATGGCGGTAAACATGACGCCCGCCAGCGCCAGGAGATACGAGGCGGGCACGTGGCCGTTGCTGATACCGGACACAATGCCGAAGGTATCAAACACGGTCATGGGGGTGAGATAAGCCAGCCCCATCATGACCACCTGCCAGAGCTTGAGGGAACTGCGCAGCCGGGTTCTTCCGGCCATGCGCGGCGAGTCAAGAGAGGTGTTAGTCGCCATAAACCATCCCCCCCATGCTTACCGTGGTTTGCAATCGCGTTGACCGTAACGCAAACCTGCTTAGCAAAGGGGGAAGTTGTAAAGAACATACGCGATCGTACCAGCGCAGCGTCTCTCGCTCGCACTCACAGCAGGCGCCTGACTGGCCCCCTTCGCCCTGCGGATAGTTGAACATCTGCATCATTTCCTACCTCGTCACACAGTGTCGTTAAGAAAGTCCCTGTGCCGCCTGCGCTCCATAACGCGACTCCCGGGAGATAGCTGGCGTGCCAGCGAACGTTTCGGCCAGGCTCCGCGCAGGCCGTTTGGTGATACGTATGCGATGAAACAAAGCGGCCCCTAACCGGGGCTCGTCATCAGGCGTTTTTCAGCATCCACTCAATTTCTGTTTCGGTAATCAGGCGTTCAAACTGCAGTAATTCATCATTTTTGCAGGCGTGATAGACGTGGCAGAAACGTTCGCCCAGCCGCTCGCGAAGATGATCGTTTTGCATAAATTCCCACAGCGCATCGCTCTGACGAATCGGGAACGGCAGTCCGTCCTGCTCCAGACCATTGCCTTCCACTTCTTCCTGCAGGGGTAAATCGTTATCCAGCCCGTGCAGAATGCCGGCAAAAATCGCCGCCATCACCAGATACGGGTTCGCGTCTGCTCCCGCCACGCGGTACTCGACCCGATGGTTATGGCGATCGCCGCAGGGGATACGCAGGGCAACGGTGCGATTATTGTGTCCCCATGACGCCTGCGTCGGCACGTACATTCCCGGCTGGAAGCGGCGGTAGGAGTTGACGTTCGGCGCCAGCAGCGCCATGGACGCAGGCATCAGATCGATCATCCCGGCCAGCGCGCGTTTCAGCAGCGCGGAATCCTCGCCGCTGGCGTCTGCGAGCACGTTTTCGCCTCGGTTGTTTTGCATGCTGATGTGAATATGCATCCCGCTGCCCGCATGCTCTTCATACGGCTTTGCCATAAACGTGGCGTGCATCTTATGTTTTTCCGCCATCTGCCTGACGAGACGCTTAAGCGCCAGCGCATCATCGCAGGCATCAAGCACGTTTTCCGTATGGTGCAGGTTTATCTCAAACTGGCCCGGGGAAGCCTCAGCCACGGCCCCGTCGGCGGGGATCAGCTGCAGCTGCGCCAGTTCGTCAATGTCGTTCAGCACGTCAGCAAAGTGGTTCAGGTTATCAACCGAGTAGACCTGACTCTGCGTGTTGCGTACGTCGGTGCCCGGCGCGCAGGGTGGCTGCAGATAGCCGTCGGCATCGCGCTTACGGTCAAGTAAATAGAACTCCAGCTCTACCGCTACCACGGGGAACAGACCGCGCTGGCGCAGCTGCTGCCAGAGTCGGTTGAGTACGTTCCGCGGCTCAACGTCAAAGGGAGCGCCATCTTCATCGACCATGGTGAGCTGCACCTGACCAATGTATTCCGGGTCGGCGGCGGACGGCGTCAGGGTACCCGGCACCGGCACGCAGATACAGTCCGGCTCGCCGAGCTCCTGCCCCAGGCCCGCCTCTTCCACGACGTTACCCAGAATGTCCATGGCGAAAACCGATGCCGGGAAATAGCAGCCTTTTTCAAGCTTGCTCAGTCCGGCAACCGGGATGCGCTTGCCGCGAAAACAGCCGTTCAGGTCGGTCAGGAGGACATCAATAAACTGGGTGTCAGGATACTTTTCTAAATAGCGCTTCACTTCCTGCGTAAAGGCGCTGCCCCGCCTCTCATCCGTGTGCTGCACAAAGTTCTCAACTTCTACGATATTGGTTTCCATGATTTACCACCGTTTTTGGGATTTGCGTTCGCTGCTCTGGACTGTCAAATATAATGTCCACCCTATCGAATCTGTATGCAAACAAATTGTTTGTCAAATGTTAAATTAAGTTTGCAAAAGGCAGATCCCGTTGCTAGATTGAGAAAATATTGAACGAAAAGGCCGTTTCACAGGCGAGAATGGCCTAAATTTAGTCCACTTTGTGAGGGCGATCATGGAAAATATAATGAACAAGCCAGTTATTGGCGTAGTGATGTGCAGAAACAGGCTTAAGGGTCATGAGACCCAGACCCTGCAAGAAAAGTACCTGAATGCCATTATTAACGCGGGGGGCTTACCGATTGCCTTACCCCATGCGCTGGCAGAGCCAGAGCTACTTACCGCTCTGCTGCCAACCCTGGACGGGATTTACCTGCCGGGCAGCCCAAGTAACGTGCAGCCGCACCTTTATGGTGAAAACGGCGATGAGCCTGACGCCGATCCCGGGCGAGATCTTCTGAGTATGGCGCTGATTGCCGCCGCGCTCGAAAGGCGCATCCCCATTTTCGCCATCTGCCGGGGGCTGCAGGAGCTGGTTGTTGCGACGGGAGGGACGTTGTATCGCCGCCTGTTTGAGCAGAACGACCTGCTTGAACACCGGGAAGATCCTGAACTGCCGGTTGAGCTACAATACGCCCCTTCTCATGAGGTTCAGGTTCAGGAGGGAGGACTGCTGTCTCAATTAATACCAGGCTGTAACACATTTTGGGTAAACTCGTTACACGGGCAAGGTGCACGAACGTTAGGACCACGGCTTCGCGTGGAGGCCCGTTCGACGGACGGGCTGGTGGAAGCGGTCAGCGTTCATGACCACCCTTTTGCCCTCGGCGTGCAATGGCACCCCGAATGGAACAGCAGCGAGTACGCCCTCTCACGTATGTTGTTTGATGGTTTTATCACCGCCTGTCAAAGCCACATTGCCGAGAAGCAACGGCTTTGACCACTACCGTAAAGGAAATGCAACTATGAGCGATGACGGACTGGCGCCAGGGAAACGTCTGTCTGAGATCCGCCAGCAATTGGGTCTCTCGCAGCGGCGTGCCGCCGAACTGTCTGGGTTAACACACAGTGCCATCAGCACCATTGAGCAGGACAAAGTCAGTCCTGCCATCAGTACGCTGCAAAAGCTGCTGAAAGTCTATGGGCTGTCGCTCTCGGAATTCTTTTCGGAACCGGAAAAACCTGATGAACCGCAGGTGGTTATTAATCAGGAAGACCTTATCGAAATAGGCAGTCAGGGGGTTTCGATGAAGCTGGTTCATAACGGAAATCCGAACCGTACGCTGGCGATGATTTTTGAAACTTACCAGCCTGGAACCACGACCGGAGAGAGGATCAAACATCAGGGTGAGGAGATCGGTACGATACTGGAAGGTGAAATAGTGCTGACCATTAATGGCCAGCCTTATCACCTGGTTGCGGGGCAGAGCTATGCCATCAATACCGGCATACCGCACAGCTTCAGCAATACCTCGGCAGGCATCTGCCGCATTATCAGTGCCCACACCCCCACCACGTTCTAATTACCACTCAGTCCCGGCGTAAGCGCGCTTACGCCGGGACAAATAAAAACGATCAATGTCGGCATTTAACGGGTTAATCCCCGGGATGCCCCACGGCTTCGTATTGCCTGAAACGGCCATGACCTTATTTATCTGATTGCGAAAGAAAGGAGTGAATATGCATTTTCAGCACCTGACTTACTGGCAGGATAAAGCAAAAAGCAGCGCCATTGAGACCCGGTTATTTATTAACGGTGCCTATTGTGACGCCGCCGATAATGCCACGTTTGAAACCGTCAATCCCGCTACCCAACAGACGCTGGCGAACGTGGCCCGGGGCAAGCAGGCTGACGTGGACCGTGCGGTTCAGGCCGCGCGTGAGGTATTTGAGCGCGGCGACTGGTCACAGGCGTCTCCGGCGCAGCGCAAGGCCGTGCTGAATAAGCTCGCCGATTTAATGGAACGCCACGGCGAAGAGCTGGCCTTACTGGAAACGCTGGACACCGGTAAACCCATCCGCCACAGCCTGCGCGACGATATTCCCGGCGCGGCCCGCGCCATTCGCTGGTACGCCGAAGCGGCGGATAAAGTCTACGGCGAAGTGGCGCCTACGGGTCCGGGCGAGCTGGCGATGATCGTGCGCGAGCCGATCGGGGTTGTTGCGGCCATCGTCCCCTGGAACTTCCCGCTGCTGCTGGCCTGCTGGAAGCTGGGCCCGGCGCTGATCGCGGGCAATAGCGTGGTATTAAAACCGTCGGAGAAATCACCGCTCACCGCCCTGCGCCTGGCCGGGCTGGCGAAAGAGGCGGGCCTGCCGGACGGCGTGCTGAATGTGATAAGCGGTTACGGCCACGAAGCGGGCCAGGCGCTGGCACTGCACCCGGAGGTCGAAGTGCTGACGTTTACCGGCTCTACCCGTACCGGCAAGCAGCTGTTGAAGGACGCGGGAGAAAGCAACATGAAGCGCGTCTGGCTGGAGGCAGGCGGCAAGAGCGCCAACATTATCTTTGCCGACTGTCCGGACATGGACAAGGCCGTGAGCGCGACCGCCGCCGGGATTTTTTACAACCAGGGGCAAGTCTGTATCGCCGGTACCCGCCTGCTGCTCGAAGACAGCATCGCCGATGATTTTCTGGCAAGGCTGAAAGCGCAGGCCCACCGCTGGCAGCCTGGCGATCCGCTCGACCCGGACAGCACGATGGGCATGCTCATCGACGCTGCGCACGCCGATACCGTCCACACGTTTATTCGCGAAGGAACCCGGAAAGGTACGCTGCTGCTGGACGGGCGGGAACAATCATGGCCTTCCGCAGTCGGTCCCACCATTTTTGTCGACATCGACCCTGCCTCCCCGCTGTGCCGGGAAGAGATTTTCGGGCCGGTGCTGGTTGTCACCCGTTTTAAAACCGAAGAGGAAGCCTTGACGCTGGCCAACGACAGTGAATACGGGCTTGGCGCGGCGGTATGGACCCGCGATCTTTCCCGGGCGCACCGCATGAGCCGCCGCCTGAAAGCCGGCTCGGTCTTCGTCAATAACTACAACGACGGTGATATGACCGTCCCCTTTGGCGGCTATAAGCAGAGCGGCAACGGTCGCGATAAGTCCCTGCACGCGCTGGAAAAATTTACCGAACTGAAAACCATCTGGATTGCCCTGGAGCCTCAATCATGACCGAACATACCACCAGCTACTACGCGGCCAGCGCGAATGCTTATGAACCTTTCCCGACGCTTAACGAGTCGATCAGCTGTGACGTGTGTGTGGTGGGCGGCGGCTATACCGGCCTCTCCTCCGCGCTGCATCTTTCTGAAATGGGCTACGACGTAGTGCTCCTTGAGGGGGCGCGCATCGGCTTCGGCGCCAGCGGACGCAACGGCGGCCAGCTGGTTAACTCCTACAGCCGTGATATCGACGTGATCGAGAAAAACTACGGGCCCGATGCCGCCAAAGTGCTCGGGAGCATGATGTTTGAAGGCGGGGAAATTATTCGGGAGCGTATCCAGCGCTATCAGATCCAGTGCGACTATCGTCCCGGCGGGCTGTTTGTGGCGCTAAACCATAAGCAGCTGGAGACGCTGGAGGAGCAAAAGGCCAACTGGGAACGCTACGGCAACACCCAGCTGGAGCTGCTGGACGCCAGCGCCATCCGCCGGGAAGTCGACAGCGACCGCTATACCGGCGCGCTGCTGGACCGCAGCGGGGGGCACATTCATCCGCTGAACCTGGCGATCGGCGAAGCGGACGCCATTCGCCTGAACGGTGGGCGTGTATATGAACAGTCTCCGGTGACCGCCATTCAGCACACCAGCCCGGCAGTAGTAAGCACGCAGCATGGCCAGGTCACGGCCCGCTACGTGATCGTCGCCGGGAATGCCTATCTGGGCGATAAGATAGAACCGGAGCTGGCAAAACGCAGCATGCCCTGCGGCACCCAGGTGGTGACCACCGCTCCGCTGCCGGAAGAGGTCGCCCGCACGCTGATCCCCAATAACTACTGCGTGGAAGATTGCAATTATCTGCTGGATTACTACCGCCTCACCGCAGACAACCGCCTGCTGTACGGCGGTGGCGTCGTCTATGGCGCGCGCGATCCGGACGATGTCGAACGCCTGGTGATGCCAAAGCTGCTGAAAACCTTCCCTCAGCTGGCAGGCGTCAAAATCGACTACCGCTGGACGGGCAATTTCCTGCTGACCCTGTCCCGTATGCCGCAGTTTGGTCGTCTGGATAAAAACATCTATTACATGCAGGGCTACAGCGGCCACGGCGTGACCTGCACCCACCTGGCCGGACGGCTGATCTCGGAACTGTTGCGCGGTGACGCTGAGCGCTTTGATGCGTTTGCTAACCTCCCGCACTACCCCTTCCCGGGCGGTCGCAGCCTGCGGATTCCATTCACGGCGATGGGCGCGGCGTACTACAGCCTGCGCGATCGTCTTGGCGTATGATCGTTTCGACAAAAGGGTATCTGACATGAGTAACCAGGAATTTCATCAGCGCAGACTTTCTGCCACCCCGCGCGGCGTAGGCGTAATGTGTAATTTCTTTGCCCGCACGGCGGAGAATGCCACCCTCACCGACGTGGAAGGCAACGACTATATTGATTTCGCCGCCGGGATCGCGGTGCTGAATACCGGCCATCGTCATCCTGAACTGGTGGCCGCAGTGGAAAAACAGCTTCACCAGTTCACCCACACGGCCTACCAGATTGTGCCGTATGAAAGCTATGTTTCATTAGCCGAGAAACTTAACGAGCTGGCCCCGCTCCAGAGCCCGGCCAAAACGGCGTTCTTCACCACGGGCGCAGAAGCGGTGGAAAACGCCATTAAAATCGCCCGGGCCCACACCGGCAGACCGGGCGTGATTGCCTTCGGCGGAGGCTTCCACGGCCGAACCTATATGACCATGGCCTTAACCGGCAAGGTCGCGCCTTATAAGCTGGGATTTGGCCCCTTCCCGGGGTCGGTTTATCACGTGCCGTATCCCTCCGAGCTGCACGGCATCACGACGCAGGATGCCATCACGGCGATAGAACGCCTGTTCAAAGCGGATATTGAGGCGAAACAGGTGGCGGCGATTATTTTTGAACCCATTCAGGGTGAAGGCGGATTCAACGTCGCCCCGCCAGAGCTGGTAGCCGCCATCCGTCGTATTTGTGATGAGCACGGGATCGTGATGATTGCCGACGAAGTGCAGAGCGGCTTCGCCCGTACGGGTAAACTGTTTGCCATGGAACACTACGCGGACAAGCCCGACCTGATGACGATGGCGAAAAGCCTGGCAGGCGGAATGCCGCTGTCTGGCGTGGTGGGTCGCGCCGAAATCATGGACGCGCCGGCGCCCGGCGGTCTGGGGGGGACCTATGCAGGCAACCCGCTTGCGGTGGCCGCCGCGCACGCGGTGCTGAAGATTATCGACAACGAGTCACTGTGCGCCCGCGCCTGCCATCTGGGGGATCGACTGAAAGCCACGCTGGAGGAGATTCAGGGCACCTTCCCTGCGCTCGTGGCGATAAGGGGGAGAGGATCGATGATTGCGGCGGAGTTTTTTGATCCCGAGAGCCGTGAACCGTCGGCCGCCATCGCGCAGGCGATACAGCAAAAGGCACTCGCCCAGGGCCTGCTGTTATTGATCTGCGGCCAGTACGGCAACGTGATCCGCTTCCTTTATCCGCTGACCATTCCGGATGCCCAGTTCAACCAGGCGCTGGCGATCCTGCAACAGGTTATGCGTGATAAGTGCTGAGTGCCCACCGAAAACCGTCTCCCGGCATTCCGGAGACGGTTTCAACGGAGGAGATCGGCATAGATTTCCTCCGTGTGGGAAATGTTGGTGAATTTGGTCTGTTTCATTGTATGCTCCCTGAAACACATCCCCGGCATGAGGAAATAAGAATTGCAAAAAACATCAGCCTATCAGTCACTTGTGAAAACCTTCCAGCGCCTCTCACGCTTCTCGCACCTCTCCTCCATCGCCAGCTGGGACATGTTCACCATGATGCCGCCCGGCGGCAGCGCCGCGCGCGGTGAAGCGCTGGCAGAGATGAGCGTCCTGCAACATCAGATCCTGACCGATAAAAAAGTCGGCGACCTGTTAGCAGCGGCGGCAGGTGAAGATCTGAATGACGTCGAACAGGCCAACCTGCGCGAAATGACGCGACAGTATCAGCAGGCTACCCTGCTGCCGGAATCGCTGGTGGAAGCCAAATCTCTCGCGGGCAGCAGGTGCGAGCACGCCTGGCGTACGCAGCGTCCCGCGAACGACTGGCAGGGCTTTTCCGCCAACCTGAAAGAAGTGGTGAAACTCAGCCGTGAAGAAGCCCGCCTGCGCGCAGAAGCCAAAGGCTGTACGCCGTACGACGCGCTGCTGGATATTTTTGAACCGGACATGACCAGCGCGCGCCTGGACGTGCTGTTTGGTGATATGAAAACCTGGCTGCCGGACCTGCTGGCAAGCGCGGTGGAGAAACAGGCTCAGCGGTCGTTCGTTCCGCCGCAGGGCCCCTTCCCGACGGCAACCCAGCGCGAACTGGGTCTGGAAGCCATGAAGATGCTCGGCTTCGATTTTAACGGCGGTCGCCTCGACGTAAGTGCGCACCCGTTCTGCGGCGGCGTACCGGAAGACGTGCGCATTACCACGCGCTATGATGAGGACGAGTTGCTCAGCGCGCTGTTTGGCGTGATCCACGAAACCGGACACGCGCGCTACGAACAAAACCTGCCGCGCGCGTGGGCAGGACAGCCTATTGCCCTGGCCCGCTCAACCGCGATCCACGAATCCCAGAGCCTGTTCTTTGAGATGCAGCTGGGACGCAGCGAAGCCTTCCTCAAGCACCTCCTCCCTGCCGTTCACGCCCGCTTTGGCAGCCAGGCGGCGTTCAGCGAAGAGAACTTTATCGCCTGGAACCAGCGCGTGAAGCCGGGCTATATCCGCGTCGATGCCGACGAAGTGAGCTACCCGGCACACGTGGTGCTGCGCTATGAGATTGAGCGGGCGCTGATCAACGGCGAGATTGAGGTGGACGATATCCCCGCCCTGTGGGATGAGAAAATGCAGGCCTGGCTCGGATTATCCACCAAAGATAACTACCGCAACGGCTGCATGCAGGATATCCACTGGACCGACGGCGGGTTTGGTTACTTCCCGTCGTACACGCTGGGCGCGATGTATGCCGCGCAGCTGTTCCATGCTGCAAAGACCGCGCTTCCGGGACTGGCGTCCTCTATCGCTGAAGGGGATTTTTCCGCCCTCTTTGAGTGGCTGCGTCAGAACATCTGGCAGCACGGTAGCCGCTTTAGCACGTCGCAGTTAATTACCCAGGCGACGGGTGAAGATCTGAATATCCGCTACTTCCGCGAACACCTGACCTCACGCTACCTGTAATGATAAGGCCGGGGTTCTTCCCCGGCCTTGTACATATGGTTACACGCCGATACCAATCACTCACGGAAACCCCGAATTTACAGGGATATAGTTATTTCAACGGCCCCGCAGTGGGGTTAAATGAAAAACCAAATTCGAGGGTATGAACATGAAAAAAGTATTAGCTCTGGTTGTTGCCGCTGCTATGGGTCTGTCTTCTGCTGCGTTTGCTGCTGAAACCACTGCTGCACCAGCTGCTGCGGCGCCTGCTGCAACGACCACCGCGGCGCCAGCAAAAACCGTACATCACAAGAAACACCACAAAGCCGCTAAACCGGCTGCAGAGCAAAAAGCGCAGGCAGCTAAAAAGCACCACAAAAAAGCCGCTAAACCAGCCGTAGAGCAGAAGGCTCAGGCTGCGAAAAAGCACCACAAGAAAGCCGCTAAACCAGCCGTAGAGCAGAAAGCCCAGGCTGCGAAAAAGCATCACAAAAAAGCAGTAAAACACGAAGCTGCTAAACCAGCTGCACAGCCAGCTGCGTAAGCGTACAAGCTTAACCGTGCCCTGCGGGGCACGTTGGTAAACCGGCGCTGAACCGGAAAAGGTTCTGCGCCGTTTTTTTTATCCGGAGGGCGTATGCTGCGACGCTATCGGTTTGAGCTGATTCTTATCCTGCTTATTTTATGCGCGCTCATCGCAAGCCGCTTTTATCTTTCCTGACTGTAGCACGCTGATTTTACTCCCACTTTAGCGCCGTCCCGTCTATAGTATTTTCATAGGGTTCACTTTTAATAATCATAATTACCCCCACCAGAGTGTGATATGCGTAAATCTGTTGTGTTGTTGCTGGGAACGTTTGGCCTTTTTTCTGGATTTTCACAGGCGGATGATGGCGGTGATAGCGCCATTAGCGCGAAAGAGCTAAAGACGCTTTTTTTCGGTCATGACGATCGTACTCGCGTCACCGATCCTACCCAGGCTCCCTGGGACGCTATAGGCCAACTGGAAACCGCCAGCGGCAACCTGTGTACCGCGACGTTAATCACCCCGCAATTAGCGCTGACGGCGGGCCACTGCCTGTTGACGCCACCCAACGGTAAGCCAGACAAAGCGGTTGTCTTACGATTTGTGTCGCAAAAAGGGATCTGGCGCTATGAAATCCACGGCATTGAAGGTCGGGTTGATGCTTCTCTTGGGAAACGTCTTAAACCGGATGGAGACGGCTGGATTGTGCCGCCCGCGGCAGCCTCGTGGGATTTTGGCCTGATTATTTTGCGCTACCCGCCTTCGGGCATTACGCCGCTGCCGTTGTTTGACGGCGATAAAGCGGCGCTCACCGCCGCGCTGAAAGCCGCCGACCGCAAGGTAACGCAGTCAGGCTACCCGGTCGATCATCTGGATGCGCTTTACACCCACACGGACTGTATCGTGACGGGCTGGGCGCAGACCAGCGTGCTTTCCCATCAGTGCGATACGTTGCCGGGCGACAGCGGGTCACCGCTGATGCTGAAAACCGATAACGGCTGGCAGTTGATTGGGGTTCAAAGCTCCGCCCCGGCAGCGAAAGACCGCTGGCGAGCCGATAACCGGGCCTTATCCGTCACCGGTTTTCGCGATAAGCTGGAAGCGCTGGCTAAAGAGTAAGCCAGCGCGGCCGTCTGTGGATCAGGGTTACCGATTGATCAGGCGAGTTTTATCATGATCATGCCCGCCAGCAGCAAAATCAGTCCTATCCAGCCTTTATTATTTAAACGCTGCCCGAAAAGCACCCACCCTGCGGCCAGGGTGGCGGCGATACCAAAACCGCCCCACAGCGCATAGGCCAC
>NZ_JADBQM010000022.1:0-3590 GCF_014895895.1 Enterobacter cloacae complex sp. P14RS
TGGTATTGTATTCTTTGAATGAAATTAAAAATTTTATTATTTAAAGCTGCTTAATCATGGTTTAAGTTAGGATAACATTTTTGATGTAAGATATATTATATTAAAAGGGATTTAAAATATATTCTTATGTGGTGTTGGAATTATGCTACTGCGAGCAGGAATTATAATAACCTGCTGTATTTTCAATACGGTCATTCATTAACCTGATACTGAGGGCGAAAAAAATGACCACAGAGATGGGCATCCGGACATTTGCATCGATCCCCTCTGTCGTCATAAGGCGGCGAACAAAAAGGGGCAGATATACACGACGTATCGCTTTTATTTGAAGCAATAAAAAAGGCCGCTAACGCGGCCCTGAGGTGAGTGTGTCGGTTATTCAGTAACTTTCTTTTCCAGCTCGCTGGCACCTTCTTTGGTTTTGTTCCAGCCTTTCTCTGCGCCTTCTTTAGTGGCATCCCACCCCTTCTCGGTGCCTTCTTTGGTTTTATGCCAGGCTTTCTGGGAATCTTCGCTGACTTTGCTGCCAAGGCTTTCGCTCTTACCTTCCGCAGCATGCTGCTGTTTCAGCTTCAGCTCTTCGCCCTTGTTCTGCTCTTCGTGCAGTTTTTGCTTCGCTTCGTTGGCGTTTGCGTTCGCCGCAGCGACGGTATCGTCAGTTGCATGTGTGGTCGCAGCAAATACTGGGGAAGCCAGCAGAACGGCAGATAATGCGATAATTGTTTTTTTCATAATATCCTCATTTAACGTTATCGGTTATGAGCGTGATTCAGCATGGCACAGACGAAGCGGGGTGGCTTTAGGAAAAAACTGTAATGAGATCAAAGTACCCAGGCCAGCGCCCCCTTGCTTGAGGATCACCCGAAGGATAAAAAACCTATTTCTATGAGGGCTGCAAGGGTCAGCAGAATAAAGAAAATAACGACCATGGGTCTGTACATTTTAAGGCTCCATCCTTGTGTGATGTCTTGTCCAGCGTACGGGATACATCGTTAAGCCATCCCCGGCACGACATATCCCCTGAGTGAATTGTGTCCGTTTTTACTTTTCCATGGGAGGAGGGCGGTGTCGTTGATGTTTATCAAAGGGCAGCGGCAGGGTAAGGAAAATCTGCATGAAAGTTTCTGGCCTTGTTAGCGTTGAACGCTTTGCGTTGCCGCTGGCTGTCGCCACTGGCGGACGTGCTCGATCAGGGCTCTTAGCTTGGGCGCCATATTGTGACGCTGGGGAAAATAGAGATAAAAGCCTGGAAAAGACGGAAGAAACGTATCCAGCAGGGCAACAAGCTGCCCCGTTTCAATATACGGAGTGAATGTATCCTCCGTGGCTAAGGTTATGCCGCCGCCGGCCAGTGCCAGGCTGAGCATAAGGCGCAGATCGTTTGTGGTGATCTGCGGTTCAATCGCCACATCGAAAGGAACGCCCGCCTCCTCAAATTCCCAGCGATAGGGGGCAACGCCCGGGGCTGGGCGCCAGCCGATACACCGGTGAGCCACCAGCTCGCGGGGGTGCTCAGGTACACCGTGAGTCGCCAGATAGGACGGTGAAGCCACCACCCTCTCACGCTGCTGGCCCGTAAGGGGAACGGCGATCATGTCTTTTTCAATAACTTCACCCAGCCTTACCCCGGCGTCATAGCCCGCCGCCACGATATCGAACTCCTCGTCCGACACGAAGATATCAAGCGATACCGCAGGATGCGCAGCCGCAAACGAAGCGAGCAGCGGGCCAGAGAGAAACGCTTCCGCGATTGAGGTGACCGCGATTCTGAGCTGGCCGCGCGGTGTGCTGTCCGACGCGATGTCTTCAAATGCCGCTTCAATATTGGCGATGGGAGCCTGCAACGATTTACGCAGCCGTTCCCCTGCTTCAGTGAGGCTTACCGAGCGCGTGGTGCGCATCACCAGCAGGGTTTGAAAACCATCTTCAAGACGCCTAATCCCCTGACTGACAGCGGAGCGGGTTATGCCCAGCCGCGCGGCGGCAGCGCTAAAGCTGCGCTCCTCGGCGACCGCCAGAAAAACAGGTAACAGATTGAGATCGATTTTCATTGTTTAACATTGCTAACCAGTGAGTCCAGTAAATGCAGGATACAAGAAACAATGGTGAGTATCTATTATCACGTTGAACTCAACGTAAGGAGCAAAATATGAACAAAGTTATCTTAATTACCGGTGCATCAAGCGGTATCGGAGAAGGTATTGCCAGAGAGTTAGGCAAGGCTGGCGCGAACGTTTTCCTGGGCGCTCGCAGGCTGGATCGCATCAACGCCCTGGCTGCTGAAATCCGCAGTGCAGGGGGGGAAGCAGAGGCCGCAGTCTTAGACGTTACCAGCCGCCAGTCGATGGCTGACTTCGTACAGGCAGCGCGTGAAAAGTGGGGCCGCATTGACGTGCTGATTAACAACGCGGGCATCATGCCTCTTTCTCCGCTTTCGGCAGGCAAGCAGGATGAGTGGGAGCGCACCATTGACGTGAATATCAAGGGCGTGCTGTGGGGGATAGGCGCCGTTCTGCCGATTATGGAAGCCCAGGGCTCGGGACAAATCATTAATATCGGCTCGATTGGTGCCTTGTCCGTGGTGCCCACGGCTGCCGTCTACTGTGCCACCAAATTCGCCGTACGGGCGATTTCGGATGGTTTACGTCAGGAAAGTTCGAACATCCGCGTGACCTGCGTTAACCCTGGGGTAGTGGAAAGCGAACTGGCCTCGACCATTACGCACCCGGAAACTATGGCGGCGATGGACGCGTACCGTGCTATTGCCCTCAAACCTGCTGATATCGCCCGCGCTGTGCGCCACATCATCGAGGCGCCTGAGAGTGTCGATACAACAGAAATTACGATCAGACCGACGGCATCTGCAAACTAACGTTGCGGATGAAAATTAGCGGGTCAGGCCATTGCCTGACCCGCTTTACTTTCTTACCACGGCTGCTCGGTCGGCATAATAAACAGCTCTGCCACATCCACATGTTCCGGTGCCTGCAGCACGTAAACAATCGAGTCGGCGATATCATCGGCTTTCAGGAACGTCATCTTCTCCTTCAGCTGTTCCATCTGCGCACGATAATTTTCGTCACTGATATGCTCGAATAATTCACTTTCTACGGCACCCGGCTGGAGTGAGGTGACGCGAATGTTGAACTGCGGCGCCACTTCCATACGCAAAATATCCGAGAAGGCGGCAACGGCGTGCTTCGTTGCACAGTACACCCCAAGTCCGGGGAACGTTTTGCGCCCAGCGATCGACGAGGTATTGATGATGTGACCAGACCGCTGCGACTGCATAATCGGTAGTACGGCCGCTACGGTGTTAAAGAGGCCTTTTACGTTCACGTCTACCATTTGGTGCCATTCATCGACTTTGAGGCTGGCAATATCAGAGATCGGCATCAGCCCGGCGTTATTGAAGGCGATATCAATGTGGCCATAGCGTTTATGCAGTGTCGCGACCCCTTCATTAACCGAGGCCGGGTCAGTGACGTCCATAACCAGCGCAATGGCTTCACCGCCAGCAGCCTCAATTTCAGAGACCAGCGCCTGCAGGCGATCCAGGCGGCGGGCGGCGAGACCGACCCTGACGCCCT
>NZ_JADBQM010000022.1:3634-21292 GCF_014895895.1 Enterobacter cloacae complex sp. P14RS
CCGGTGATGAGAGCGACTTTATCTTTAAGTTCCATAACTGATCCTCGAGAGAGTTAATTTCAACGCTTCAGAAAGAACGTCTGAAGTACGGGTCAATAATGGATGTTTCAGGCGGTGGCTTCGCGCGGGCTTTTGCTCAAACTGTCGGACTTTTGCTGCGAACGATATCGCTGCGATAGTGCGAGGGCGTCACGCCGTTATGCCTGAGGAAGACGGCAGCAAAATGGCTGGGGCTGGTGTATCCCACGTTCAGGGCAATATTGATAATGGAATCATTGGTTTCCGACAGCATGCGGCGCGCTTCCTCCATGCGTAGCCGGATAAAATAGTGGGAGGGCGAAAGCCCGGTCGACTGTTTGAAGGCGCGGCTAAAATGGTATTCGCTGAGATCGGTCAGCTTAGCCAGCCGTGCCAGGTCAAACGGCTGGGCCAACCCTTCCCGCATTGCCGTAAAGACCCGGTGCAGTTTAAATGCCTGCAGACCTCCCCGGTGTCGTTTCGTATGCGTGCCGTAGGTGCGAACCAGGTGTACCGTCAGCGCTTGGGCAATCCCCTGGATAAAGGGGCCGCTTGGGGGAGTTTGCAGATACAGCTCCTGGCGTATCTGCTCCAGCAGCGCGGATAGCGTTTCGTCGCGCGCGCCGGAGACTTCCCGCAGTTCACACTCCTGCATCATGGCCACGCCGATATACACATGCATGACGACGAACGGTATATCTGGCTCGGCTTGCCACCGCATTTCAGTGGGAGAGGCCGCCGTCGTGAGAAAGAAATCGCCTGCGGTAACGCGGTTCGCTAACCACGCCTCGCCGGGGGAACGCTCCTCAACAACGGCTTGCCCAGAAAGGATCCAGACGATAAAGGGCTCCGGAACCGCCGGAATAATGACGTTTTCCTGGACTTGTCTGCGGGCCAGAATTTGAACGAATACATCCCGGGAAGATTGCGCCCGATGCTCCCGGAGCAGCTTGCCGGGAAGGTATTCTTCAAACGTCTCTGCGGAAGTTCGCTGAGTCATCGTTATCGTTGCCTTTTGCTATGCCAGTTGCACCAGATTTACCCCCGGAAGAGGCCCTCCAGGGAATTGTTGTAGCGTCCCGCCGATCTCAAGACTGCCTAAATCAATGCTTGCGAAGCCCAGCTGCCCGGCTAACGCTTTCACTTCCGCCTTCGCCTCTGCATCGTCTCCGGAGATAAAGACGACACGATGGCCACCCGCTTGCGCCGGATCCTGAGCCAGCACCCCTGCAAGAAGGGTATTGAAAGCTTTGACGACGCGTGCCCCTGGCGCCCACTGGGTCACAAGCTGGCTTGAGTTTTTTCCACCCAGTTCTGCCAGCTTATAGCCGGGCAAAAGTACCGGGTTCGTGGCGTCAATCAGGATGCGTCCATTCCAGGTAATTCCGCTTAACGCGGCTTCGGTTTTGTCCCAGTTAGTGCTGACAAAAACGATGTCAGCTTCAGCGGCCTGTTGTGCGGTGCCTGCGCGAGCCCCGCGGCCCAGTCCTTCAACCACATCAGACAGGCTTTCCGGCCCGCGGCTGTTGCTCAGAATAACGTTCATGCCCGCATTTACCAGCTGTTTCGCAAAGGCTTGCCCAATTGCACCAGCGCCGATAATACCTACAGTTGTTGATTTCATGCTTAATTTCCTTCAGGAAGAGTAGTGAACATGCGTAGAGAGTAGTAATCTTTGTCCTATCTGAATAGCCTATATAAATAGATGGATTCCATCTGCCGGAGCGATACATGCTGGACGGTATGTCTGTTGATCAACTGCGCACGTTTATTGCCGCCGTTGATGAGGGAAGTTTTTCGGCTGCCGGGCGTAAACTGCGGCGCGCGCAGTCGGTTGTCAGCGCGACGCTGGCCAATCTTGAGGCGCAGGTCGGATTCCCATTATTCGATCGCTCCGGGCGATATCCGAAACTGACGGAGGCGGGCGTCGCGATGCTGGAAGCGGCACGCCTTGCCGCTGCCGGGATGGACGCCTTCAAGGCTAAGGCGCGCACCTTAGCCGAAGGGCTGGAGCCTGAACTGGCGGTCTCCGTCGATGTGATGTTTCCTGTTGCGCAGCTCACCGCTGCGGTGCAGGCATTTCATCAGGTATTTCCCGACACGCCGCTGCGTTTGTATGTGGAAGCATTAGGGGCGGTTCTTCAGCCTCTGCTGGATGGCCACTGCCGGGTGGCGATTATCGGCTCGCTGCCGCATATTCCGGCTGGATGCACTTCCGAATTCCTTCTCAACGTGCCAGCCGTGGCCGTTGTCTCTCCTGAACATCTGCTGGCTAACCTGCCAGGGCCGATCCTTCGCTCGCTTTTAGCGGAACACGTCCAGCTGGTGCTGGCCGATCGTTCGTCGCTTACCGTGGGCCGGAGCTTTGGCGTGATGTCGTCAAAAACCTGGCATTTGGCCGATATGGGCGCGAAGCACGCTTTCCTGCGTGCCGGGCTTGGATGGGGTTATATGCCGCTGCCAGTGGTTGAGGAGGATCTTGCGACGGGTAAATTGGTCACGTTGAATTTGCAGATGCAGCCTGACGTCGGACCGGGTTTTGCCATGCAGGCCGTGCATTTAGAAGAGCATCCTCCGGGCCCGGCTGGCCGCTGGTTCATTAATAAGCTCAAAATGCAGGTTAGCGCAGCTGGTTGACAACAGATCTGACTGGTCTGCAAATCCAGACTACGCTTGCTAAAAAATGGTCGTCTGAATTTCGGTTGTGACGTTCATACTGAATGCTTAGATTCATTTTCAATCTATTGAGAGGAAATGAATATGAATTTTGCAGAACTCCACAACCAGGATCAGCCCCTGCTTATCGCTAACGTTTGGGACGCCGCCAGTGCTGTCGCAGCGCAAGAAGCAGGCTATCAGGCACTGGGAACGTCCAGTGCAGCAATAGCGTCCATGCTGGGATATGAAGACGGGCAGGGAATGCCGTTTGATGCGTTATTTTATGTGGTCACCCGTATCCGGGCTGTCAGCAGCCTGCCATTGAGCGTTGACATGGAAGCAGGATATGGTAATTCAGCCGAAGAGATAGTCGCTAATCTCAGGCGCCTTGCTCAGACAGGCGTAGCAGGCGTTAACCTTGAAGACAGCAGAGTCATTAATGGTAAGCGTCAGCTTGACGATATCTCTGATTTTTCCCGTAATCTGAGAACAGTATGCAATGCGCTGAGAAGCGAAAACTGTAGCCTGTTTCTGAACATTCGGACTGACACTTACCTGCTCGGGCATGAAGACGCATTGCAGGAGACGATATTACGGGGTCAGAGCTATAAAGCTGCAGGTGCTGATGGCCTTTTTGTTCCCTGTCTTACGTCAGAGAAAGACATCAGCCTCATTGCAGAGGCAACGGGTCTGCCTCTGAACGTCATGTGTATGCCCGATCTTCCGTCGTTCGACAGGCTGAAGCTGGCCGGGGTAAACCGCATTTCAATGGGCAATTTTGTTCATTCAGCCATGCAGTCAACGCTGAGTGATGTAATGCATGCGATTCGAACTCGTCAGTCATTTGCAGGACTTTTTAGCGATGAAAATAACCGATAAGAATTTGTGTGATATCTGGTATCAGGCATTGCTCGAACGAGATTCAGAATATACCGGCGTATTTTTTGTTGGCGTCAAAACTACTGGCGTATTCTGCATTTCGGTATGCCGGGCGCGAAAGCCCAGGCGCGAAAATGTTGAATTTTATAAAGATGCCAAATCTGCCCTAGCGGACGGCTTTCGTCCCTGTAAGGTCTGCAGACCCGCTGAAAATGCGCACAGCGCGCCATTATTTGTTGAACAGGCGCTTGCGCTTGTCAGGCGCGATATTAAATCCCGTGTGGCTGACGCGCAGCTTCGCCAGCACGGAATCAGTCCGGAGCGGGTAAGACGCTGGTTCCTGCAACATCACGGCATCACTTTTCAGGCTTTCCAGCGAATGCAGCGGGTGAACGTTGCCTTGCAGGAGCTTAAAAGCGGACGAGCGGCTACTGACGTTGCGCTGGACAATGGCTATGAATCCCTGAGCGGGTTTGGTTACATCTACAAGCGGCTTACTGGCGCAGCGCCGACTCAGGCAACCGAGGTGATTGTCATTCATCGGTTTACCACTACGCTTGGGCCTATGTTTGTCTGCGCGACAGAGCGGGGAGTGTGTCTGCTGGAGTTTACCGATCGCCGGATGTTAGAAACAGAATTCCGCGATATCCAGCGTTTATTTAACGCCAGAATTGTCACCGGAGAAAACAGCCATACCCGGCAGACAGTAAAAGAAATCAGCGAGTATTTTGCCGGAACTCGCCGACAGTTTGAGCTCTCTGTGGATGCCCCGGGCAGTGATTTTCAACAATCCGTCTGGCATGAGTTGCGTGCAGTTCCCTATGGACAGACTTCGCACTATCAGGCCATTTCGCTAGGGATGAATAAGCCTAATGCTGTGCGCGCCGTCGCTGCAGCTAATGGTGCAAACCGGATTGCGATTGTGATCCCTTGTCACAGGATAATTGGCAAAGATGGAAAGATGACGGGTTACGGCGGTGGTATTTCACGCAAAGAATGGCTCATTGAGCATGAGCGAAACAATGTTTGATGGCGTAATGTTCCATTGTTGCCGGAATATTTTAAGAACTTCGCGGGATAAAATTCAGGCACAAAAAAGCCCGCAGGGCTTGCGCCGTGCGGGCTCTTAGGACTTCGTCGGATGACTCTGGTAATCACCGATGGAGGATTTTGGGCTGGGGGATGTGAGTTCATACATTAGTTGATTGGTTTAAAGGTGAAATATGCACTTCAGAAAGTTTTTATATTGCTAAAATCAGAACTATGGCAGAAAAGTGCTTATTTGGGCTGGAACGGCCCGAAGTAATTAGCTGTCGTGGGGAGGGGCCACACCTCCTTTCCAGAAGGCCGAAGGTAATCGCTCCTTGCTAGAGATAATACTCTCTGTTGTTTTAGTTCTCGTTTGGAAAATGATTCTCCTTCCAAAATTTACCTGTCCAGCGAGCTTTGAATCGGCAGCTCAACCTTCTGTGGCTTTTACCATGCAATCAGTAGGTCCTCCCGGAGGGGGGAACAGTGGCTCAATTGCTCTTGTCGCATCATACACCTAGGTGAACCCATGCCTTCACTGGCAAAGCCTACGAGCCCAATTCCTTGGCTTGGGTCTAGCCCATCACTGCCATCAACGCATCCGATTGAGCGGACGGCGGTACAAACATGTCGGCTTTTTGTTGCTTTGCTAATGATCCACCATTTCCAGCGATTTTACTAACTTATGAGGTATACATTGAGAATGGGTTAGATCATCGTGCTGCTCGAACGACAGGCGAGAATTCGAGTTCGCAGTTGTGAATTGGGAGCAGTCAAGTACCCGCTAATTTTGCATAGTCATTTAGAGGTTGATTCGGTAGACTATTAATGACTTTAAACGACTCTAGTCTTTTTTGAAGGGTGCCACTGTTATGACCGCCGAACCCTGGGTCACCGCCCTCGACGTTGCCCAACACTTGGGCGTTGTCAAAGATACTGTATATCGCTGGCGCGAACGCAAGGGACTACCTGCCCATAAAATTGGCCGGCTGTGGAAGTTTCAACTGTCTGAAGTGGACGAATGGGTGCGAGCTGGTGGGGCGGATGAGCCTGCTGAGGGAGGTAGCAAAGAATGACTTCAAACCATGACGAAGCACATATTTGCACCGAGATCATTGATTCGCAGCTCTCTCATTCTGGCTGGTCAAGAAGTCGGCGTACACTTATAGAGGAATTTCTGCTCAAAACGACGGAACCCGAGAGCACCCATAACGACCCGCAATTTGCGGATTACATTTTGCTCGGATCAGATGGGAAGCCAATTGCTGTTGTCGAGGCTAAACGTTCATCTCGCGATGAACTCGCAGGAAAGCGCCAGGCTGCAGGTTACGCGGATACGATTAAAACCAAGTTTGGCAGCGATCCATTTATTTTCCTCACCAATGGCAAAGAAATTCAATTTTGGGATCGGGTTCGTTACGCCCCTCGCAAGGTCTCCGGTTTTTATACCCGAGATGATTTGGAGCGACTACGACATCAGAATCAGTTCGCGGAGCCCGTGGGCAATGTAACTATCAATGCTGATATAGCTGGACGCGACTATCAAAACGAGGCTATTCGTCGCGTCACTGAAGGCGTAGATGCAACCAAGCGCAAGTTCCTATTGGTGATGGCCACTGGCACGGGCAAAACGCGAACTACAATTGCCCTAGTTGATACTTTGCTGCGCTCCAAGCGCGTGCAGCGAGTGTTGTTCCTAGCAGACCGACGGGAATTGGTACGGCAGGCGATGTCGGAGTTCAAAGCTCATCTGCCCAACGAAAGTCTGGCTCGCATCGAATCTGGCGAAACCTCTGGAGCGCGCATCCAGTTTTCTACTTATCCAAGCATGATGCAAGTGTATTCGCGCCTGTCAGTCGGTTATTACGATCTGATCGTAGCCGATGAAAGTCACCGCTCCATCTACCAGCGCTACAAGGCTATTTTTGATCATTTCGATGCGATACAGCTCGGGTTGACCGCAACCCCAACCGATTACATCGACCATAACACATTTGAACTATTCGATTGTGGCGACGGAGCTCCCAGTTTTTACTACAGTTACGAACAGGCCATCGCTGATCAGAACCTAGTAAATTACCGGGTGCTTAACGCACAAACCAACTTTCAGATTCAAGGCGTACTGGGGGACGCACTAGCCGAGCCCTTGAAGCAGATGGCACGTGAACAAGGCATGGATCTTGATGAACTCAATTTTGATGGTAGCGACATCGAATATGGAATCATAAATCAAGGAACCAACGATGCCATGGTGAAAGAGTTTATGGACAAAAGCCGAAAAGATGCTCGCGGCCTGCCACATAAGTCGATCATCTTCGCCGTCAGTCACGCTCACGCCAAAAGGCTCTATGAAAGCTTTAATCGCCTGTATCCAGAACTGCAACGCCAAGGCATGGCCGAAATTATCGACAGTCATATGGAGCGCGCTGACGCCATGTTGGACGATTTCAAATACCGCACCATGCCGCGTGTTGCCATCTCGGTGGATATGCTTGATACCGGTGTAGACGTTCCAGCTATTCAAAATTTGGTCTTTGCCAAGCCTATATTCAGCAAGGTCAAGTTCTGGCAGATGATCGGGCGTGGCGCACGGCGGCATATCGACAAGGCAACTGGTGAAATCAAGAAGGATTTTCTGATCATTGATCACTGGAAAAATTTTGCCTATTTCAAGCTCAAACCTGATGGCGAAGTGGAGCACCCGAGTGAGCCGCTGCCAGTACGCCTGTTCCGCCTACGGTTGGAAAAGTGGCAGCTTCTGCACACCCAGCAGCAAGACACACAAACGGCTATCGCCGATTTGCTGGCCATGCTGGATACTCTACCTCGGCACAGTATCAACGTGCGGCCACATTGGGATGAGCTCAACACGCTGGCGCGGCAATGGCCAGAACTAAGTCACAGCGTACTGGAACATCTCTCCAAGACCATCGCGCCATTGATGCGCTTTGCACCGCTGGCGTGCTTGGAAGAATTGCAGTTCCGCATCTGGTGTGAGCGTCTTACTGTGGCCTGGCTTAAGGGCGATGTTAACGAACAAACCAAAGTGCAAGAGCGCATACAACAGGCTGTGAGTAGCTTGGCCGACAACACCCCTGAAGTACAGCGTGTGGCTGAACAACGAGTTTGGGCACAATCTGCTGGTTTTTGGCAGCACCTAGATACAGCACGTCTGGACACGCTGCAATCTGTGTTCTCGCCTTTGATGCGCTATCGCACCTCCACACCAAGCCACACGGTCGAAATCAATCTACCGGATAGCATTACGCAACGTAGCTGGATTATTTATGGCCCTACCGGCGAAGGTGCTTTTGCGGAAAGCTATCGTAGGCAGGTGGAAGCGTTGGTGCGCCGACTGGCTGGCCAGCTACCAGAATTAGCCAAACTTAAGCAAGGCGAGCATCTGGATGATAAGGAATTGGACCGAATCAGCAAAACATTGAACCAGACTGATCTGTTCGTTACCGAAGACACCTTGCGCAAAGCCTTTGAAGCTCCAGCCGCATCGCTGGCTGACTTTTTACGCCACATACTTTGTGAAGGTGTGCAACTGCCTAACCGCGAGCAGCGCATCAATGCCGCTTTTGATGCATTCATTGCCGCTCACGGCTATTTGCGCGCCAATCAACTTTACTTCCTGCGCGCTGTAAAAGCCGCCGTGCTGCGCCACGGGCGCATTACCCATGCCGCACTCGGCGAACCACCGCTCTCGCGCGTGGGCCGAGTGGAAAAGCTATTTCCCCCGCAGGACATTTACGAGCTCATTAACCTCGCCAACCACCTGTTGGACGAGGCAGCTTGATCTATCAAGGAAATTTCTGAATGCTTGCACCTCATATCAAGAAAAAAGTTGACGAACTTTGGAACCGCTTTTGGGCGGCTGGCCTCACTAACCCCTTGGTGGCAGTCGAGCAAATCACCTATCTGCTTTTCCTTAAACGCTTGGAAGACATCGATCTCAAGCGCCAGCAACGCGGCTTTCCCTCCATTTATGTGGGTTACGAGTCCTGTAAGTGGAGTTACATCCGTCAAGAAAAGACCAATCCCGGCCATTTAATTGACGTGGTTTTTCCGTGGCTACGGGAGCTCGATAAACATTTCAGCAGCGCCAGCACCGACGGTACAGAACTAGTCAGCCTCAACAACCGCATGGCTGATGCCTATTTCCAGCTCGACCCCAACAAAGGCAAGGTGTTGAGTGACGCGATCGATGCCATCGATCAGCTCTTCGCCAGAGCGGGTGAAGGCTCAGCCGCTCAAGATATCATGGGCGATACCTTTGAGTACCTGCTCAGCGAGGTCGCCACGGCAGGTAAGAACGGCCAGTTCCGCACACCGCGACATTTGATCCGTTTTATGGTCGAGCTACTAGACCCTGAGCCAGGCCAACGCGTCATAGATCCCGCCGCTGGCACTGGTGGTTTTCTGTTCAGCACTCAGCAGTACTTAATGCGCAAATTCTCCGCACAAGAAAACCTCGTGTTGGAATGGGACGGTACCCCGCATCGTACCGATGGAGCCGCCGCTACACCAGAGCAATATGACGCCATCCACAATGGTGCCAATTTCGTCGGCCTCGATAACGACCGCACCATGGCACGCATCGGTTGGATGAATCTAGTGCTGCATGACGTGACCGACCCGCACTTGCTGCAGGGCGACTCCCTCAGCAAACGTGAAGGAAAAGTCAGGCTTAAAGAACTGCTTGAGCCCGGTAGCTACCAATTCGTGCTGGCTAACCCACCTTTTACTGGAACAGTCGACAGCGGAGATCTGGAACCCGACACCTTGCTATTCCCGCGTGTGGGCGGTGGCGGTAAGAAAAAGGACGATTCGATCACCAATAAAAGCGAGCTGCTCTTTCTTTGGTTGATGCTCGACTTACTCGATATTGGCGGGCGCTGCGCGGTGATCATCCCCGAGGGAGTTTTATTCGGCAATACCGATGCCCACGTGCGTATACGCCGCGAACTGCTGGCAGAGCATGTGGTGGAAGGGGTAATTTCTCTTCCTGGCGGCGTCTTTCAACCCTACACCGGTGTCAAAACCTCGATTCTGATCTTCAGAAAAGCCACCCGGCGCGAGAATAAGCAAAGCCTGCCCAGTAATGCTGCGCCAATGACGGAAAACGTTTGGTTCTATGAAGTGGAGGAGGATGGCTATTCAAAAGATGCTAAGCGCAATCCACGCCCTGGCCAACAAAACGACCTATGGGATGCGCTCATCAAGTTTAAAGCCTGGATTAAGCACGGTCGTAGTGGCGCACAAAGCCATGAAAAGACCTTGCTTCAACCCAGTTTTCACACAGAACGCTGGCGCCAGGCCCTACTACGCGACACTGCCGACAAACTCACATCTGCAGGTGAAGCTTTCTCGAACTTGTCCGACACAAGTATGTGGGACGGTCAGGTATGGGGCATACACGAGCTGTTCCCCGAGCTTCCTGCTGACCCTAAAGAAGCAGAAAACCAGGTTTGCAACGAAGCCAGCCGGAAACTCTACGACTTGGTTATCCAGTTCTTCGCTGCGCCCACCCAGACTGTGTGGGCCAAATGGAAAGATAAGGCCACTGCTGCTAAACCAATGGACAGCGACAAGGCGCTGGTGGAATGGCAAAAAGCCATCAAAGTACCACAGCAAGAATTCAACCGCGCCACACGCGATGTGCAACGCTTTTTTGAAGTGGAAGATGGGCCAGCGCTGCTGTTGTGGAAAGGCATGGTTAAGGATGCGCTAAATGCCGGCTTGACCTATCACCAGCAGGCGGTCATGCAAGCGCCCACGGTGCAGTTCAGCACCCATGAGCCGGTGGCCGACCTGAATGCTGCACTGGAAGGTATCGCTCGCGAAGTGGCCAAGCTTGATGGTTTCGACGTCACCCTGCGCAGCTTAGCTATTGATCAACAAAAAGAGCTAAAAGAGGTCAAGCATTGGGTCGTGCCTGTTCGTGCCTGGGCGCGCAACGACGAATGGCAAAGTACTGATGGCCAGCTCGTTGGCTCGCACGATGCTGATGAGTTAGTGCGGCCAGCTTATGTGGAGGCGATGCTGGCCGAGGGGTTATATGACGATAAGGGGGTACTCAAAGGTGACCTGCTCGACCCGGACTGCATAGAGGCACGGGAGTGGAATTTGTCCGCCGGGCAGTACAAGCCATTTGACTTCACTCAGCTCAAGAGCGACAAGAGTTTGACCGAGTTAATCGGCTCGCTCAAAACCACTGAGCAAGACATTATTAAGGGTCTGGATAAATTGCTGGCTATGGTGGAGGGGCGGGAATGATATTACCAGCAACATGGGAAGAGGCCCGGTTGGGTGATGTTATTTCTAGGGTTGAAAATAAAATTAACCCCCAGACATCTCAAGCCAATAGTCACTTTTATGTCGGTCTGGAGCATATTGAATCACACACTGGCAGGTTGCTCCGCAAGGCAGAAGATGTCACCGAAGGTAGCGATATCCTTAGCATTAAGACAGTCTTCAGCGCTGGCGATATTCTGTATGGAAAGTTGCGCCCAAACTTGAACAAGGTTCATTTAGCAACTCAGGATGGTATTTGCAGTACTGATATCTGGGCATTGAGAGCATCTGAGGAGCTAATACCTGATTTCGCAGTTCGTTATTTGCGATCGCCGGCGATTTATACGCGTGCCGCACAGCTGGCTGCGGGTGCAAATCTACCTAGACTTTCGGCAGACGCGTTTGATCGTCTTCCAATCCCACTCCCCACCCTCCCCGAACAGCAGCGTATAGTCGATGTACTGCAACAGGCGGAGGCAGCGTACGATTATCAATCGCGACGTCTACACCTTGATTTGATGATCAAGTCAGCTCTTGACCGCTTGGTGCTCGCTCGCGATAAGTCGGAGTGGGTACAACTTGGATGTCTCGTCGAAACCCGATATGGTACGTCAGTTTCAGCTGACGCTACAGCTGACTCTGGTGTGGCAGTTCTTCGAATCCCGAATGTCATGGGAGGTGAAGTTGATACCGACGACTTGAAGTATGTCAATCTGACGCAAGCTGAGCTAAAGCGTCTGAGCTTAACGTCTTCGGATGTATTAATTGTTCGCTCTAACGGCAATCCTGACTATGTTGGGAGAGCGGCTCCCATCACCGCAGATGTTGCCAAATCTGAAATGGTATTTGCGTCGTACTTGATCCGCTTGCGAACAGACATAACGCGTTTGTTGCCGGAATATCTAAGTGCATTTTTAAACAGCGCTTATGGCCGTGCAGCGATGCGAAACGCTATCCGTACAACAGCTGGTCAGAGTAACCTGAACGGCGAGAATTTGACAAAGATTCAGTTGCCGATACCTTCCATTGAAGAGCAGGTCCGTTTCCGTGATATCTGGTTACAGGTTAGAGAACTTCGCAGACTCATTGCCAAATCGGAAAACATAGCAGCTGAAATGCGGGATGTATTGAGCATTGCAGCAATGTCTGGCGAGTTGACCGCAGATTGGAGAGGGAATCATGCCGATGAAATCGCTGAGGCCTCCCGCGTGCGCGATACTGTGCTTCGCGACCGAGGCACTAGGATTACGTTGAGTACCAATGCAGTCGTCACTTCCTCAGTACAAACCGATTCCATCACCCACCCCGAGCGACGTTGGTTGCTCAGCGAGCTCAGTGAGTTCCAACTCCAGGTGTTGACTGCCTTCAAAGATTATTGCCAGGAGAGTGGCCAACCCTTGCTTGTAGAAGATCCGGAGATCTTATCTCGATTTTGCGATGACGCGACGGTGACGGAACGTTTACAAGCCTTTGGCCAATCGCATGGCAATCGCATCCGCCGCTCATTGAGCCAATTGGCGTCACTGGGCTTGATCGCCAAAATCACTTTGCCCAAGCAAGATTTGAAAACCGGGGAGCTGGATTACCTTAAAGCCTTCCGCCCCTTGCGCCCGGAAGAATTCACACGCATGGCCGATGTGCAGACTCTGCGTAAAACGTTGTCGTCCGGTGTTGGCCAGCAGCCCTACCTTTTTGAAGTCCAACTGGACTATGAGACTTCTGCACATGCTGGAGCAAGCGGAATGTTCCAAGTTATCGCTGTTGAAGATGAAGGCGGACAAGACTTCACTCACTTGGTGGACTTGAGTAAGCATTACATCTCGCTCAATGAGCTGAAAGAAGACATCGCCAGCGCGCTCAAGGTAGAGGCGTGGCAAGTTGATTTGGAGTCTGTTTAATGCGCCTTCGTTACTTACGTCTTCAAAACTACCCACCCATCTCTGACATCAAGGTGTGTTTCGCCAGCGACTCGCCTCTGGCGCGCGATTGCGCCATTCGTTTCGTCGTCGGTGTGAATGGCAGTGGTAAGTCCAACCTACTGCGGGCTGTCGCCGAGGTTTTCTTGGCATTAGCTGATGGACAGCGAACCCTTTTCCCTGTGCAACTGGTATATGAGCTTGGGAATCGCGGCGCATCTAACGCGCGAACATTGATTGTGGATTGGCTCGGAGACCGTCAGTCCGCGAGCCTTTGGATTGCCGACAAATTTGCCTTCCCAGACAACCTGACGGCGGATCAATTCGAGCAAACGCTTGAGCGTTTTTTAGATGAATCCAGCGATATTCCTTCGGAATTTCGACCTCTTGTACATAAAGGTGAATGGCCCACAGGAGCGGTGACACCGCACAGCATTGCCTTACCTTCCGCAGTTCTGGCCTACACCACCGGAGATTTGCGCCCTTGGCGTTCGGTGTGGAATCGCAATCAGCGCGGAGAGGGTTTACATGATAGCAATGATGATACCCAAAGTGACGAACGCCCCGCAGGCTGGACCGTAGCTCAGGAAAATGCCTTTCAAGCAGTGCAACAGGCGGGCGGGAATACCCAACGGCATTCCCAGAATGCAAACCCTGGCGAGATGGACAGCTTCCGCCGCCCAGTTTTGCTTGACGCCACATTGCTGAAATGTGCGTTGCTGGCTGTGGCTTTACCACAGGCCTTGGTTGAAGCAAAAGACCAAACAGGGCGAGCCGATAACAAAAATTCATTGCAAAAGCTGCTGGAGCGGGGTGGTTGGCACCACTTGGTTTCTGTCGCATTCCGTTCGCGTTTACAAGCGGCTCAATGGGATCAGAAGCTGTGTGAAACCGCCCATGATTGGTGGTTGAGTGCCAGTGAAGTTGTCGCTGAGCCGCATCCGTCGGAACCGCGTCGTATCCTGTGGTTCGATTTCAAAGGCCCCTTCAACGCGCAAGGCATCTCGTTTTTGTCACCCGTCCGCAATGAGTTACAAACCTGCACCAGCCAGGGTGAAGCACTGTGGGCTTTACTCGGCGGCGCCAAGGACGTGAGCAGCTTTGAGCTTTTCACCCGTTTGTTGGAGCTGAATCAGGCAGGCATGTTTGATGATGTGCTGTTGCGTTTGCGCCGAACCCCTGCACCTGACGAAGGTACCGATTCCGACTCGGTTGACATTGGCATATTGCGCTACGAGGAGCTTTCAGACGGTGAGCAAATGGTGTTGGGTCGTATGGCGCTGTTCCACCTGCTGGAAGGCCAGCAGGACGCCCTACTACTACTCGATGAGCCCGAAACCCATTTCAATGACAAATGGAAGCGTGAGATTGTTGACATCATCGACGATGCGATTGGCAAGACCAGTAACGATGTATTGATTTCCACCCATTCCGCCATCGTGCTCTCGGATGTGTTCAACAACGAGATCGTGATGATACAAAAAACGGCGGATGGCTCCACCGTGCGCAACGTGGACGAACCGACGTTCGCTACCGACCCCAGCGCGTTGATGATGACAGTGTTTGGTGCTGATGACAGCATTGGCAAACGCGCCCAGGAGTTTATCGAAGACAAGCTACGGCAGGCCACAGGCACACCAGCAGAAATCACCGACTTGGAGCGTCTGATCGCCCGAATGGGTTCGGGTTTTTATCGCAGTGAATTGCGTACTTTGTTGAATACATGGCGGGGTAGCAATGCTTAAACCCATCTCTCAACCGTTTTGCTGTGCAGCGCTCAATGCTTGTCTCGACTTGCAAATCCATCTGTTAAGGTGGCTTTGCAACCCATCAACCGCAGCAGTTGATGTAACCCAAGGCAATCTCGTCCCACCGCGCGTGCCAACCCAGATTGAAGCGAATTGGTTGTGGAACTTTTTATATGGTCGTAAGCAGACTCGACTCGAGCAGGCAAAAATAATTGCGGCAATGGAGCCAGGTGAAAAACAAGCACTGCTTACCTGGATTGATACTGTAGTCGCCTTAGACGATCAGTTTCAGCCCGCACCCTCGCCTTGGCCCACAGCTGTGCCTGCAATTCCCGCTGCGTCCTGGACTGCTTTTAAGAATCTAATGCAGGCATTCTATGAGCGTGGCTTGAAAAGTGGGTTGCCCTATAGGCCTGATGGCACACCTGTCGCGAGTAGTGGTGTCTGCTATGAAGATTATGTGAAAGCATTTCGCACTGCCCACCGTTTGAATCCTGACTTAGATGCTCAAGAGGTATGTGTACTGTGTGGTGGCCCGCTAGGCCAAACACCTGAAGTCGATCACTGGATTGCAAAGAGTGCATTTCCCTTGCTCAGTGTCTGCGCCGATAACTTGCTTCCCATTTGTGGTGAATGCAATTCGACGGTGAACAAAGGTGAGAAAGAGGTGCACAATGCCGGCAGTTTCTCCGATTGGTTCCACCCCTATTTGAGGCCTGGGAATGGCGGGGTACGAATCAATTATGTGCTATCGGAGCGGGTCGTGCATTGCGATGCCATAGTAGCGGCTGATACACCTAAAGTAGACCATCTTGATTGGCTACTGAACCTTTCTGATCGCTGGACTAGGAAATTTAAAGCAGAATATTTGGCCAAGCAAAAGGAGCTGTTCAATCTGAAACGACGTGGGCGAGGTCCGAGCGACTTAGCGTCACTGCATAGTTACTTAACCGATTACCAAGTCGCTATGGATGAGACTGGTCCCGACTACGAAGTCAGACAAGCGTTAGCTGCAGCAATATTAGAGCCTGCTTGCCTTGCAGCGTGGTACAGCGAATTGGATCTGGAGACTTAGCCTCAAACAAACTCATAGAGTTCTGTTTGAGGCCGGTGCGGCCGCTGGCGTTGGATAGCCAGTTGATTGATCAGCGCGCAATAAAGATCAGGATTCCGGGGTTGACAGAGTTTACATGCATCGGAAAGCGAGACGGCAAGGTAGACACCGAAGCTTTGTTTGGTTCTTAGCTTAGTTAGAGGTCGATGGTAACGGAATTGCCAGAGTTTGCTTCCACTGGATTTGAGTAAGAGCATCAACTCATCACCATCGTAAAGTTGGTAATCGGCATCCTTTTAGGTTTGGCGGCTTTGATTTCCGTATAGGTTAACGGCTTGGTTTTTCTTGCCCTAGTGAGCCTCCATGTGTTTAGGCCCAACGAAAACAATAGAGCTTTTCTTTGGGCCTATCAATGGGCCTAAAAGGTTCGGATTTAATTAGTTCTCTTCGGACTTCGCGGGACAAATTCAAGGCACAAAAAAGCCCGCAGGGCTTGCGCCGTGCGGGCTTTCAGGACTTCATCGGATGACTCTGGTAATCACCGATGGAGAATTTTGGTGGAGCTGGCGGGAGTTGAACCCGCGTCCGAAACAATTTAACTCATTGAATTTTAAGGTAATAAATCCCACATAAAAGCTTAAGTGCACTTTACGTGCATATTACTTATCCAGCCATGAATAAGGCGTTCCAATTAGCAAATTTGCATTTTTACTTACCATCTTTCTCGAATTCATCACGTACACTTATTAATTCAGCCATTAAGCTACCAACCTTAGTGGATGGATTTATTGAACCATCTTTTTGGGATGCTATTTCTGCTCTTTTGTTGTGAGTTATTGCAACTTCTAAGCGATCTTGTAGCTTGGCAAACACACCAGTAGCCTTTTTCTCATAGTCAGGCATTAATTTTTTAAGTTCTGATAGCATTTGAGCCCCTTCGCTTTTACCTTTCTGCGCAGAAAAAGATTTTCGACTATACTCAAAGTGCAGAACTAACCAATACTCAAAGCAAGGGACCGAAGTGATGGCTTCGAAGACTCCAGCCGGATGAAGCGACTGAACCTGAGCAATTGCAGTGTGATAATTGGCATGTGCATCCCTATCGAAAACACAATATACTTTATCGTACGGATCGCTCTTCTTCTTTTCCGTCTTGTACTTTTCCTTCGCCCAGGATACTACACTTGTTGGGCTTGATCCGCATTCACCAGAGATTTCAACAATACTGGCCGTACTAATACGGCAGTGTTTGACAAAATCAGTGAAATAGGCCGGCTCAGTTTTTTCGCCCTCACAAACGATTAAGATCTTTTTCATTTGAGCTCGAGCTTTACTTACCCTTTTAAGTTCTTCATTCCTTCGAGCTCTTCTTTTTTTAAAAAGGTCTTCGCTTCCCATTATCCTCTCTCCCATCTTCCGATAATTGGTAATGCTCCATATCGCCCGTCAAGATAAGATGTTTCTAAATTCTCCCGCCCTTTTCTTGGACTAAAATCAGCTAATGGGAAAAGATTAGTTCGTTTCATAATGTCTTTCTCAACGAACCAAACTTGATCTCTTCTAAAGACGTCTTGATTTAAAATAGACGTTTCATGAGTTGTGAAAATTAACTGCGCACCATTTCTATTAATTTCAGGGTCATGGAACAAACCTACGATAAACTCAACTAATTTAGGATGTAAGTTATCATTAAGTTCGTCAATTAGAAGGATGTTTCCTGTTTCAAGTGAATGAGATAAGGGGCCAGCAAAGCTGAAGATTTTTCTTGTGCCGTGTGATTCATCATCTAAATCAAATGGGATTGATTCCCCATTCTCATTTTTATGCAATGTTTTAACTCTATATTCATCTTTGTCTTGCATATTTTTGATGATTAAGTCTTTAAATGGAGATGGCATATCATCAGGAATATCGTTTGGATTGAATTTTTCTTTAGTTACTGAAATATCATCAATACCAACATCCGCAGCCTTAAGGAAATTAAGGATCTCATCTTTTTTCTTGTTAAGACATTGCTTCGCACTGAATTCATGATCCCATCCAGTTAATTCTGTAA
>NZ_JADBQM010000022.1:21305-90976 GCF_014895895.1 Enterobacter cloacae complex sp. P14RS
TCATAAATAGTTTTTAACTGAGAACTATTAAGCTGCACTGCTGTTGAAAGAAATAATGCATTAGGTCGAGTGGACTTCAACCATGTTTGTTTTTCACCCATCAAAGATGGGCCTAAATCCCATTCATGAGTTAAAGTTTCTTCATTCCATAAACGCACAAACCATTTTTGTGAGCGGCCTTTAGGGAAAGCAAATAACCATTCGTCATGAATAATGTCATTAGTGGCTGAAAAGCCGTATTGATAGCGAATTCCATCTGCAATGAAATGCACTTCAAATTCAGTAGGTTCATTAATTTTTTTTGAGTTTAAACGGAAAGGTGTAATATCTAACTTATCACCACTCTTATAACCTGTAGCTGAGAGAACAATCAATTCAGCCATCTTTGTCATGGCTTTAATAATATTAGATTTTCCCGCTGCATTCGGACCATAAACTACAGCACTTTTAAGTAATTCTAATGATTTTGGCTCTTCAATATTAAACAAATTCTTGGTCAATTCATTTTGTTTTGACGCAACTAGACTAAGAGTTTGCCTTTCAGAAATCGATTTATAATTTTGTACGGAAAACTCAATTAACATAATATTTTCCCTTATTTTTCCTTTTTATAAAAGGCCTTAAAGGCCCTTTAGCGTTTAAAAATGACAAATTTTGTCAAAAAATCACAGTTAACTTACCTTAAGACCATTGTACACCATGATTGGATTACTGCTAACTATCTTATGTCTCATCAGCATTTTTAGGAAAATCAGTATCTGTTTGAGCCGGTTTTTCTTGCATAACTTCATGAATATTAGGATGTTGTCAAAGTTACCACTCTAAACCTTAGGTATGTTTGGTGAGGTGCGTCCATCATAGTCCGCTAGATAGGATCCATAGTGGCGGAATAACATTTCCGGCCCTTTATGCCCCATCTGCCCAGCAAGCCAGAAGAGGTTAACGCCTTGGCTAATGTGTCTGGTGGCGAATGTATGGCGGGTTTGGTACGGGTTACGGTATCGAACGCCAGCTTTTTTGAGGGTTGGCACCCATGCTTTTTTTCGTATTGCGTCGGCGTTCGCCCAGGGCTCCCCCGTTTTAGGATCGCTGAAAATAAACTCACTTTTCATGAACGTGAATTGTTTCTGCGCCTGCAGTGCGGCCAGCGCCTCGCTGTTTAATTCTACTTTACGGGTACCGGCTTTTGTTTTGGTACCTTTCAGAACACCAACGACACTTGCCGCCTGAACGTGAGCTGTTTTAGCTATATTGTCGAGATCATGCCAGCGCAACGCACACAGCTCAGAGCTACGTAAACCCGTATTGAATGCGAAACGGAACAGGTTCTCCCACTGCTTATTGCCAGCAGCTGAGAGTAATGCGTCAACTTCTGCTGGCGTCAAAGGATCTACCACATAACTACTTTCTGCCTCTGATTTATCACTTTGGTAACGTGAGGCGGTCACTAGTGATACAGGGTTAATCTGAAGAATACCATCCGTCACCGCCTCATCCAAAGCAGAACGCAGGAATGACAGCTGGTTTCGAATAGTCTTTAATGTGGTTTTCTGGCTCTGGATCCATGTCTTCAATGCAGCCGGCGTCAACTCACATGCAGGAAAAATATGAAGTGCTGACAGCGCGCTTCGGCATTTCTTATATCCGCCAATTGTTGAAGGGGACAGTTTCCTCGTTTCGCATATCACCAAATATTCGTCCAAGTACATCTTCACAGTTTTACCTGCGGCAGCGTTGCCAAAAATTCTTAACCGGTTAGAACGAGGAAAGTATTCCGCATAAACAAAAGTCCCCCTTTCGATCTTGTTATATATTTCTCCGAGTGTGCGCTCGGCGTACTTAATGTTTTTTGGAGTTACGTCCAGATTAGAAAGGGGCTCACGGCATTTTACCCCTTTATAAGTGAAGGTAATATTTATGGTTTCACCGTTGCGATGTTTCCTGATGGTTACGCCGCGTGGGAGTTTAGGCGATTCTGTCGTGCCCATTTTGCAACCTCACAAAGATCAATCCATCTTTCCTTAACGCCTTCGACCTTTAGCACCTGAATCCCTTCACGCCACACACCGCGCTGTATGCGCTTGTTAATAGCATCAGGGGTTTCGCCAGTCTCTTTGCAATAAGTTGAGATGGGAACACAATCGAGGGTCAGCATATACTTCTCCATTAACTCGGCTGCACCCGAGTAATTATTTGTCGCTAGTGGTAGGGAGCAGTTTCCGCCAAATTGCTGAAACATATTTTGCCTGATGGCGTGCATCAGCTAGGGCGTTGTGAACATCCCCAATGAAAGGCATGTCAAGCTTCGGATCGAAATCGACACTGCGACCGAGCGTAACAATAGTGCGCACATCATGATCGTTCCAAAAGGCCCAAGGGCAAATGTGGCCGGCGCGTTCGTAAGCTCCACGCAGAATTACATTGTCAAAGGTGGCACCGTTACCCCAGACCTTCATGTATTTTGGATTATCTGCGTGCCGGTGAATGAAATGGCTAAGTTCCGACAATGCATCAGTGATAGGCATCGCGTCATCAACACGAATAGCTGAGCGTGCTTCCGGGCTTTGTTTTAGCCACCAAAGAATTGTATCTCCATCCGGTACCGCGCCTTGAGCCATTGCGCTTTCAAGCGAGACGGCCGTATAGAATTCTTGGCCAAGTTCACCTGTTTGAGGGTTAAAAAAGACGGCACCAATTGAGACGATCGGCGCGTTTGGCTTTTTTCCCATTGATTCGAGGTCAATCATTAAGTCGTTCAATTTCTTTCTCCATTGTTACATCTTGGCTTTTGATTCACTGGCGGGCTGTAGCGCGAGTCGGCGTTGTCGCTGATGTGGCAATAATGAGCCCCGTCAGGACGATTACAAATTGTCCCGCACCTATCACATGCCAATATCGCTTCCAGCTCCGCGATCCGCTCCTCTGCTTTTGACAACTGCTCGAGAAGTTCTTCTGCTAACGTCACGCGCATCACGACTTTCTGACAGTCGTGGCGTTTGGCTCTGGCGATTGTGCCGCGCAGAGTCGCATATTTGTTGGTGGTCATTGGACGGACTCCTGACGAAGATGGTTAATTTCGGCGTCAAGGCTCATTCGCTGGTCCATCGATTCCGTCAAGGCGGCAAATGTAACGTCAAGGCGAGTGGCTACCTCACGCATCAGAGAGGCTTCTGCTGGTTGCAGTTTCCCGGCCGCAGCATGGGCTGCGGCAACCAGTTCTTTAATCTTCATGCGAGGCATGCGCGTAATTCCGTAAGCTCATTGAAACGGTTAATGAACAAGCCATATGCCTGGCCTGGGCGAAGAGGGACGATCTGGATAATGTCGCTTGCCGGTATACCTTCAAGACAAGGCCAGAGTGAGCCGTCGTCGATATCCAGATCGCGGCGTTCAGTGGCAATCATCACCAGATCGGCGTATTTCACTACCGCTGACATATCAGGGGTGATGCTGAATTTGGCCCGGATCAGGTGTTCTACCCGCTCTTCAATGCGACGGTAATCTGGAAGCAATGCTTTCAGGGGAGCAGGGATGTCCAGGCAATAGGCTTCAGCTGCGTCATGCATCAGGGCTTCAAAGGCAAACTCAGGCGGCACAATTTGGCTGCACAGCACCGAGTGCTGGGCCACGCTGTAAAATTCCGGCAGATGACCAGTGAAGCGGCAGATGTGGGAAAGTGCGGTCGCGATATCCTCGATCTCCACATCGTCAGCGGTTGAATTGAGGTAATCGAATTTTTTACCTGAAAGTGTCTGAATATAACTCATCGTCAAACTTCTCCATTCACCAGTCTGCACCCTGGTTGCTTGTTAAGTGCCCGTTGGTTGTGTTATCATTCGAGAACGGATTATTCCAAACGAACTCTGGTTGTTCGGTGCCAATCTGTCCTCTATTTCAGTAGCTGCATTAGCGTTAGTAGCCGACGTTTTGACCATCTATCCATTCATCAAAACAGGAGAAATCGCTATGAATGCAACTGTATTCACTGAAATCTTTGTATTAGTAACTTGCGGGTATGCGCTGCGGGCTGCAAACCTGATGCAAAGCTGAGTAGGGGCTTTAAACACCGTCCGAACCATACTCTTCGATGAGATGAGTAGCCCATGCCCGCACCAATTTAAGAACCTCGCTTAGGCGGGGTTTTTTTATATCCGCAAAATTGTGGCGGTGGTGCCTCCACCTGCCGGACCGGCCAGAACCGGCGACGCTACACCTCAAGAAACGTATTCATTTCAAAAGTTGAAATAAAAACTTGTTGGCCTCGTCACGTGCGCAGAGCCGCATTACCACAACTGGAAGCGCACTCTTTCGGTAACAAACCTGCCCCCGCAGTGAAAGAGAGAAGGAGTGCGCTTTCACGTTGTGCCCTTAAAAAGCTGGCTGTCACCCTCAAGGGGAAAGTGAGCAGCCAGAACAGGAAACACGTCTTATTGCTTTGGCCTGCTTTTAACCACATCAGGCGCGGTGGTTTGGTGCCGACCAAAAAAAAACTAACTTAACTTAGTTTGTTGGTCAAGTGAAAACATCAAACTAAACTTAGCTTGATGCTTAGAGGAAGAGCGGGAAGGGGTTAGAGTTCGTACTGAACGCCTTTAACTACGCCAATAATGAGGCAGTTACCATTGATCGGGATGTTGGGATAGCGAGGATTTAGTGGGACTAAAAATTTTTGTGGGCCATCAATGACCAGTTTTTTAACAGTCGCTTCGTTAGTGCCATCAATACGCGCAACAACAATCTTGCCATGAAGGGGGTCGGCATCTGGATCAACAATAACGGTTGCCCCTTCAGGGATTGTTGGGAGGCCATTTGGATTGGTCATTGAATCCCCTTTGACCTCTAAAGCGAACGAGCTATCCCCAATGCGTAGTGATGTTTCAACCCATTTATCAACATCACTGAATAACTCAGCGGCCTTACATTCCGTAAACTGCCCAGCTTGAACCCAGGAAATCACGGGCACACGCCTCATTTTAGTTATGAGGGTACCTTCAAATTCAGTGCCGTAAAGAATGTAATCTATTGATGTATTGAAGAATTTAGCCAGCTTAACCAGCGATTCTCCGTTTGGGATATTCACATCCTTTTCCCAATAACCCACCGCTACGTCACTAACCCCACAGAACTTACCCAGTTCTTTTTGAGAGGTTTTTGTAACCCTGCGTAGGGCTTTAATGCGCTGACCAACCGTTTCCATGAAAGCACCAAATTTAAAAAAGACTAAGTAATCTTAGTTTTTATTGACCAAAGTTAGATTGGTTATTAATATCTAACCAAACTTAGCCAAGGGGGCTTCATGACAACCGACGAGATTGAACAACATTTCGGCAGCACTGAGAAAGTTGCCGAATTTTTTGGCATCACCAGTGAGGCCGTTTACCAGTGGCGTAATCGCCCCGGACGCTTAATCCCTAAAGGACGAGCTGCTGAAGCTGCGTATCGAACTGCTGGTGAACTGGAATTCAACCCAGAACGTTATGGCAAGAATACATCGCCTAACGATCAGAAATAACCACAGAAGGGAGGACCTAGCCGTGGGTATAGAACCTGAATGGAAAGTAGATAAGCAGCCAGCCTGGCTGGTGGCCGCAATCAAAAAAACGATCACCGAGCTGCCTGGCGGATATTCAGAAGCTGCTGAGTGGTTGGGTGTGACCGAGAACGCGCTGTTTAACCGGCTGCGTACCGATGGCGATCAGATCTTCCCGCTCGGTTGGGCGATGGTGCTTCAACGTGCTGGTGGTTCAAACCACATAGCGAACGCTATTGCGCGTCACTCGAACGGTGTTTTTGTGCCATTGGCTGATGTTGAAGAGATTGAGAACGGCGATATCAACCAGCGTCTCATGGAGTCAGTTGAGTGGATCGGCAGGCATTCACAGTACGTTCGTAAAGCTACCGCTGACGGCGTTATTGATGCTCAGGAACGCGCCCAGATCGAAGAGAACAGCTATCAGGTGATGGCTAAGTGGCAGGAACATTTGACGCTGCTTTTCCGTGTGTTTTGTGCGCCGGAAAAGAGTGACGCCCGCGAGTGTGCAGCTCCGGGCGTCGTGGCAGACAAATCTTGTATGGAGAAGTAATCCGCATGACCAGTTTAACGGCTTTTAACCGTTTGCCGCAACTCAGGATGATCCCGGTACCGGGCGCTCCGTTGTTTCGGTATGAACGCAGAATAGCAAACCGCTGGGTGCCATGTAACCACAGTCGGGCGGTCGCAATTGTGGGGGTTTACTACAGGAAGGCGAAACGCTTATGCGCGAAGTTAACCGAAGGTTCAAAGACCACAGAGGGATCCCCGTTCGGGTTATCAGGTGGGAGCCAGAGACTCAACGAGTTATCTACCTGCGGGATGGTTATAACCACGAATGTTTCAGCCCGCTCGAACAATTCAAGCGCAAGTTTACAGACTTAAAGGACGACCATGAGCACTAAATTAACGGGTTACGTTTGGGACGCTTGTGCCGCTTCTGGCATGAAGCTGTCCAGCGTTGCCATCATGGCGCGTCTGGCAGACTTCAGCAGTGATGAAGGGGTTAGCTGGCCTTCCATCGCTACCATCGCGCGCCAGATTGGTGCCGGTGAGAGCACTGTACGCACAGCCATATCTCAACTGGAAAAAGACGGGTGGTTAACCCGCCAGCAGCGCCGTAAAGGCAACCGCAATGCATCGAACGTTTACCAGCTCAATGTTGCGAAATTGCAGGCTGCTGCCTTTTCTCACCTGTCAGATTCTGACGCATCAAAATCTGATGCCTCAAAAACCGACGCGTCAAAATCTGAGGCATCAAAAAACGATGAAAAAGGCGGTTTTCACCCGTCAGAATCTGGGGGGGATCCGTCAGTAAATACAACTACTGATCCATCAGTTAAAAAACCTTCTTGTCCGGTTGCGCCGCAACCAGACCCTGAAGTGATGATCACCGATAACGCCATCCTGGTTCTAAATCATCTGAACCTGGTTAGCGGCTCACGATACCAAAAATCAAAAACTTCTCTGGAAAACATCCGTGCTCGTTTGCGTGAAGGTTACACCGTTAGCGACTTACAGCTGGTGATCGATCTTAAGCATGAGCACTGGAACGGCAATGACGTGCAGTACCAGTACATGCGCCCTGAAACGCTATTTGGCCCGAAAAAGTTTGAGGGTTATCTGCAAAGCGGGATCCGTTGGGACAAGAAGGGGCGTCCACCGCGTGAAAGCTGGGGTGAAAAGAAACACGATCCGATGAAGTTCGGCCCGGTTGATACCAAGATTCCAGAGGGGTTCAGAGGATGACGGAAAATAAATACTGCCGCGCACTGGCTGAACTCCGTTCAAAACCAGCGCATGAATTGAAAGAGGTTGGTGATCAGTGGCGCACTCCAGATCTTCTGTTTTGGGGCATTAATTCGATATTTGGCCCGATGGTTCTGGATCTGTTTGCAGATGATAGCAATGCTAAATGCCCTGCATGGTATACCGCCGAAGATAACGCGCTGACGCAGGACTGGTCAGAACGTCTGGCAGAGCTCGGTGGCGCCGCGTTTGCTAACCCTCCATACAGCCGTTCTCAGTACCATGAAAAGCAGGCCATCACTGGCATGACCCACATCATGAATCACACAATGGCGATGCGTGATAAAGGTGGTCGTTACATATATCTCGTGAAGTCAGCCACAAGTGAAACATGGTGGCCGGAAGATGCCGATCACATCATGTTTATTCGTGGCCGTATTGGGTTCGATCTTCCTGTTTGGTTTGTTCCCGCTGACGAGAAGCAGCAACCCACCAGCGCATTTTTTGCCGGGGCAATCGCTGTCTTCGACAAAACCTGGCGTGGTGAAAGCTTCAGCTATATCAATCGCACCGAACTGGAAGAAAAAGGGCGTGCAGCATTGTCATTGGCTCAATTTGCCGCGGCAAAAATGGCCCTTCCGTCGGTGCCGGAAAAAGTAATGCCTGCTCCCATTGCAACGCCTGATGCAGAGTCACGCATCTGGCCGCTGGAAGTTGGTCTGGTATTCAACCAGGTCGAGGGGGCGGATTCTCTGGGGGTGAGCCAACAGAACAAGTTGAAGGCCAACATCAACCAACTCTGGCTGGAGCGCGTGCCTACCAGTGAAATAATTAGCGTGGCTGGTGGTCTGGTTAACAGCATGCAGGGGGCCGTCAATGCGTGAAATTATCGTTGATAACTTTGCCGGTGGTGGCGGCGCGAGTACCGGCATTGAACTGGCAATCGGGCGTAGCGTGGATATCGCTATCAACCACGACGAAAACGCTATTGCGATGCATAAGACGAATCACCCGGACACGCTGCATTATTGCGAGTCGGTGTTTGACGTTGACCCCATCGCAGCCACCAGCGGTAAACCTGTCGGCCTGGCCTGGTTTAGCCCTGACTGCCGCCACTTTTCCAAAGCGAAGGGCGCTAAGCCAGTTAAGAAAGAGATTCGCGGGCTGGCGTGGATTGTCCTGCGCTGGGCGCTGGCAGTACGTCCCCGAGTCATGATGCTGGAGAACGTCGAAGAATTTAAGACATGGGGCCCGCTGCTGGATGAAGAATTACGCCCGGATCCTGAGCGTGCTGGTGAAACATTCGAGGCATTTGTCGGCATGCTGTCGGCTGGTATCGCGGCGAATCACCCAGCACTGGCTGAGGTTTGTGAATTTCTTGCCATTGAGCCGCACGGCCAGCAGGCGCAACAGCTGATCGCCGGGCTTGGCTATGAGGTCGATTATCGTGAGCTGCGCGCTTGTGACTACGGCGCGCCGACGATCAGAAAGCGTTTCTTCATGGTCATGCGCTGTGACGGCCGAAAGATTAATTGGCCTGAAGCGACTCATGGGGATCCAAAATCACTGGAAGTACAAAGCGGCAAGCTGGCGCCATGGCGTACCGCGGCGGAGTGCATTGACTGGAACATCCCGGCCCGTTCCATCTTCGACCGCAAAAAGCCGCTGGCGGAAAATACGCTCAAACGTATCGCGCGCGGCATCCAGCGCTTTGTTATCGAAAGCGCATCACCTTTCATCGTGAAGTGTAACCACACCACGACGAAAGGAGGTTATGACTGTTTCCGCGGGCAATCGTTGTTAGAGCCATTGCAGACCATCACTAAAAAGCATGGCTACGCGCTGGCGGTACCGCATCTTACTAAATTCCGCACCGGGGCCACCGGGCAGCCAGTGACCGAGCCGGTTCCAACTGTCACCGCTGGTACGTCGGCGCGCCCGGGCGGGAATGGGCATGCGCTTGGCGTAGTTGAGGCCGCCCTGACACCGTTCCTGGCTGGCAATGGCGGCAGTGAGTACCAGGCAAAGCCGCGCCCGCTGGATAAACCCGCTCATACAATCCTCAAGCAGTCCCGCGCGTGCGTGGTTGCGCCGGTCATCGCCCGCCAGTTTGGTGCCAGTGTTGGGCACAGGGCTGACGAACCGAGCGCGACGATTACTGCAGGTGGTGGCGGTAAGTCGCAGCTGGTAACTCCAACACTGATCCAGATGGGGTACGGCGAACGCCTAGGGCAAGAACCGCGTGTTCTTCAACTGAATAACCCGCTCGGCACGGTCACTGCTGGTGGTAATAAGTTTGCAACGGTGAGTGCGTTTCTGGCGAAGCACTATGGTGGGAATTACACGGGCCCAGGTGTTGGTCTGGATGAACCCGCGCATTCCGTTACCACTGTTGATCACCATGCGGTAGTTGCGTCGCACCTGGTGAAGCTGCGCGGAACCTGCCGCGACGGTCAGACGATGGATACTCCTATGCCGACGATTACCGCTGGTGGCCAGCACGTTGGCGAGGTCCGGACATTCCTCGAAACCTACTGCGGTGAAAGCGAGGATGAATGGCTGGTGACGATCGAGGGGGTTAAGTACCAGATCGTCGATATCGGAATGCGCATGCTGCAACCGCATGAGCTTTATAAGGCGCAGGGCTTCCCTGATGGCTACGTTATCGATCAGGACTACCGCGGTAACCGTTACGCCAAAGACAAGCAGGTAGCCCGCTGCGGTAATGCAGTTCCACCGCCGTTCGCCCGCGCGCTGGTTGAGGCAAATCTTCCTGAGTTCTGTTCTGACAACCAGCAGGAGGTGGCGTGAAACTGGTGCTTCCTTTTCCTCCGAGTGTGAACACCTACTGGCGTGCCCCTAATAAGGGGCCGCTGGCCGGTCGCCACTTAATCAGTGCTGAAGGCCGCAAATATCAAAGTGCAGCATGCGCCGCAATCATTGAGCAGCTGCGCCGTTTACCGAAACCAACTACCGCATCAGCCGCGGTAGAAATCACCCTGTTCCCTCCGGATATGCGCCGTCGGGATCTGGATAATTACAACAAAGCGCTGTTTGACGCGCTGACACATGCTGGCGTGTGGGAGGACGACAGCCAGGTAAAGCGCATGCTGGTGGAGTGGGGGCCAGTGGTGCCGAAAGGAAAGGTTGAAATAACGATCAGCATTTACGAACCGGCGGGTGCAGCCGCCTGATATGGAGAAATAGCATGAATCAGTTAACCGCAAAGGGTGTTGTGACAATGTCCAGCCGTGAAATTGCCAGGCTGGTGCAGAGCAAACATGGTGATGTGAAGCGCTCAGCTGAGCGCCTTGCATCTGCTGGTATTTTAACCGCGCCGTTGGCGCACACCCCCTACACACACCCGCAAAACGGGCAAACCTACGAGGAGTATTGGTTCAACAAACGTGATTCTCTGGTGATCGTCGCCAGGCTGTCGCCAGAATTTACCGCCGCTGTTGTCGATCGCTGGCAAGAGCTGGAGAACAGTCAGGCCGTAAGTGTCCCGCAAACATTGCCGGAGGCATTACGTCTCGCCGCGGATCTGGCCGAGCAGAAAGAACAACTCAGTCAGCAGTTAGCCGCTGCCGCGCCGAAAGTTGAGTTTGTCGATCGGTATTGTACTGCTAAAGGCTCAATGTCTTTCCGCCAGGTGGCAAAGCTGTTGCAGGCCAAAGAGACCGATTTCCGCTTGTTCCTCATTGAGAGCGGTATTTTGTACCGGCTCAGTGGAGTGCTGACACCGCGGCACCAGCATATTGCTGCCGGGCGGTTTGAAGTGAAAACAGGCACTTCGAGCGAAACAAACTACGCCTTTAGCCAGGCACGCTTTACACCCAAAGGCATCGAGTGGATCGGCGGTCTGTGGACGGCACACATCGCTAAGGGGCATGCCGCGTGAGAGGACTGTTTACAGCCGAGACTGTACCGCGCCTGGGGCTTGTGGTTTTAAAGCCGGGTAGCGAACTGATGTCTTTGTTTCAACAGGGGCGAGTGCTGGTGGAGCCTCAGCCAAAAAGTATGGCTGGGCTTCCGTCGGGGCTCGTCCCTGATGCCAGGCAGCCGCTGGCAGAAGATAAGTCGCTCGAGGAATTCTTCACCGACGAGAGAGTTATCCGTGCAGCAGGCGGTTTGACCGCGTTGGAATACTGGTTAGAGCGTAACGTGAAGAAATGCCAGTACCCGCACACTGATTATCACCATCATGAGCTGGTAACGATGAGACATCCCCCTGGATCAATGTTGCTCTGTTGGCATTGCGATAACCAGCTGAGCGAGCAAACCACTGCGGCGCTGGCAGAACTGGCCCGGCGTAATCTCATTAACTGGCTGATCAGTTCCATCCTGTCTTCGCTTGGCTACAACAACGAGCGTGAACTATCCCTCGGTGAATTGTGCTGGTGGGCCGTTTATTCAGGCATTGCTGATGCAATCACGGAAAGGATGGCCCAGCATGCGCTTCGCTTACCGGATGAGCCGTTTTTATCCGTATATCGAGAAAGTGACATTGTGCCGATGCCCCCTGCAAAAAGCATTTTGCAGAAGAAGGCCACCCCTGCAGTCACGGCTGTGAAATTAAAGCATGGAGCAAATCAGGAAGTGGCCTATGACCAGCCAAAGGTTCTGGCTCTGCATGCAGATCCTGAATCCCCTGAATCATTCATGTTGCGCCCAAAACACCGCAGGTGGGTGAATGAAGACTATACCCGGTGGGTTAAAACCCAGCCCTGTGAAGGTTGCCGGCGGCCAGCGGATGATCCACACCATGTCATTGGTCACGGCATGGGCGGTACCGCCACTAAAGCCCACGATTTGTTCGTGATCCCTCTGTGCAGAGAGTGTCACGACAATTTACATGCTGATGTTGCAGCGTTCGAGAAAAAACACGGTACCCAGCTGGAGCTGCTATTCCGGTTTATGAATCAAGCGCTGGCGATCGGCGTAATAACAAAAGCGTAATTGTATGGAGCGCTGATCATAATGAATTTACAAGAACTGGAATTTACGAGGATTGAACTGCGCCGCGCGCTGGCGGATTTATCAGGATCGACAAAAGGACAGCTGCAGGCGTTCAGTGAGCATCCACCAGCAGATAAGAACAAATACCCCCGGCACCATCCTGAAATCGTTATGGAGGGTGGGGAAGGCTGTGGGTCTAAGGTTGTAAAAACGCTGGCCACTCCACTTTATGTTCTTGAGACAAGGAGCCGTCGTCTACCTTTACCGCCTATTAAAGATACGGAGTTCGCTTGTTCAGCATGGCGTCGTTCGGTCAATGGTCTGGGTGAGCATTTGCAGGCTTGGGTGCGGTACTGCTATGGCTATGACCTTACTTTCCGGTACCAGACATTAATGTGCCAGCACGTGTGGGAAGAGTTTCAGCGTCAGCATAGCAGCAAAAAAATCCAGAACCGCGTCACTAAGAAACTGATAGGGCTTGTCTGGCTGGCGGCGCAAGAAGTTGCTGCCTCTCGTAATAACGATACCTATCAGGAGTATGCTGGTGCAGCTCTGGCGCGCATGGTCAGCGTTGAGCGTTCCACCTGGCTCAGAGTGTATTCTGGTCACTGGGCGGCTTTCAAAACGTCGTTTGCTGAAATGGACAGCCAGGCACTAAGCGAAATTTTGACACGGTACGAAGAGTACCAAGAACTGAAAGTGGTGAAAATGTGAGGTAACTTTCGCTAACTCCCTCAATTAGGCTTGCAAAATGCAACAAAATGAGCGATATTTGAAGCTAATTTGATATGTTGCCACAGTTTTATTAACCCGCCAGTGAGCGGGTTTTTTGCTATGATGCTTCAAAATCTTTGGAGGTCATCATGGTTTGGAACGGCGTACCTTTCCCATTTATTGAATCAGTAACTCAAAACGACATCGTTCTGCAGATTTCAAAATTACCCACCATCATGGTTGATAGTGGTTTTCCTTGGGAAAGCATTCTTGGTTCTGTAATTGCTGGTAGTATACCTGCATATATCGCATGGAAAACTATCAAATATAATAATGAACTTATTAAGCGACAGATAACAGTTGCAGCACAACAGAAAAAATGCGACGAGCTTAGAGATTTATTTTCGAATTTTTTATCACTTTATGACACAAGTGTAGAATATGTCGAAATGTTGTTCGATGAATATGAAGGTGATAGAGCAAAAATACCATTCGAAAAAATTGCAGAATTGAAAGGCGATGCATATAAATTAAAACATTGTACTAGTTTAATTTTTCTTATGATTGGGCCAAACGATCCTTCTTTCGAGCCCCTCAGTGAAATGATTGCAAAATTAGAGCATAGAATTGCTAAATATTTTAGCGAGTATTCAACTGACTTACCGACTGAATGGATTTCTTTAGCCGAAGAAAATGGACAATTTCTTAATTTATTTCATGACATCCTTGAGAGAGAACAAGCCAAAATTTGAACATAGAATTGTCGAATGTTGCTTTATGCTGTAAACCCTTTGATGTTCATTTTCTTTTACTTGTTTAAACAATACTGCACCATCACAATGGTGCCATCGGCTGTGAAAATGGGCGACTGGTGGGTGTTGTAGCACCCAACCAGCCATTAGCTCATGCTTTCAGGTCACAAGCTAACCAAGGCCCACTGCTTTAGCGCAAAAGCATAGTGAGCCTATCAGAGTTACGCTTACGGATCTATGAAAAATACTGTAAATATAAACAGTGTTGAGCTTGTCAACGCTGACTGCCTGCAATACCTCGCAACCCTCCCAGATAACACCATCGACCTTATTGTTACGGATCCGCCTTATTTTAAGGTGAAGCCGAACGGCTGGGATAATCAGTGGAACGGTGACGCCGACTATCTTCGCTGGCTTGATATGTGTCTTGCCCAGTTCTGGCGAGTAGTTAAGCCTGCCGGCAGCCTGTATTTGTTTTCAGGACACCGACTTGCATCCGATATTGAGATCATGATGCGTGAACGCTTCAACGTCATGAATCACATTATCTGGGCGAAGCCATCAGGGCGCTGGAACGGGTGTAATAAAGAAAGCCTGCGCTCTTACTTCCCCGCGACGGAACGCATCCTTTTCGCTGAGCATTATCAAGGGCCATATAAGCCGAAAAGGGACGGATTTGCTGAGAAAAGCAACGAGGTCAAACAGCACGTCATGGCTCCGTTAATCACCTACTTTCGGGATGCACGAGCCGAACTGGGAGTCACGTCCAGGCAAATAGCTGACGCCACCGGAAAGAAAAATATGGCGTCTCACTGGTTCGGTGCCAGCCAGTGGCAACTACCGAACGAGCAGGATTACGAAAAGCTGCAGGAATTGTTCACTCAGATCGCCATTGAGAAGCACCGCGCCTCTGAACTCAAAGCACCGCATCACCAGCTGGTGGCCACATGGCATTCGTTGAACCGGAAATACCTTGATCTGCTGGAAGAGTACAAATCTCTTCGGCGGCATTTCTCTGTGACAGTAGCCGTGCCCTATACAGACGTCTGGACACATAAACCCGTCCAGTTCTATCCAGGCAAACACCCGTGCGAAAAGCCCGCTGATATGTTGCGGCAAATCATCAACGCCAGCAGCAGGCCCGGCGATGTGGTAGCTGATTTCTTTATGGGCTCGGGATCAACTGTTAAAGCAGCCATTGAACTGGGCCGCCAGGCTATCGGCGTAGAACTGGAAGAGGAACGTTTCAACCAGACGGTAAGTGAGGTAAGGCAGCTGGCAGGGGAATAAAAGCTTGGGTCGCTATCGCGGCCCTTTTTATTACCTCAACTGGACACCCGCAACGTAGCGAGGTGAGAGCATGTATCGAATGGAAAAAATCACGACGGGTATTGCATACGGCGCATCGGGAGGGGGGACCGGATACTGGTTGCTTCAGCTCCTCGATAAAGTCTCCCCATCTCAATGGGCGGCCATTGGTGTGCTCGGTAGCCTCATGTTTGGTTTGCTGACGTGGTTAACGAGTCTGTACTTCCAAATCAAAGCGGATCGCCGCAAAGCTGCGCGGGGTGAATGATGTCGAACAAAGCAAAGCTCAGCGCAGCAGTGCTGGCGCTAATCGCGTCAGGGGCATCTGCTCCACTCATTTTCGACCAATTCATCAGCGAGAAAGAAGGCAATGCGCTGGTGGCCGTTGTTGATCCGGGGGGAGTCTGGTCTTTATGTCACGGCGTGACCGTTATCGATGGCAGGCGTGTTGTTAAAGGCATGACGGCCACTGAGGAACAGTGCCGGAAGGTTAACGCTATTGAACGCGATAAAGCATTAGCCTGGGTTGATCGCAATATCAAAGTGCCTCTGACAGAGCCACAGAAGGTGGGTATCGCATCCTTCTGCCCGTATAACATCGGCCCCGGTAAATGTTTCCCATCGACCTTCTATAAGCGCATCAACGCAGGTGACCGCATCGGTGCATGCGAGGCAATCCGCTGGTGGATTAAAGACGGTGGCCGTGATTGTCGTCTGACCAAAGGCCAGAAGAATGGCTGTTATGGGCAGGTCGAGCGGCGTGATCAGGAAAGTGCGCTGGCGTGCTGGGGGCTGGGCCAATGAAAATTAATCTGGGTCTTATCGGCGTTGTTGTTATTGCTGGACTTTCGGTCGCCCTCGTTAAGAGTTGCTCGGACGCCAATAACCTTCAGAGCGATAACGACGTTCTGCGAAGTGACAACTCTTTGCAGGGGCAGGTGATCGCCACCCAGGCATTCAACTTCAATCGGTTCAATCAGGTTGCAGAACATACCAATAAGCTCAACTCCCTGATCGACACCAGCACCGAAGAAACCGTAATCGAATACCGGGAGATTCTCCGCCGTGAAAAAACCTGTGATCTGCCTGTTCCTGCTGATGTCGCTGGTGGGCTGCTCGAATACGCGCACCGTTTACGTTCCAGCGCATTGCACACCGATACCGACGGACCTGACGCAGCCGATGATCGTACCGCTGCCACCAGCTCAATAACGTACTGCCAGGCTGTTTTGTGGATTAAGCCGCTGCTGGCAGTGATTGAAAAGGGCAACAATAACTTCGCTGGCATTAGAGAGATTGAAAAAGAGAGGCAATGAGGAAGAGGACTCCGTGCAGGCCGCCCTCATATTTAATTATAAGGATTTTGAAAGGAGAGCAATTACCCTTTCATGAAGCTGTTCTGCGTATCCGTCATTTACGGGATTATCAAATTTATACGGCGATGTTGCCTTAACTGCAGTGTCATAAGTATCGCCCAACAATCCCGGCTTATTAGCCAACGAATTCCATGCGGTAGACATTGTGGTTATAGCAATTCTTGCTGCATGTTGATCCAACAGTAAATCTTCAACGATTGTTTCTAATTCGCTCACGCGTTTTTCAAGGTCTTGCATTAAATCACCTCTTTTCAGTTATCGCGAAAATGCAAGTGGAATATATCATTTTTCCAACCGTTACGTTCATTCCTGCGTTTTACAATTCGCCACGAGAGTTACTGAACTGAGCACTTATGGTGATGTATCGTTTTCTCCTTTCAGGGTTGCTAGAGCAAACACGAGCCCTATCCCATCTGAGATGCTCGCCAAATCTCTGGCGGCAGCGATCAGCAGGGAGTGGCTCTGCTGGCATCAAGGTGATAGTGAGAATGAATGTCATTTTCGAAAGGTACTCCTGGCGATTCTGAACACCGAGGGGGCGCGGACACGCGGAAAGCGGCTAGTTTTTTGCATTTTATGGGTTTCATCATCATCCGTTTAACCTATTGATATTTCAGTCCTGGGCATTTGCAGGATGTCGAAATGACTATTTTTTGTTCATCATCATGGATAACGAACTGAAAAATTTCCGGCTGAATATCACTCAGCTGGCAGCCATTACCGATCTGCACCGCCAGACGGTCGCCGGCAAGCTGGCAAATGTGCAGCCCGCACCTGGCAGCAATCCGAAACTTAAGCTTTATGCCGTCACCGATATTTTGCGGGAGCTGCTGACAAGCACCACACCGTCCGAGCTGGTGGACGTCGACAAAATGCTTCCCCCCGATCGTAAAGCCTGGTTTCAGTCGGAGCGTGAAAGGCTCAAGTTTCAGCAGGAAACAGGGGAGCTAATTCCGGCCTCCGAAGTCACCCGAGAATTTTCCTCCATGGCAAAAGCGATGGTTCAGGTGCTGGAGACCTTACCTGACATTCTTGAACGAGACTGCGCCATGACCCCTTCTGCAGTTGTCAGGGTGCAGCAGGTTATTGACGATCTGCGCGACCAGATAGCCCTCAAAGTTGAGCAGGCCGACTCACCAGAACAGGAGGATATGCCAGAAGAGGAGTAAATCATGCGACAGGCCACGGCAGCGGAAGTCAGGCGTAACGCTTCCGCCATTCTCAAAGCCCCGCGCCGTATGCCTGTGGCTGAGGCGGTTCAAAAATTTATGCGCGTACCTATGGGAGCCGGTAACTCGGTACCTTGGGACCCTGCTGTCGCTCCCTATGTGATCGAGCCAATGAACTGCCTCGCGATGCGTGAATACGATGCGGTGGTGTTTGTTGGACCGGCACGAACGGGGAAAACGATCGGCCTGGTGGATGGCTGGGTGGTTTACAACATCGTCTGCGATCCGTCCGATATGCTCGTCGTTCAGATGACCGAAGAGAAAGCCCGCGAGCACTCAAAAAAGCGACTGGCGCGAACCTTCCGTGTCAGTCCTGAGGTGGCAAAGCGTCTGAGCCCGTTACGTAATGACAACAACGTCCATGATCGTACTTTTCTGGCGGGGAACTACCTCAAGATCGGATGGCCATCCATCAACATCATGTCGTCGTCTGATTTTAAGTGTGTGGCGCTCACGGATTATGACCGCTTCCCTGAGGACATCAACGGCGAGGGTGATGGCTTTACGCTGGCTTCCAAGCGTACCACGACGTTTATGTCCGCCGGGATGACGCTGGTGGAGTGTTCTCCAGGGCGTGATATTCGCGACAGCAAATGGCGCCGTAAGTCTCCTCATGAAGCGCCACCGACGACAGGTGCGCTTTCTCTGTACAACCGCGGCGATCGCCGTCGGTGGTACTGGCCGTGCCCGCACTGTGGTGAATATTTTCAGCCAGCGATGGAGGCGATGACCGGCTACCGCGATGAGCCTGATCCGGTGAAAGCCAGCGAGTCAGCCCATCTGCTTTGCCCGCACTGCAGCAGCGTTATCACCGCAGATAAAAAGCGCGAGCTTAACGGGGTGGGAGTCTGGCTGCGTGAAGGTCAGAGTATTGACCGTGACGGCAATATTTCCGGTGAGCCGCGCCGCTCCCGTATCGCCAGTTTCTGGATGGAAGGCCCTGCAGCTGCGTATCAGACCTGGGCGCAACTGGTCTATAAGCTGCTGACCGCTGAGCAGGAGTACGAGGCCACGGGCAGCGAAGAAACCCTCAAGGCGGTTATCAACACCGACTGGGGGCTGCCGTACCTGCCGCGCTCGGCAAGCGAACAGCGACGCGCCGATGCGCTGATGCAGCGGGCGGAGGATTACGGTAAACGTCTGGTTCCGCCAAAAGTGCGTTTTCTGCTGGCGGCCGTTGATGTTCAGGGTGGGAAAAAGCGCCGTTTTGTCGTGCAGATTATTGGCTATGGCGATAACGGTGAGCGCTGGCTGGTGGACCGCTACAACATCCGTCAGTCGCTGCGCTGCAATGAACATGGCGAGGCGGAGCCTGTTCACCCTGGCGCCTATCCGGAGGACTGGCAGCTGCTGGTCTCCGATGTACTGGAAAAAACCTATGCGCTGCAGTCTGACCCGGTGCGGCGTATGCCGGTGCTGGCAATGGCCGTCGACAGCGGCGGTGAAGAAGGCGTAACGGACAACGCCTATAAATTCTGGCGCCAGTGCCGGCGCGATGGCCTGGGTAAACGCGTTTACCTGGTCAAGGGCGACAGTACAAAGCGCCAGAAAATTATCACCAAAACCCACCCGAACAATACCGAACGCAGCGACCGTCGTGCTGATGCGCGTGGCGAGGTGCCGGTGTATCTGCTGCAGACCGACCTGCTTAAGGACCAGCTCAGCAACAATCTGGACCGCGAAACCCCCGGTGGCGGTTACATCCATTTTCCTGACTGGCTGGGAGAGTGGTTCTACGAGGAACTGACCTACGAAGAACGCGGTGTTGACGGCAAATGGCGAAAACCGGGTAAGGGCGCCAATGAAGCCTTTGACCTGTTCTGCTATGCCCACGCTGTGGCGGTCCTGCGCGGGTACGAAAAAATCCGTGACTGGGAAAAACCGCCGGCATGGGCGGAGCTACAGGATCTCAATCCAAATATTTTTGAAGGGGAACGCCCCCGGGAGATAACCGTGAAAAAAACAAAACCCGTTCAAACGCCAGCTAAGGCTGAGCTTGAAAAGGACACTGCTCTCTCCGGCAGCTGGCTTGGGTCTTCCGGTAAGGGAGGCTGGCTGTGACGAAAGCCGACATCTGGAAAACGCTGCTGATGGTGCGTCAGGCCTACCAGGACTCGCTGGACGGCAAGAGCATTTCATTCACTGGCGTTAACGGTCGTGCCATCACCAACCACGATCCGAAAGCGCTGCGCGACGAGCTTGAATACTGGGAACGGCGCTGGCGGACGGTTAATTGCCGCGGCGGTTCGTACAAACTCGCTAACTTTCTGTAAGGCGTTCTATGGGCATTCTTGAAAGAACACTGGGGGCAATTTCCCCCGGGTGGGCAGCCGCACGTGCGCGGGACCGCCTCAGGCTCAATGCGTATGAAGCGGCAAACCCGTCACGGCTGCACAAGGCCAAAAAACAAAGCCAGTCAGCAGACACCTCGGTATTTGCTGCAGGTCAGTCACTGCGGGAACAGGCCCGGTGGCTCGATGAAAATCACGACCTGGTGATCGGCCTGTTCGACAAAATGGAAGACCGGGTAATTGGTGCTCATGGCATCCATGTTGAGCCCCAGCCCCTCGATCTGGAGGGAAACCTCCATTCCGATTTCGCCGGGCAGCTCTCGGCCCTCTGGGCGGAGTGGTCCGTGCGTCCGGAAGTGACCGGCATGTTTACCCGTCCGGAAGCCGAGCGCCTGCTGTTGCGTTCAGCGCTGCGTGACGGCGAAGTATTTACCCAACTGGTCAGGGGAAACGTACCCGGCCTGCAGCATGCTACGTCGGTACCGTTCTCGCTGGAAATGCTGGAGGCGGATTTTGTGCCGTTCAACCTCAACAGCACTGCAGGTCAGCAGGTTCGCCAGGGCATCATTGTGAACGACTGGGGGCGTCCCGTCGGGTACCGCGTTTACAAATATCATCCTGCGAACATGACGCGGTTCAGCGCGGAACTTAAAACCGTCTCTGCTGACAACATGCTTCACCTGGCACAGCGCAAGCGACTGCACCAGCTGCGGGGTATCAGCCTGATCCACGGGGTCATTACCCGTCTGTCAGACATCAAGGATTATGAAGAGAGCGAGCGCGTGGCCGCCCGTATTGCCGCTGCGCTGGGCTTCTACATCAAGCGCGGCGATGCACAGTCACTTGGCGATGAAAGTGAGTTTTCACCGCCCGGTGGTCAGCGTCACTACGATATCGCGCCGGGCATGATTTACGACGAACTCCGACCCGGCGAAGACCTGGGCATGGTGGAGTCAAACCGCCCGAACGTTCACCTCTATGAATTCCGAAACGGACAGATGCGGGCTGTGGCCGCCGGTACACGCGGCAGCTATTCCAGCATTGCCCGGGACTATAACGGCACCTACAGCTCCCAGCGACAGGAGCTGGTGGAGAGCTTCGAAGGGTACAACGTCCTGCAACAGTGGTTTGTCGGCCAGCACAGCCGGCCCGTTTACCGCGCATGGCTGGCGATGGCGTTGCTGAGCGGCGTTGAAGTCCCGCCGGATGTGGATCCGAATTCTCTCTATAACGCGCTTTATCTCGGGCCGGTGATGCCGTGGATTGATCCGGGCAAAGAGGCGAACGCCTGGAAAGCCATTGTGCGTGGCGGTGCCGGTACTGAAGCGGAATGGGCGCGGGCAAGGGGGAAAAATCCTCAGGAGGTTAAGCGCCAGCGGCTGCGTGAAACTGAATTTAACCGTAAACACGGGCTGGTGTTTGATTCCGACGCCGCCAATGACAAAGGAGCGATGCCAGATGCAACGGCAAAACCAGACGATAAACGGCGTGAGCCGGACGATGATGATTAACCCCAGCGCCAGCCTGGCGGGTGTCGATGCGGCAAACGGCCAGTGCTGGTACGAAATCCGCGCGCTGGCTGCCGGACGGGTCGAAATCTTCCTTTATGACGTGATCGGCGGCTGGGGTATCACTGCCCAGCAGTTCGTCGCCGACTGTAAAGAGGCGGGGGTGTTTGAGGCCAGCGCGGTGGATTTGCATATCCACAGCCCGGGTGGCGATGTCATGCAGGGTTTTGCCATCTACAACACCCTGTCGCGGCTGAAAGCGAAGGTGGATATCTGGGTAGACGGCGTGGCGGCCAGCATGGCCTAGATGATTGTCTGCCTGCCCGGCGCCACGGTGCACATGCCGGAGAACGCCTGGATTATGGTCCACAAACCGTGGGGCGGCATTGCCGGTGACTCTGATGACATGCGCGACTATGCCGCCTGGCTTGACCGGAATGAAGCCCTGATGCTCAGCGCCTACATGAACAAAACCGGACTGGGGCAGGAGGAGCTGGAAGCGATGCTGAAAGCGGAGACCTGGCTTAACGGTGCCGAAGCGGTGGAAAAAGGTTTTGCCGACACGCTTGAACCTGAACTGCAGGCCGCGGCCTGTGTGAATGAAAATAAACTGAAGGATTACCAGAACATGCCAGAACAGATTAAATCCCTTTTTGCGCCGCGCGCCGAAGCTCCGGTGAATCAGCCACAGCAGCCTGCCCCTGTACAGCAGCCCGCGCCGGTACAGGCAAACCTGAACCCGCCAGCGCCACAACAGCCTGTGCAGCAGATGGCAAACATCGATATCACCGCGCTGGCCCAGCAGCTGCAGCAGCAGATGCAGACGGCGAACGCGGAGCGCGTGAATTCCGTCTCAGCCGTGTTTGAGGCGTTCCCGACCTTCGCGACGCTGAAGGCGGAATGCCTGGCCGATTTCTCCTGCAACGCCGAAAAGGCCCGCGACAAACTTCTGCAGGCGCTGGCAGCGGGTACCACCCCGAGCGCCGGTCCGGGTGCCATTCACCTTTATGCTGGCAACGGCAATCTGGTGGGTGATTCCATTCGCGCTGCGGTAATGTCCCGTGCGGGCTATGCGCAGGCCGAGAAGGATAACGCCTATAACGGTTACACCCTGCGCGAACTTGCGCGCGCTTCCCTGGTCGATCGCGGCATTGGTATCTCCGGAGCTGGTACGGCACAGTCGATGGTCGGGCTGGCGTTCACCCACAGCAGCAGCGATTTCGGCAATATCCTGATGGATGTGGCGCACAAGGCGGCGCTGATGGGCTGGGATGAGGCCACAGAGACGTTCGAACAGTGGACCCGCAAGGGCACGCTGACCGATTTCAAAACCGCGCACCGCGTCGGTCTGGAATCACTCGCATCGCTTCGCAAGGTTCGCGCCGGGGCGGAATATAAATATGTCACCATCAAGGATCGCGGGGAGCCAATTGCGCTGGCGACCTACGGCGAACTGTTCAGCATTGACCGCCAGACCATCATAAACGACGACCTGGACATGCTGACTCGTATCCCGCAGGCAATGGGGCTTGCTGCGCGTGCCACCGTGGGCGATCTGGTGTGGGCGGTGCTGACCAGCAACCCGAAAATGTCGGACGGTAAGCCGCTGTTCCACGCTGACCACGGCAACCTGGTCTCCGCCGACCTGAGTATCGAAGGCCTGGATACGGCGCGTAAGGCGATGCTGCTGCAAAAATCGGGCGATCGCCGTCTGAATATTCGCCCGGCCTACATGCTGACGCCAGTGGCTATCGAGTCCCGGGCTAACCAGCTGATCAAGTCTGCAAGCGTACCAGGCGCAGATGCGAACAGCGGTATCGTGAACCCGATCCAGAACTTTGTGACGGTGGCTTCTGAGGCCCGCCTGGACGACAGCAGCCCGACGGATTACTACCTGACCGCTGCACAGGGACGCGACACTATCGAAGTGGCCTATCTCGACGGCATCGACACCCCGTATCTGGAGCAGCAACAGGGCTTCACCGTTGACGGTGCCGCGTTCAAGGTACGTATCGATGCAGGTGTGGCACCGCTTGACTGGCGCGGCATGGTTAAAGTCACCAAAAAATAACGACCGTCATCTGACGGTTTTTTATTACGGAGCGGCGCGTGCTGCTCCTTTTTTTTCTGGAGAGAAAAATGGCTAAAAATTATCAGCAGGACGGCAGCACCCTTGATTTTCAGAATACCGGTGCAACCGATATTCATTCGGGTGACGCCGTGCTTTCAGGGGCGCTGGTTGGCGTCGCTCACGATGACATCCCGGCAGGGCTGTGGGGCGTGCTGCACACCACGGGCGTGTTCGTTCTGCCAAAGGCAGCGGAAGCGGTCACTCTCGGCCAGAAGCTGTATCTGGCTGACGGTAAGCTGACAGCAGAAGCGGGGGAGGCGGCAGCACCGAACCCTCTGGCGGGCACGGCCTGGGCAGACTCGGCGGCTGATGTCGGAACTGTTCCGGTCCGGCTTGGCTACTGATGAACCGCTTTCGTCAACGCCTGTTAAAAGCGGATGCCCGGATTTCCCGGGCATTTGCCGAAGAGGTGCCTGCCGTCCTGTCTATCGACGCTGAGTTGCGTCCTGTTACCGTGATTTTCGAGACGCCTGATGCCCCGGTTGATGTGCCCGGCGGGGGGCAAATTCAGGATCGCTCTCCGGCATTCAGCGCGATGACCGCCGATATCGCGGGGCTTGAGAAGCATCACGGCGTTGAGATCAACGGCACGGCTTATCGTGTGACGCACGTCGGGGCTGATGAAGATGGCCGCACCCGCGTCACGCTGGTGTATGGCGCACCGGGTAAGGTGCAGCCGGATATCAATAAGTGGAGCTGACATGGCGCGTGAGTCCAGACTGCGACGGGATTTGCCTGTCGATATCGATGTGAATGCCATCTGGCGGATAGCGGAGCACATCGGTGCCACCCATAAACAGTTTCGGGCGGCGTACTCTCGCGCCCTGAAACGTACCGCCGCCACCTTGCGTAAAAAAGCGATGGCAGACCTGAAAGACGGGCTGGCGCCACGCAGCCTGGATCTGGTGCGCCGGCGTCTGCTTTCCTTTCGTCTTGATCGCGCCTCTCAGTCACAACTGGATAATTTTCGTCTCTGGTTTGGTCTCAATGCCATCAAGGTAAAAGACCTGAAAGGCCGGATTAACGGGCGGGTCAGGCCTCACCATACCCGGCGGGATAAATCCACCGGGCGGTATATAAAGGCGCGACGCCAGGCAGAAAACGCGGGCTTTACCCCAAAGGGCAGCCTGCTTTCCCCGCGCACGTTTGAAAACGGGGAGGTGGCGCGCTCCCGCCGTGAAAACCGGCGGACGGTGGTTATTCGCGATCCGGATTCCCGTCGTACCCGCGAGGCGGAAGTGGATATTTATGAGCCGATGCTGAACTACATCGAGGATAACGCCTTTGCGGAGGCGATGGAGATTTTCATGCATCACTTTGAAACCGATCTGCGCGGGCGTGTGAAAGCCCGTATATCTGTCTGAGGTAAACCATGGCTGAGCCATTGCTGCTGGGGCAGTATCACGATGCTGTCACCGGCGCGCTGAAAAAAATTGACTGGGTGCGCGACGCCGATGCCTATCCGGAAAAAAATGTCCCCCGATTTACCGGACTGACCACCCCGGCGGTCTATTTCTCCATTAACGGCTGGGAACAGGGCGGGGGCAACGAGGGGCAGCTCAACGTTAATCTGTCCTGCGATTTGTTCGTGGTGGTGGATGCAGCCGGGGCAGGTGTCAGTCGCCCGGAAATTTTCCTGCGCACGGCGGCCGCAGATATCACGCAGTGGATTGACGGCCAGCAGTTCGGCCTGACCCATCTGGAGCCAGCCATCTTTATCGATGCAGCACGCGATGAGTTTGATCCGCGCATGGATGATTACCTGGTCTGGCGAATCTCCTTCACACAGTCAGCCGCCTTTGGTGCGGATCCGTTTGCACAGCTGAATGCCCCGCTGAAAGCGGCCTGGCTGGGCAAGGCACCGGATATCGGTCGGACACATGTGGATGACTATCAGCTGATTTACGAGGCAAAACCCGATGAGTGATATCGAGGGCGATTTACAGCGCCGTCTGGCAAATATTGTCAGGCGCGGGGTTATTCATTCCGTAAAGCATGACGGCATACCGAAATGCCGGGTGGACCTGGGCGACATCACCACCACCTGGCTACCGCTCTGCCAGGGCTTTTCGGGTGTTAACCGGGCTGACTCCAATCCGTATGCGGTCGGGGATGCGGTCACGGTACTGTCGGAGGCGGGCGAGCTGAATAATGGCCGGGTGTTTCCCGGCTGGAATACCGGCGCGCTGCCGGTACCGGAGGGCAGCGACAGCGAGCATATCACCCGATACGGCGACGGTACCGAGATCCGCTATGACCGTGCCGCGCATGCCCTGACCATTACCCTGGCGGAGGGCGGCACCTACAAAATCATCGGGAAAGGTACGCTGGACGGTCCGGTGGAAATTACTGAAACCCTCACCGTGCAGGGCGTGTCGCAATTCAATGCCGACGCGAACGTGGCCGGAAATATTGGTGCAACTCAGGAGATTTCGGACGGTACCGGGAAAATGAGCGCGATCCGCGAAACTTACAATGGCCATGACCATGAAGAAAATGGTGACGGCGGCGGTACCACGAATCCCCCCAATCAAAAAATGTGACCTGCCGCGGCAGGTTTTTTTATGCCTGGAGAAAATGAATGGCAAATTTACATGGTGTGGAAACGATCGAACTGACATCCGGTACGGTCGCGGTCACGACGATCCAGACGGCTATTATCGGTCTGGTGGGTACCGCGCCGGATGTCTCAGCCGGAACGCCGGCAGCGGGTACCGTCGGGACGCCTATTCTGGATAACGTTGTCGAATTTACCGCGACGAAGGCCGGCAGGGCGGGCAATGTCCTGCTGGCTGAGGCGGTAGCCGGGGTGCCTGATGCAGAAAATCCCGCCGCGGTGGAGACGACGGCTGTGTGGGACGCAACGGCTTTAACGTTGACCATCACGCTGGGCTGTGATGAATCCGGCAAGCTGACGGCAACGCCAGCAGAGGTGGTCACGGCCGTGAACGCGGTGGCGGATGTGAAAGTGACCGCGAAGGGTACCGGCAGCGGTATTGTCACGCCGTTCAGCCTGCAGCTCTCCGGTGGCGAGGATGAGCCGTTCCCGCTGAATACGCCGGTGGCAATTGTCGGTACCACGATGCTCTCCCGCCTGGGGGAGAAGGGCTCGCTGAAACCGGCGCTGACCGAAATCAACGATCAGCGAAATGCCCTGACGGTGGTGGTTCGTGTGTCGGAAGAAACCGACGAAGCGAAACAGCGTGCAGCGGTGCTTACCGGGATCGGCTCGCTGTCATCTGCAAAATCGGTGACGACGTACCAGCCCCGAATCGTCATTGCGCCGGGGTTCAGTGAGGATGACGCCGTGGGCAAGGCACTGGAAACCGTTGCTGGCAAACTACGCGCAGTGGCGTATGTAGACTGTGAATCCGGCGCCACCCTACAGGAAGTGGTTCAGCGTCGTCAGTCCTACGGCATGCGTACTGAGCTGCTGCGCCCGCGCGTTCAGGTCAGCAATGCCGACGGCCAGCTGGTCTACCGTCCGTATTCAGCGTTTGCGGCGGGACTGCGCGCCCGTATCGACTTTGAGAAGGGCTGGTGGTGGAGCAAATCCAACCAGGACATCAACAATATCCTCGGCGTGGAGCAGGTCGACGAGTTCATTCTCGGCGATGAAAACTGCGATGCGAACCTGCTCAACATGCAGAACGTGTCCACTATTATACGCCGTGCCGGGTTTAAGCACTGGGGTAACCGCCTGTGCGGAACCAATCCCCAGTGGCGCTTTGAATCGGTTCGCCGCACTGCAGACGTCATCGAGGACAGCATTCAGGAGACGATGCTGGAATACGTTGACCGCCCACTCGACCGGGAAAACGCCGACGACATCATCGGCACCATCAACGCCTATATGCGTCAGCTGATCGGCCTCGGTGCCATTTTCGGCGGTCGTGCCTGGCTGGATGAGGAGCTTAATACCGCTGAGAGCATGGCGGCTGGTGTTTTGTACATCAACTATGACTTTGGTCCGAAATCGCCGACTGAACTTATCAGCCTGCGCGTCCGGGTGAATAACAACTATGCGCTTGAGGAGATGCTGGCAGCATGAGCGAAAAAAACACGTTACGCGTCTGGACCTTCTTCCGGCAGGGGATCCGTATTCAGGGCGCACATGAATTTACGCCGCCGGCATTGTCCATTGTCAAAACCGATTTGCGCACCGGCGCACAGGACGCCCCCTCTCCCGTGGATGACGGCATGGAGGCGCTGACCTGCCAGCTGAAGTTTTACGGGGTGGACACGGACATGCTGACTGCCTTTGGTTTTGTCAGTGGCAGTCGCCCGCGTTTTACGGCCTATCAGGGCTATCTGGCGAACGGCACCGCGCTGGGCACCATCGAGGAGATCGAGGGCTTTGTACAGACCGTCACGCCGGATGCGCGGGGCAAAGACAGCCTGTCCGAAAATGCCGTCACAGTGGACATCGCCGTGAGCTATTACCGCCAGACCAAAGACGGCCGCGAGCTCTTTGAAATTGATACGGAGCGCTTCTCGCGCCGGGTAAATGGCGTGGATGTGTTGTCCGGCCTGGCGGCGAAAGTCCGTCTCTGAGCCTGTCTTTATCCTGTAACGGCCTTCGGGCCGTTTTTACTTTACGGAGAGTGTTATGAGTTTTCCTGGTGAAACCCGCGTTATCAAACTGTATTCCCCTGTTTCCTTTGAGAACGGTGGCCTGCTCGAACAGGTGACGCTGCGCGAGCCGCTGGTGCGCGATCGCATTGCTTTTTCCAAGGATCGGGGCAGCGAAGAAGAAAAAGAGGCGCGCATGATTGCGCTGCTGTGCAATCTCAGTGAGCAGGATATCTGGCAGCTGACAGCGGCAGATTATGCGCAGCTGCTGGACACATTTAATGTTTTTATGCTCCCGCCCGGGGAGCGACCGAAAGAAGCCTGATCCGGGCGATACGCTTTCTCGGGCGGCGCCTGCATTTTCCCATGACGGAATACCTGGATATGCCGTTCAGCGTGTTTTCTGATTTTCTCACCGACGAAGTGGAGGCGGTAAATCGTGGCCGGACTAAGCCAAAATCTTAAGGCCGTCATTACGTTTGGCGGCAATATCGACAGCTCATGGAATCGTTCAGCGAACGGCCTGCAAAAGAGCCTGAAGGACGTCGGGAAGCAGTCAGAAAAACTGACCAAAGACCAGGCGAAGCTGGCGGCGGAGATTAAAAAAGCAAAGCTTGCCGGGCAGAGCCTTGGCGATCTGAAACGGCGTTACAGCTATGTGTCCCGTGAAATCCGTAAAACGGAGTCCGAACAGCAGAAGCTGAACCAGCAGATGCAGAAGGCGCAGCGGCTGGCGTCATTTAAAGGGGCCGGTAAAGGCCTGTTTCGCCGCGGTCTGGGTATCGCCGGACAGCTGGGCGGCATGGTGGCACCGGGGCTGGCGATCGGCGGCGGTGGGGTGGTGGCTTCCGCGCTGGGCACCCTGATAGCACCGGCGGCTACCAATGCGGAGACGGCCCGACGTGCGGGCGTGGCGAAAAGTTATGGCGTGGACATCCCGACGTTTGATGCCTGGGACACCCTCGCAAAACAGTACGACATGAACGGCGAGAATATCGGCGATCTGTTTGAGGAGTATCTGCACAAGGCAGGGGAATACAAGCAGAACGGTAAGCAGGGCTCGCTGCAGGACGCGTTTGAGACGCTCGGGTTTAAGGCGGGGGATTTGGCCGGGCTCAGCGATATGGCACAGTTTGAAAAAATCGTTGAGCGCGCGCTCAGCCTGCAGGATGAGTCGAAAGCTTCATTTGCGCTGGATTCGCTGTTTGGCGGCGAGGCCAGCAAGCTCCTGATGCTGCTGAAGCAGTCCGGGAAGAGTTACCGCGACCTGATGGACGAGCAGCGCCGGTATAACCTCGTCACGAAAGAGGGGGCTGAAGGTGCAATGGAGGGCAACCGCGCTATTACCAACCTGCAGACCGTCTTCTCTTCTGCTGTGGCGGAAATCTCCGGTCAGCTCGGTAACGAACTGGCGCCGGATGTGCGCCGTCTGACGGACGATATGGCGGAGTGGTTTAAAGGCGGGGGGATCAAGCGCATCGTCAGTTTTCTGCGTAATGACCTCTACCCCGGCGTGCTGACGTTCGGGCAGGGGATCTTTTTCGTCGGAAAAGTGGCGTACGCGCTGGCGAAAAAACTGTCCTGGCTGCTGCCGGATGAGCGAAGCGATCAGCGGGACGTGCTCAAATCGCTGGCCATGACCGGCTCGGTCGATATCGCCCGCATGACCGCGCAGCGCAACGGCCAGGGAGAGTGGTTCGAACAGCAGCTTAAAGAAAAACCGGATCTGCCGGACGATGTGAAAAAATCCTACCGGGATACGCGGGGCTTTTTCCGTGATGACGAGGAGACATTTAACACCACCCTTGATAAATATCTCACCCCGGAGAACAGTGGCGCACTGTTCGGGACGGACGGGTTAATGAAGCCGGCACAGCCGCAGTCTGTCACGTCCGGTACCGGCCCTACGGCATGGGATCATTATCCCCGGACCCTGCTGTCGCCGTTACCGCCAGAAACATCGCCGCAGGTGGTACCGGACATTACGGAGCAGGATTCACTCCAGCAGGCTACCAGCACAGAGGCTGAAGGTCGCTGGGATATGTTGCTGCAGAAGCTGGATTCAACAGATGCTCCCGCCGCACCCCGACAGCTGACAGACAATCGCCGCTTTGAATACCGGTTTGAAATTCATGGTGCACCCGGGCAGGACGAGCGGGCGATTGCTGATGAGGTCGAGGGTATGACGAAAAGCAGCCCTGCTTTTAATGGTAATAACAGCATGCTGGACGGAGGGCAAATCTGGTGAGTGAAATTATTCCTGTCTTTGAAGACTTCGGGCAGGCCGGTGCCAGCGCGGCGCGTGGTGCCCAGGCCGCCCGGGTGATGATGATGCTGGGCGATTTCGCCTTTTCCATCGATACCACGGCGTATAACCAGCTGACCCGTGAGGCCAGCTGGCGATGGAGCGAGCTGGAGCGCATCGGCAAACAGGACCTGCTGCAGTACACCGGCAAGCCTGGGCGAACCGTCCGGCTTGAGGGAGAATCGCATGCCTTCTTTCGTAAGGGGGTGGATGCCGTTAACGATCTCTACGATCTCGCCGACCAGAACAAGCCACAGCAGCTGGTCAGCGGTGAAGGGGATGTGCTGGGCTGGTGGGTGGTGATCGACTTCTCCGACACGACAAACCGTTTCCTGCCCGGTGGTGGCCACCGAAATAAAAACTGGACGATGACGCTGAAACATTATGCCGATGACATATCAAACCCGTGACGGTGATGTGCTTGATGCAGTCTGCGCAACGCATTACGGCACGGAAAACCTGTCTTTTATCGTGACGCAGGTACTTGAAGCGAATCCGGGGCTGGCTGATATCGGTGCGGTTTACCCGTCAGGTCTCTTTATTACCCTGCCGGATCTGGCTCCGCCGGTTCAGGATTCTGCTTTCAGCCTGTGGGATTAATATGACTGAACAGATAGTTAAACCGGAATATGCTCCCGCTTTCAGCGTCAGCGCCGAGGGGAAAGATATCACCCGCGCGCTGCAGCAAAGTCTGGCAGAGCTGACGCTGACCGATTATGGCGGTGCCACGACAAAGGCGGATGAGCTGAAAATCACGCTGCTGTCGGAAACGCTCCCTTTGCCGACAAAAGGGGCACGACTGCGCGTGGCGCTGGGGTTTAATGACCAACTGGTGGATAAGGGCTGGTTTGTGGTGTCCGGCGTCGGCAGCAGCGGTCCGCCGCGGCGTATCGAGATTTATGCCACCGCCGCGCCCATGAACGCGCAAAAACAGCCCGGTGATGTGCTCAGCCAGAAAACACGCAGCTGGGATAACATTCGTCTGGCGGATCTGGTCAGGACCATCGCCACGGAAAACGGGCTGAAGTCAAAAGTAGCCGCGGAGCTCGCCGATATCCATATTGACCATGTTGACCAGGTGGCAGAATCGGATGCGAACCTGCTGACCCGGCTTGCCAGGACCTGGAATGCGGTCAGCAAACCTTCCGGCGGTTACTGGCTTTTTCTCCGGCAGGGCGCAACGGCTAACGCCTCAGGTGAGCAGACCGGGGAGCTGGTTATCACCCCGGAGGAAGTCTCAAACTGGTCATACAGTGAGGGCGAGCGGGGGAGTTCGACGGGGAAAGCCACCGGCAGCAGCGGTAAGTCATCGGGAAAAATCGGTGTGCGCTATTACGATGAAGCGGACGGGAAGACCAAAACTACCACTGTTGACCATGACGGCCCCTCGATGGCGAATCCGTATACCCAGCCGGCAAAGGCCACCGCCGACCAGCAGGCCAAATCCAGAAAGACGCAGGCCCGCCGCAATGAGCAGAAGATGACGGTTACCGGCCCGTGCCGACCGAAACATGTTCCCCTCACGGCAGAATCCGGCGTGTCCACGTCCGGCTTTGGCGAGCGTGAAGATCGCGCCTGGGTGGTTGAATCTCTCGCCTTTTCCCTGACGGCCGCCGGGTTCAGCTACACGTACAACCTGGTGGTTGATATTCGCAAGCCTGCTAAATCCTCTAAAAAATCCGGCAGCAAGGATAAAACCGGCCCGGATTACTTCGGTTAACTTTCCGCCTCCTGGCGATCCTCATACGGAAAAACATTATGAACGGTGTAAACAGCCGGACCGGTAAACGCCTGTCCGGCAGCGATCATTTGCGCCAGTCCGTCAGCGACATCCTCTCCACCCCCGTCGGCAGCCGCGTGCTGGTTCGTGATTACGGCAGTGACCTGTTTTCGCTGGTGGACAACCCTCGCGACGATCTTACCCGACTGCGGATTATCGCGGCCACGGCCTCAGCGCTGGCGCGCTGGGAGCCCCGGTTGCGGGTCACGCGTGTAATGGTCACTTTCCCGGCAGATGAAGCAGGGTGTGTCGTCGATATCGAGGGGATCAATAAAGAGAATAATCTTCCCGTCAGCACCGGAGGCATACAGATTTATGGCAAGTAGTTATGACGTAATTAACCTGTCTGCGCTGGCGGTACCGGATGCGATTGTGGTACCGGATGCCGCCGATATTTTTACCCGCTGGCTGGCGCGCCTGCGCGAACTGGATCCAGAATTCGACGCGCTGGTCGAATCTGATCCGGCGTATAAACAGGGGGAAATCAACGCTTACCAGCTCACCCTGGCGTTTCAGCGTGTCAATGATGCGGTACGTGCTGTTTTCCTTGCCAGCGCCAGAGGAGCCGATCTTGACCAGATAGGTGCGGGTTTTAATGTTTCCCGCCTGGTGATAAATCCCGGTGATCCGGATGCCGTGCCACCCGTCGATCCTGTCTATGAAGACGATGACGCTTTCCGTGAGCGTATCCAGCTTTCGTGGGCGCAGCTGAATACGGCAGGTGCGCGCAACGCTTACCGCTTTCATGCCAAATCCGCGGATAACGATGTGCTGGATGCGGATGCCTATGGCCCGGAAACGCACAACCGCCCGGGTGAAGTGGATGTCTATGTCCTGTCGCGAACCGGTAATGGTGAGGCCAGCCCCGGCCTGACGGAAAAGGTGATGAGCGAACTAAGCGCCGATGAGGTCAGGCCTCTGACTGATTATGTCAGCGTCAAAAGCGCCACCATTGTCAGTTATGCGGTAGCAGCTGAACTGGACATACCCGACGGACCGGATTCGCAGACGGTGCTGGAGCATGCCATCAGCACGCTGACCAGCTACACCCTGCTTTCACATCGCATAAACGGCCTCGTGCCGCTTTCCGCGATTTACGCTGCACTCCAGCAGCCCGGTGTTTCCAGAGTCAGGCTGATAAGTCCGGTCGCAGATCTTGAAGCGGCCGCCGGGCAGGCTCCCTGGTGTAGTGCGATAAACGTCACCCGCAAAGGAGGCTCCGTTGGATAAATTTCGTTCCCTGCTACCGCCCTCCGCCATTCAGCCTGAGCGGGCGCAGGAGCAGGCCAGCTCGGAGCAGAGCACCGCACTGGATACGGGCATGGTGCGTAAAGTGAAAGACCCCGATACCTGCCCGGCGCACTTGCTGCCCTGGCTAGCATGGGAATTTGCGGTTGATTCCTGGGAAGACGCCTGGACAGAGGCTGAAAAGCGGCAAGTGTTAAAAAATGCCGCCTATGTCCATCAGCATCGCGGTACTGCCGGCGCTGTCAGGCGGTCACTGAGCGCTGTCAGTCTCCCGACGACAGTGGTGGAGTGGTGGGAGGATCAGCCGCGTAAGGCTCCCTACACCTTCCGCGTTGAGGTTTACAGCCTTCAGGAAGTTGATGACGCTTTGTATCAGCGTATCCGGCGGCAGGTCGATAAAGCGAAGAACCTGAGGAGTTTGTTGACCTCCATTGACGTGATTGCCGACCTGGGCGCCAGGGGAACTTATTATACCGGCGGTGCTGTTACCGCCTGGATTGATGTCGATATTGAGGCAGGAGTTTAGCCATGGCTGAGAAATATTACAGTATTCTGACCAACAGAGGTAAAGAGCTGGAGGCGCAGTCTTCTGCGACCGGGAAACCCGTCATTATTAAAGACTTTGTGGTGGGTGACGGTAACGGCCAGCCCGTAACACCTAATCCGGCATTAACCGCCCTGATACATGAGGTGTATCGTTCGGGAATTTCAGCGTTGCAAGTCTCGCCGGATCAGGCGAATCAGTTTATTGCGCAGCTGGTACTGCCTCCCGGTGTGGGGGGCTTCGTTGTTCGTGAGGTCGGGCTGTTAACCGATGCCGGCGAACTGTATGCCGTGGCGAACTGTGCAGCAATTGAGAAGCCAGTAAGTGGCATCAGTGTGACGCTCCAGTTTCGCCTTGCCGTTTCAGAAACGGCGGATATCGAACTGAAGGTGGCAACCGGGGACGGCCTGTTCCTTCGCCAGGATGCAAACCTGCGCGATGTGAAGGATGCCAGTGAATCCCGGAAAAATATTGGGCTAAAAGGTGCCGCTGTACTGGATGTTGGTACAACGGCGAATACAGTCGCCGCCGGGGATGACCATCGTATCGTTAATGCCCTGCAGAAAGAAAATAATCTTTCTGATGTTCAGGATAAGGCGTTAGCCAGAGAACATTTAGAACTCAGGGCGGCGGCTGTCAGGGATGTTGCTGACAATGCAGCGGGTGCGCTCGTGCCGGTTGGTTATAAAGGGAACTTTAGTTCCGACTCAAATCATGGTGCGATTGATTTTGCGACTTACCCCTTTGTCGTCGGTGAATCACTGTTTATAGATACCCGTGGATGTACCAACACCCCGCCATTCCTGACGCAGGATTTTTACTATATCGATGTCGTATGTGCTACCGGCCCCGCTCAGGGGGGAAGGGTAAACCGGCCGTTAGTCCAGTTCGTGAGTTACACGAATTCGAAGTTGATCCTCGCCATTCGTGAGGATGATGGCAACAATATCGGCTGGCGGTATTTCAGGGCGGTGCAATACGATAATGATAATAATACTGTTACCATCCCTGGGGCGCTTAAGGCTGTCAATGGAGGTGCAGAGCTTTCACAAAATGCGATAAATATTCGAGGTGCAGGTAATAAACACCTCTGGTTTTTTAATGCTTCCGGTGCAGAAATGGGGCTCGTTTATGCCTCAGATGATAAAGTGCTTCATCTTCGCGCAGCGCAGGGACCTTCAGTAGATGTTCAATCAAACGGAAACGTGATTGCGCCTAACTATCTTGAGGCAAAGGATGATATCCATTCAGGGCGAAACATCAGCAGTGTGGGGCTGATTCAGGCGGGGAAGGGCCTTTACGACACGCCAGGAGTACGGGTGTACTCGCCCAATAACCCACCGCCACAACAGGATTTAAACCCTTATGCAAAAAGAGACGCTATTACATTCGTAGGGCTTGAAGCTAATAACCCTGCTGCTCCATATATGCGACAAGAATCTACTGGAGCGATTGTTTATCTTGCGCAGAGAGACTGGGTAAATAGTAATTTTGCAACGCAAACATGGACTTCGTCTAATTTTATTACAGAAACAGGTTTAGGTGCGCAGGGATCAGGCGTTCTCCCCGGCGGAGGTACCTTTGTAGTGCCTAACGGGTGCGTAATGACAGGTTGGTACACAGAAGGGAACACCCCTGGTGGAGATACAATATTTTATCGTCAGTTGATGAAATACATACCTTCCGTTGGTTGGGTTGGATGTGGGAACATAGCATAATGGTAACTTTCAAAAAATTCTCTATTTACTCACCGGATTACATATTATTTGATGCCATTTACCTCCAGTCGGAAGATGGACTTGATTGGTATTATCATAGAACTCGCTTTCAGGATGATAGTTTTAAAATTTGCTTCGATGACCAAGGGGTCATAAGAATGTTCGGGCAAGATGCACAGCTTCTATGGCCTGACGGATTATCTGTAGTAGAGGTATCAGTAGATGAGGTGCCGTCTGGGCTGGATGGGGCTGGGAACTGGCAGTTCATAGACGGCAAAATCGTTCCGAGGACGTATACCGAGAACGAGTTAAAAGAAATTTTTAATTCCAAAAGAAGTAAACTGCTTTTAGATACATCATCAGTAATTGATCCTCTTAATGATGCTGTAGAGCTAAATATCGCAACGCAAAAAGAAATTGATTCATTGGTGCAATGGAAAGAGTATCGAGTTAAATTGATGCGGCTGAACTTTGGGGATAATTGGCCTGAGGAACCAGCGAAACTTTAAGATGCTTGGAAAACCCTCAGGTTGATAAATCATGTTTTTTTGAAATGGATTTCATTTGTTTTTTTGGTGTAAACGATACAATTACTCGGTATGTCTTTGTTGATAAAGCTCATCGCGCCGATGTCAACATTGCTACCAATCACTATGGAGTTTGCAATAATACAACTACCAGCCCCCACACTTACGTTGTCACCTATCAAAATGCTTGGCTTTCCGGAGTCAGGCATTTTCCCACCACCGATTCCAATTGTGGAGTTTTGTCTAATTCTAAAATTAGAGCCTATACAACAGCTACCGTTAATAACAATTCCATTAAAGTGACTGATAATCAATCCTGGGCCGATTGAGGCTCCGAGTTGAATTTCGCAACCGTATTTAATGGTCAACCTTCTATTGATTTTGCGTGCGAAGTTTTTACAAATATTAGCTTTATAAAGATAAGATGAAATTCGCCACCAAAAGTTAAAACGTCTTTCTGGACATTTAAAAGCTTTATGAACAGCGCGAGTCCAAGAAAATGGTTTTTTACTTTTCATTACTTCCGTTTGTAAACATTCATGCAAGTGGCGTTTTAACTCTTTTTTATTCATCCTAAAATTTGCACCTATCTATAGTATTATCACTAGCCACTTCGCTAGTTTACTTCGCTCAATCCTAACTGAGCAGCCACGCCATGTGCAATAGCGGGCTGTTGTTTCTGACTAATGTTAACTCGCGTGCTATGCGGTTCATTCCTGTAACATGCAACGTCGGCGTAATTTTGTTCGCTTAAATCTACCATTGAATAATTTACAAAATCAATAATTCGAACCGTCACAGAAACTTAGAAACGAAGCGGCGAATTTTTAGACAGTCATAGGGGATCTGACGTATTGCGCACCCTCAAAAAGAAAACTACTGTATATAAAAACAGTATATGAGGTGTGTGTAATGGAATTTATCAGACCTGCTGAACTGCGAGAAATTATCGCGCTTCCGCTTTTCAGCGACTTAGTCCAGTGTGGTTTCCCCAGCCCAGCGGCTGATTATGTAGAACAACGCATTGATCTTAATGAGCTTCTTGTTGCTCATCCCAGCTCGACATATTTCGTCAAGGCTGCAGGCGACTCGATGATTGAGGCTGGGATCAGCGACGGCGATCTGCTGGTTGTGGATAGTTCCCGCAATGCTGAGCATGGAGATATCGTTATCGCCGCGGTAGAAGGGGAATTTACAGTTAAGTGCCTGCAGCTACGCCCGACAGTCCAGCTCATACCGATGAACAGCGCTTACTCACCGATAATTGTCGGTAGCGAGGACACGCTCGATGTGTTCGGTGTCGTGACTTTCATCGTTAAATCTGCGAGCTGACCATGTTTGCGCTCTGTGATGTGAATTCATTCTACGCATCATGCGAGACGGTGTTCAGGCCAGATCTGAGAGGGCGCCCGGTTGTTGTTCTCTCGAACAATGATGGCTGCGTAATCGCGCGCAGCGCCGAGGCCAAGGCCGCTGGAATTACAATGGGGGAGCCTTTCTTCAAGCAAAGAGAGTTGTTCCGGCGCGCTGGCGTGGTTTGCTTCAGCAGCAATTACGAGCTTTACGCTGATATGTCCAACAGGGTAATGACGACGCTTGAGGAAATGAGCCCCCGCGTTGAAATTTACAGCATTGACGAGGCCTTTTGCGACCTGACTGGGGTTCGCAATTGCCGGGACTTGACGGAGTTTGGCAAAGAGATACGCGCGACGGTTCTGAAGCGTACGCACCTCACCGTCGGGGTTGGCATTGCCCAGACAAAGACACTGGCGAAGCTTGCCAATCATGCAGCGAAGAAATGGCAGCGGCAGACGGGCGGGGTAGTTGACCTGTCAAATGTTGATCGGCAGCGTCGGCTGTTGGCGATCGTGCCTGTAGAGGATGTCTGGGGCGTCGGCCGACGCATCAGCAAAAAGCTCAATGCGATGGGTATCAAAACTGCTCTGGATCTCTCTGAGCAGAGTACGTGGATTATTCGAAAGCACTTCAATGTCGTCCTGGAGCGAACTGTCCGGGAGCTGCGCGGCGAACCATGTCTGGATCTGGAGGAGTTTGCACCAGCTAAGCAGGAAATTGTCTGTAGCAGGTCGTTCGGTGAACGCGTTACCGAATACGAACAGATGCGGCAGGCTATCTGCAGCTATGCGGCGCGTGGTGCTGAAAAGCTTCGCGGCGAACACCAGTATTGCCGTTTTATATCTGCGTTCGTGAAGACGTCGCCTTTTGCCCTGAACGAGCCGTATTACGGTAATAGCGCGTCAGTGAAGCTTCTCACCCCCACTCAGGATTCCCGCGACATCATCAACGCCGCGGTAAAGTGCCTGGACAAAATCTGGAAGGATGGCCACCGCTATCAAAAAGCTGGAATCATGCTGGGAGATTTTTTCAGCCAAGGCGTTGCCCAACTGAACCTTTTCGATGAACACGCGCCGCGCGCTGGAAGCGATAAGTTGATGGAGGTGCTCGATCACTTGAACGCGAAAGACGGGAAAGGAACACTCTTCTTTGCAGGGCAGGGCATTCAACAGCAGTGGCAGATGAAGCGAGAAATGTTGTCGCCTCGATATACGACGAGATTTTCAGATCTGCTAAGAGTCCGATAAGTATTCCTGATGTCTTGGTCCGCTTTGTGCCAGGAGCGGACGTTTACGAAAGAGGTCTTTGCTCAAACGCAGCGAAGTTTCTCTAATCTAATATCGGATTCGCTAACATTTCCTTTCTCAATCCAGCCCAGCCGCCTATAAAATCCTGCCGCGCGGCTGTTTTTGTCGGTTTCAAGCCAGGCCACCTCATGTTGTTTGAAAATTTCCTGTTCTGCGAGTCCAACAAGTATGCGACCTAAACCTCGTCCTTCATATTTAGGTAGAACAAATGCCGCAAAAAGGCATGCTTCATCAGGCAAAATCATTGAAAAACCAGTCACTTTACCATCATCTTCAGCAACCCATGCGCAACGACTTTTTTCAATCATATCGGTGACAACGCTCTCGGTAATTCCCATCCGCTCCATTTCTTCTCGACTGAGATGATTTTCTTTAACCGAAGTCCTGACGTCAAAAATACCCTTTATATCAGAGGGTAGAGCTAATCTTGTCCTAATATTCATCGTATTATTCCATTCATGATACTGTGTAATTTTGATGATTAACACGCTCATAGCAGATCAACAGCGCCGCATTTCACATTAGATCTGTGCAGGGGACGGAAGTTGCATCCCAACGATTGTCACTTAAAGAGTTAATGTTCGATTGTGATGAGGGCAAATACTATGCTACTGGATACGTTAAAAAGACTCGAATGTTTTCTTCATGGCAGCAGGCGGAAAGATCGGAAATGGCTTGAACAGATACTCCATGAGAGATTTAGCGAAATAACGCGCTCAGGAGTATTAGTTGATCGTGTACAGACTATTGAAGCCCTTTCGGGGGAAGACAGCGTTCCAGCTATTCTTAGTAGTGATTTCCGGCTTATCATCGTTAGAGATAATTTCGCAATATTGCATTACAGAACGGTCCATCCAGATGGAAGTCATGCATCCCTTCGTTCTTCATGCTGGGAAATCTCTGAGAACGGGCAATGGAAATTGGTATTCCATCAGGGAACACCTGAGGCACAGAGCATATAGTCGTCATATTCAACGTCCGCTCCTCGCTCATTTCAGACGCGTCTGGTCTCATTTACTTTTCATTGTACCGCCTCGATTAGCTCCGGCCCCTGGTTCTTCACATTACCTACGGCGCGCGTCACGGCGTGCCAGATAAATTTGTCAGCTGGCACAGCACCGTCTGCGGCTATCTCCTCAGCTTCTTTCCCGCCTATATCTTGGCGCATCCACTCCCGGGCGGCTTCTGGCGACAAAACAAGTGGCCGACGGTCGTGAATATCTACCAGACCTTTATCTGCTGCCGATGTCACAATGAGAAAACCTTCCGCATCATCGCCGCGTTCAAACGGTGTGCTGCCGATCGCCGCCATAAAAATCGGCTGGCCGTCTGCTCGGTGAATAAAATATGGCTGCTTCTTTTCGCCTTCCTTCTTCCACTCGAACCATCCATCAGCAAAGCAGATTGCCCGGCCATGCTGCCAGAGAGGCTTGAACATCCTGCTGGTGGCCGCTGTCTCGACTCGCGCGTTTATCAATGGTGCTTTATCCCACCACCCTGGCGCGTAAGACCACAGGACCGGATCAAGATGCAGCTGCTCGTCGCGTTCGCTCAGCAGCAGAACTTTGGTACCAGGCGCCACGTTGTACCGGCCAATAGGTTCCGGATCATACGCAATGTCACGATCGGCTTCATCGGCTAAGTATGCCAGATATTCTTCACGGGTTTGGGCTTGTGCAAAACGTCCACACATAAAAACCTCCAGTCAGTCAGACTGAAAGTATAGGGCAGGGTGAAAAAGTAGCGCGCGCTGGTTAAGTCTTACAAACGGATTCGCGGTGATTATGCTGATGAGGATGAAATGCATAAAGCGATACGTTGTGAAACAGGAAGGAGCTACGCAAAGTTGCGACAAAGCCAAAAGAGAACGCTAAATCCGGTAGGGGATCCGGGTTCGCTGTGATGACAATATGGAAATTCATTCATTAGTAAGCCACATATCAGACTCTTCAAACATATCCTCCAGCATACGGTTCAACTTTTCACGGTCACTTTTGCTGGCATCACTATTCAATCCGTTAGCCTGCATAGGCTTAACCTTCACTTCAGCATCAGGGAATATGCTATGAACTCGCCTCGTCAGCTCAGCCAAAATAATTTCTCTTGCGCCATCCAAGCCCTGAACATTTCGCTTATCGTAAACCAACTCAACAAACATAACAGTCTACTTAATCTCTGTGATGGGAGGTTATATTTTTACTGTAAATACATACAGTGTCAAGCGAGTGATTCGGTCTACAGGATGGGATTTGTTCGTCCGATTGAAGAAAAATTATCGGTAGTTATTCCCCAGTTATTCCCCAATGTTTCCCCAAAAGAAAATTACCAATAAAAAAACCAGCCATAAGAGGCTGGTTTTCAATGTATTTTTGGTCGGCACGAGAGGATTTGAACCTCCGCCCCCCGACACCCCATGTCAGTTATGGTAGGTTGTAGTATTTTTTCAGAGCCGCGATTGCTACCTGAGTTGCAGCAGCTATTCCTATTCCCAAAGTCCCATTAGCAGCTTTACTAGCGATATTGGCCAGCCATTTACTAACAGATTGACCATATTCACCACGTTTGTTAGCTATTGGGCCATCTTCATCAATAGCAATTTCTAAATCGTCAACATCTGATTTAGAGAATCCCTGAGTTGAGAGATACTCTCTTAATGACTCAATGTCGTTTTTTACGACGTTGTTACTTACGGAAAATGAGTTTTCATTTCCGAAGTTTATGACGGTATTATCTCCAAAGATTGAGTTATTGAACAATGAAGACGTATCGATATTTTTAAGTTTTTCTGTCATGTTTTTTTCGTCAGAAATTTCAGAAACCTGATCAGAAAGCTCAAGTATGAAATCAAGCAGACGTGATCTGACCTGAGTTAATATGGAAGTGAAGTTATGTAGTGCAATTTCTTTATAACAGCGTGTTAACTCATAGCCTTTATCGATACCTTTGCAATATTTAACCAACGCTAAATCCAAAGGAATTGGCTGCTGAAGAGTTTTGCTATCACCGGCGTTGGTTACCAAGTCTTCAATTTGACTGATAGAAAGCCGCACTTTACTGGTTGTAGCGTCGTCATAGTCATCTTCACTTAGATAACCAATAGGTAACGGATAAGCACTGTAAAGACGAACGCTATTGTTCAGGTCTGCAAGAATTCTTGTGCCAACAATTCTATAATCGGGAAGGGTAACTGAATCAGGATAGCCGTTAATTTCATGGTTTACCCATGCCGCAAGCTCCTTTTTCCCGATAGAGAAGAGCAGGATCTTCGTTTTTATGAGAGCATTAGTCGTGCCTTCATCACCAGAACTAAGTATCTGAATGATTTCTTGCAGTTGATTCATATGTCTTACCCCATAAAAAAGCCCGCGTTAGCGGGCTTCTGTGTAACTAAAGAGCCGCGGCTCCTTTGCGTATCCTTTTTTGTCTCATCACCGTCTGGTCGGTGTCCTGCCGAGACTGCTAACTTCCTGTTTTTGCTAGTGCTGTCCTAGCACTGTCCAATCATGATTGGTGGAGCTGGCGGGAGTTGAACCCGCGTCCGAAATTTCTACATCCTCGGTACTACATGCTTAGTTTGTCTTTACATTCGCACGCCAGCTGCGGACAGACACGCCACTAACGAACTAGCCTGATTAGTTTTAACGCTTCAACCCCAGGCAGGGCTTCCACGCGATCTCTTTTGGGTTTGACCTCTCTTTGATCCCCGTCTTAAGAGCGGAAGCTAGGGAGAGAGGGCTCAGAGCAGGTTATTAAGCTGCTAAAGCGTAGTTTTCGTCGTTTGCGACTATTTTTTTGCGGCTTTTAACGAGGCAAACCGCCCCTCGGCATGCACCTTGGGTTTCGCAAATCCCGTCGAATCCAGAATCAGCCCCAATAGTGTTGAACTAAGTATACCAGATTTCACTTCCTGGATACCAGCCCGGAACGCTAACTTATTGAATAGTACAATAAGTGTGCAGAATCAACGTCCTGCGTTTTTCATAATGCGCGCTTTATCCAACTGCCACTCGCGTTCTTTCAGGTCAGTACGTTTGTCGTGCTGTTTTTTACCTTTCGCGACGCCAACTTTCACTTTGCACCAGGCATTTTTCCAGTACAACGACAGGGCGACTACGGTGAAACCTTCACGGTTGATGCGTCCGTAGAGGGATTCCAGCTCACGCTTGTTCAGCAGTAGCTTACGGGTGCGCGTTGGGTCACATACGTAGTGCGACGAGGCGACGGTCAGCGGCGTAAAGTTCGCGCCGAACAGGAAGGCTTCGCCATCTTTAAGGATCACGTAGCTGTCGCCGATGTTGGCTTTCCCGGCGCGCAGCGATTTTACTTCCCAGCCCTGCAACGCAAGGCCAGCTTCGAATTCTTCTTCAATGAAATACTCGTGGCGAGCACGCTTGTTGAGCGCAATGGTCGCCGAGCCTGGTTTATGTGCTTTTTTCTTCGTCATAAGTGTCGTAAAGCCGTCGGTAATCTGATTTCAAAAAGTCACCTCATTGCGTCCTGTGAGGTCTAACGCGCTATCTTAGCACGAGATGAGGCTTAGCGTTTTTTTAACAGGTGATAAATGTTATTATTTGTCCGTTGTGTGACCATGGAAAATGCTATGCCTCAGATTAGCCGTACTGCGCTCGTTCCTTACAGCGCGGAACAAATGTATCAGTTAGTGAACGATGTTCAGTCTTATCCAGAGTTTATCCCGGGATGTACCGGGAGCCGCGTTCTGGAGTCTGGCCCGACGCAGATGACTGCGGCGGTGGATGTCTCCAAAGCGGGGATCAGCAAGACGTTCACCACCCGCAATACGCTGACTAACAATCAGAGTATTTTGATGCATCTGGTGGATGGTCCATTTAAAACCTTGATGGGTGGCTGGAAGTTTACGCCACTGAGCGCTGACGCCTGCCGCATTGAGTTCCATCTGGACTTTGAGTTCACCAATAAGCTAATTGAGCTGGCGTTTGGCCGCATCTTTAAAGAGCTGGCGTCAAATATGGTTCAGGCGTTTACCACCCGCGCCAAAGAGGTTTACAGTGTCGCATAAGATTGCTGTAGAGGTGGTCTACGCGCTGCCGGAGAAGCAGTACCTACAGCGCGTAATGCTGGAAGAGGGGGCAACCGTAGAGGCGGCTATCCGCGCGTCCGGCATCCTTGAGCTTCGCAGAGATATCGACCTGGCGAAGAACAAGGTCGGGATTTACAGCCGTCCGGTGAAGCTGGGCGACGTGTTGAAAGAGGGCGATCGGGTGGAGATTTATCGTCCTCTGATTGCCGACCCGAAAGAGCTGCGTCGCCAGCGCGCGGAGAAGTCGGCTAAGTAGCGTGTTTCCCCCTCACCCTGTCTCTCTTCCCAAAGGGGGAAAGGGATAAAGAAAAACAAAAAAGGTGCTCGTTGAGCACCTTTTTGCATTTCTGGCTTCTGATTATTTTGTCAGGGCAGGTTTGTTGTCGATGTTGGTCAACACACCGGCGCTGCTGAAGGTCAGCGTCAGGGTCTGCTGGGTCACGCTTTCGTGGCCTGGCTGCTGACGGAATACATAGAACCAGGTGTTAGTGCCGAACGGATCGGTCATCATCGGGGTTCCCAGTGCATAAGCGACCTGCTGTTGTGTCATCCCCACGCGGATTTTGGACACATCGTTAGGGGTAAGGTAGTTCCCCTGGTTGATGTCAGGACGGTAAACCACTTTCTCCAGAGTGGAACAGCCTGCGGTCAACATCAGAAGAACCGCTGCGGCAGCGGTCAGCATTTTACAACGCATAGTGATTTGATTCCTTTTCGGGCCCGAGCAGAACGCGGCTCATATGTAATATGCCGATGATAATAGACCTTGCCCCACTTTGAAACCGGTCTGGCGGCGTTTTTGTTGTTCTGTATGACCCTGAGATCCCGAAAAAGTTTATGCCGCCAGCAGTTCTTTCGCGTTCGCGAGCGTATTACGCGTGACTTCACTGCCGCCGAGCAGTCGTGCCAGCTCCTGAAGACGCGCGCGTTTATCCAGCGGCTTCATGTGCGTTTCGGTCATTTCGCCGTCGGTTTCTTTACTGACAATAAAGTGATGATGACCACAGCCCGCGACCTGCGGCAGGTGGGTGACACACATCACCTGCGTTGACTCACCTAGCTGGCGCAGCAGTTTACCCACCACTGCCGCCGTTGGGCCGCTGATGCCGACATCCACTTCATCGAAAATCAGCGCCGGGGTATCCATTTTACGCGCGGTAATCACCTGAATCGCCAGCGCAATACGCGACAGTTCACCACCGGATGCCACTTTGGAGATTGCCTGCAGCGGCTGCCCCGGGTTGGTGGTGACGCGGAACTCGATGCGATCCGCCCCTTCTGCCGTCAGGTGGTTCTCTTCAAAACGGACATCAATGGTGAATACACCGTGCGGCATCGCCAGCGTGTGCATGCTGTCGGTGATGTGCTGGCTTAGCTCCTGAGCGTAATGTTGACGGATCTCATGCAGTTTTTTCGCCGTGGTCAGCGCCTGCTGATGATGCAGGTTCACGGCCAGAGAGAGGGTTTCCTGCGAATCCGCCTGATCGTCAAGCTGCTGCTGTTCTTCGAGCAGAGACTGATAATAGCCTGGTAGTTCTTCCGGCGTGACATGGTGCTTGCGCGCCAGTGAAATCTGACGAGAAAGGCGCTGCTCCAGCTCAAACAGGCGGTTCGGGTCGAGGTCCAGCCGTTCATAATAATGACGCAGTTCGTCACTGGCTTCTGAGATTTGAATCGCGGCCTCTTCCAGCATATCCAGTACGCCAGAAAGTTTACTGTCCATGCCGGCCAGTTCGGTGACCAGTTGACGGACATTGTACAGCTGGCTCTGCAGGTTAACGTCTTCGCCATCTGCCAGCATGTTGAGGGCATTCTGGCTGGTTGAGAGCAGGTGGCCGCTGTTGGCGAGGCGCTTGTACTCTTCGTCAATTTGTTCAAACTCACCCGCCTGCGGGTTGAATTCGTTCAGCTCTTTAAGCTGGTACGCCAGCAGCTCCGCACGCGCGGCGCGCTCCTGGCTTTGCTGCTGGTGCTGGGCGAGCTCGCGGCAGCTTTGATGCCACTGGCGATAGTGCTCCGCCATAAGTTGAGTAAGCGCGTACTCACCCGCATAGCCATCAAGCAGGGCTTTCTGCTGTTCTGGTTTGACGAGTTGCTGATGCGCGTGCTGACCGTGGATCTGGATAAGCAGCTGGCCGAGTTCGCGGAGCTGGGAGAGCGGGACTGCCGTGCCGTTGATAAAGCCACGGGAGCGCCCGTCGCTGCTGATCACGCGGCGAAGTAAACACTCACGTCCATCTTCGAGCTGATTTTGTTCCAGCCAGCGCAGGGCTGCAGGGGTATCTTTCAGGGAGAAACGTGCGCAAAGATCGGCACGGTTTGCGCCCATGCGCACCATGTCGCCCTCTGCACGGCCGCCAAGGCACAAGCCGAGGGCATCAATGGCAATGGATTTACCCGCACCGGTTTCGCCGGTGATCGCCGTCATGCCGCTGTGGAAATCGATCTCAAGCTCACGAACAATGGCAAAGTTGCTGATGGTCAGTTGTGCCAGCATAATTGTTTTCCTGTATGAAAAACCATAACTGTTTTTTCATACAGTATAAACTGGTTTTTTATACAGTAAAGTACTGGATGCAAAATCAGAACAATTTTTTTGACCAGCCAAGCTTCGAGCTTAATGTGTTGAAATAGCTGTAATCTTTCGGGTGAATCAAGTTCAGGTGGTAATCACACCGGCGAATAAGAACATCTTCACCTTCCTGGATTGGCAGCGCGATCTGGCTGTCGCAGCTGATCTCCAGGTCGTTACGGCGGTGCGAGAAGCGCAGACGTATCGTGCTGTCGCCGTTAATTACCAGCGGGCGCGCGGAGAGCGTGTGCGGGAACATCGGCACTAGCGTAATAGCATCCAGAGAGGGCGTCAGGATCGGGCCGCCCGCAGAAAGCGAGTAGGCGGTTGAGCCGGTCGGGGTGGAGATAATCAACCCGTCAGAACGCTGGGAGAAGGCAAAGATTTCGTCGATATAAACTTCGAACTCAATCATGTGTGCCACTTTGCCGGGATGAAGCACCACCTCGTTAATCGCGGTGCTGATGCGCTTCTGACAGTCCTGCTGGCACACCTGCGCTTCCAGTAAAAAGCGTTTTTCGCTGATATAATGACCTTCCAGCACGTCGGCCAGCTGTTGCTGCGCGTTGTCCGGGTCGAGGTCGGTTAAAAAGCCGAGATTGCCGCGGTTGATACCGATGACCTTGATGTCATAACGCGCCAGCGTGCGTGCCGCGCCGAGCATGTTGCCATCGCCGCCCACCACCACGGCGAGATCGGCCTGTTGGCCAATTTCCGCCAGCGTGCCGGTTTTGACGCTCTTCAGCTGCAGTTCCTGCGCAATTTGCTGCTCGACCATCACTTCATAGCCTTTGCTACACAACCAGCGATACAACATTTCATGTGTCGTCAATGCGGTAGGGTGACGCGGATGCCCGACGATCCCAATACACCTGAAATGATTATTCATTTTCTGGAGGTCCTTGTGCCTGATGAATGATGACAATCTCTCTTGTTCCCTTGAATCCAGGAAACTGATCCCCATAATAAGCGAAGTTAGCGAGATGAATGCAGAAAAACGCGGAGAAATTCATGAGTAGTAAAGAACAGAAAACGCCTGAGGGGCAAGCCCCTGAAGAAATTATCACGGAACAGCACGATGAAGTTGAGGCTGTAGAGCCAGACGCATCTGCTGAGCAGGTGGACCCGCGCGATGAAAAAATTGCGAATCTGGAAGCCCAACTGGTAGAAGCACAGAATCGCGAACGCGACACGGTTCTGCGCATCAAGGCGGAAATGGAAAACCTGCGTCGTCGCACCGAGCAGGACGTTGAGAAGGCGCATAAATTTGCGCTGGAGAAATTCGTCAACGAACTGCTGCCGGTGATCGATAGCCTCGACCGCGCGCTGGAAGTGGCTGACAAAGCGAATCCGGACAACGCGGCGATGATCGAAGGTATCGAACTGACGCTGAAATCCATGCTCGACGTCGTGCGTAAGTTTGGCGTGGAAGTGATTGCGGATACAGATGTGCCGCTGGATCCAAACGTTCACCAGGCCATTGCGATGGTGGAATCTGAAGAGATTGAAGCCGGTAAAGTGCTGGGCGTGATGCAGAAAGGTTACACCCTGAACGGCCGTACCATTCGCGCTGCGATGGTGACCGTGGCGAAAGCGAAAGCGTAATTTGCTACCTGTAGTGCCGGGTGGCGGCATTCGCCTTACCCGGCCTACGTTTTATTCGGCAATACTTTCCCGAAGTGGCGTAACGGGCAGCACCTTCACCTGCTTAATCATATTGTCCTGCACATCCAGGATATCAATATCGTACTGCTCAATGCGCACCCGCGTGCCCGCCGCTGGGATCTCTTCCAGCGCTTCCAGAATCATCCCGTTCATGGTACGAGCTTCATCTTCCGGCAAATGCCAGTTAAAGGCTTTGTTGAGTTCACGGATGTTCGCGCTACCGTCAATCAGCACCGAACCGTCGTTCTGCGGAGTCACTTCCTCCGCGAGGGAAGGGGACATCGACGTGGTAAAGTCTCCGACAATCTCTTCCAGAATATCTTCGACCGTCACCAGGCCCTGAATATCGCCGTACTCGTTGACCACCAGGCCGACTTTTTTCTTGTTGCGCTGGAATTTCACCAGCTGCGTGCTGAGCGGCGTACCTTCCGGCACGTAGTAAATCTCGTCGGCGGCGCGCAGCATCACCTCTTTGGTGAACTCTTTTTTCTCGGTCATCAGACGGTAGGCTTCGCGCACGCGCAGCATGCTGATGGCGTCATCCAGCGAGTCGCGATAGAGCACGATGCGCCCATGCGGAGAGTGCGTCAGCTGGCGGACAATGGCTTTCCAGTCGTCGTTGATGTCGATACCGACGATTTCGTTACGCGGCACCATGATGTCGTTCACGCTCACTTTTTCCAAATCCAGCACCGACAGGAGCATATCCTGATTGCGCCGGGAGATCTGCGAGCGGGATTCGTTCACGATGGTGCGCAGCTCTTCTTTGCTGAGCGCGCTGCTGATAGTGACGTCGGCTTTGATCCCCACCATCCGCATTAAAATGCGCGTGACCATGTTCAGCAGCCAGACCAGCGGCATCATCAGAATCTGCAGCGGTGCCAGCAGGAAGCTGCTCGGGTAGGCCACCTTTTCCGGGTAAAGCGCGGCGATGGTTTTTGGCAGTACTTCGGCAAACACCAGCACCACAAACGTTAGCACGCCGGTGGCAATCGCGACCCCGGCGTTGCCGTACAGGCGCATCCCAACGATGGTGCCGAGGGCTGAGGCCAGAATATTGACAAGGTTGTTGCCGATAAGCACCAGGCTTATCAGCCGATCCGGCTTGCGGAGCAGTTTTTCAACGCGGCGGGCGGCACGGTTACCCTGTTTAGCACGATGACGCAACCGGTAACGGTTTAAGGTCATCATGCCGGTTTCCGAGCCGGAGAAATAGGCGGAGATGACCACCATGACGATCAGGATAACGATCAGCGTGGTGGTAGAGATGTGTTCCAGGGGGAACTCCTTTTATAACTTAGCCAGCAAATTGCTGTATGAAGCGGCTGCCAAAATAGGCAAGGGTGAGAATGCCCGCACCCGCGACGTTGAACCAGACGACGCGACGACCGCGCCAGCCTTCATGATAATGGCCCCACAACAGGACAATATAGACAAACCACGCGATGATGGAGAGCACTGCTTTATCGATATTCTCCACGCTGAACAGGTTCTTCATGTAAAACAGGCCGGTGCAGAGCGTGAGCGTCAGCAGCACCACGCCTATCTGGGTGATGTGGAACATCTTACGCTCAATGACCATCAGCGGCGGCATTTCATGGTTGAACGCCAGCTTTTTGTTTTTCAACTGGTAATCAATCCAGGCGAGCTGCATGGCGTAAAGCGCGGCGATGATCAGCGTCGCATAGGCGAACAGTGACAGGCCGATGTGCACCAGCATCCCCGGTGTCGCCTCCAGATGCGTAATGAATTCATTAGGCATAAAGGTGGCTAAAGCCAGATTGATCAGCGCGAAGGTATAGACAATCGGCAGCAGCAGCCAGCCGCGATTTTTAGACGCGACGATGGTCATTACCGTACAGATCATCAGGCTGACCAACGAGCCGACGTTGAGGACGCTCAGGTTTTGCACGCTGCCGTCGCCGGGAATAATGCGTGATTCCAGCGCAAACGCGTGGCTTATCAGTGCGATGACCGCCGAAAGAATAGCCATGCGCCGCCAGCCGCTGTTTTTTTGCAGCAGGCCAGGAATGATCAGCGCGAGGCTGACTGAGTAGGCAACAAGGGCGATCAGTGCGAAAACAGGCATATAGGCATCGACAGTTGTCTTAATAAGAAAGAGAAGCAGTATAACGTTACGTGACGCCTGCTCCAACCGTTGCATAACAACAAAGGCGCCTTCATGTTATACTCCGGCAAAATTCTGTGTATGTGTCGCTCAATGCGGCCCAACGTTTCTACTCAGGCGAGAGACAATGTTTGATAATTTAACCGATCGTTTGTCGCGCACGCTGCGCAACATCAGCGGCCGCGGACGCCTTACTGAAGAGAACATCAAGGAAACGCTGCGCGAAGTGCGCATGGCGCTGCTGGAAGCAGACGTGGCGTTGCCGGTTGTTCGTGATTTTATCAACCGCGTAAAAGAGAAGGCGGTTGGTCATGAAGTTAACAAGAGCCTGACCCCGGGTCAGGAGTTCGTCAAAATCGTTCGTAACGAACTGGTTTCGGCGATGGGCGAAGAGAACCAGGTGCTTAACCTGGCGGCTCAGCCGCCGGCCGTGGTGCTGATGGCGGGCCTGCAGGGTGCGGGTAAAACCACCAGCGTCGGTAAGCTGGGTAAATTCCTGCGCGAAAAGCACAAGAAGAAAGTGCTGGTGGTCTCTGCGGACGTCTATCGCCCGGCGGCGATCAAGCAGCTGGAAACGCTGGCCGAGCAGGTCGGCGTGGACTTCTTCCCGTCCGACGTTGCCCAGAAGCCTGTCGACATCGTTAACGCCGCGCTGAAAGAAGCGAAGCTGAAATTCTACGACGTGCTGCTGGTGGATACCGCCGGTCGTCTGCACGTTGACGAAGCGATGATGGACGAAATCAAGCAGGTGCACGCTTCTATCAACCCGGTAGAGACCCTGTTTGTCGTTGACGCCATGACCGGTCAGGATGCGGCGAACACCGCGAAAGCGTTTAACGAAGCGCTGCCGTTAACCGGCGTGGTGCTGACCAAAGTGGACGGCGACGCCCGCGGCGGTGCGGCGCTTTCTATTCGTCATATCACCGGTAAGCCGATCAAGTTCCTCGGCGTGGGCGAGAAAACCGAAGCGCTGGAGCCGTTCCACCCGGACCGTATCGCCTCCCGTATCCTCGGCATGGGCGACGTGCTGTCGCTGATCGAAGATATCGAGAGCAAGGTCGACCGCGCGCAGGCTGAAAAGCTCGCCAGCAAGCTGAAAAAAGGCGACGGTTTCGATCTGACCGACTTCCTTGAGCAGCTGCGTCAGATGAAAAACATGGGCGGCATGGCAAGCCTGATGGGCAAACTGCCGGGCATGGGCCAGATCCCTGACAACGTTAAATCCCAGATGGATGACAAAGTGCTGGTGCGTATGGAGGCGATCATTAACTCCATGACGCTGAAAGAACGAGCCAAGCCAGAAATCATCAAAGGTTCCCGTAAGCGCCGTATCGCTGCCGGTTGCGGCATGCAGGTGCAGGACGTTAACCGCCTTCTGAAACAGTTCGACGACATGCAGCGCATGATGAAGAAAATGAAGAAAGGCGGCATGGCGAAGATGATGCGCGGCATGAAAGGCATGATGCCTCCCGGTTTTCCAGGGCGTTAATCGCTTTTGAGATTGCTTTTTGCCCGAAAATGAGTAAAATTTTCGGGCTTTTAATATGACACCCGGGCTCCGTTCCTCGATGGGGCCCGGTTGTTTTATTCACACAAGAGGATGTTATGGTAACTATTCGTTTAGCACGTCACGGCGCTAAAAAGCGTCCGTTCTACCAGGTTGTTGTGACTGACAGCCGTAATGCACGCAACGGTCGCTTCATCGAGCGCGTTGGTTTCTTCAACCCACTGGCCTCTGGCGCAGAAGAAGAAACCCGTCTGGATCTGGATCGTATCGCTCACTGGGTTGGCCAGGGCGCTACTGTTTCCGATCGCGTTGCTACGCTGATCAAAGCAGCAAACAAAGCAGCTTAATCTGTCACGGTGGTCATGATGAGCAATAAAGCACCTGTTGAACCGATCGTATTGGGAAAAATGGGTTCTTGCTACGGTATCCGTGGTTGGCTCAGAGTGTTTTCCTCCACTGAAGACGCTGATAGCATTTTTAATTACCAGCCCTGGTTTATCCAGAAAGCCGGTAAGTGGGAAGAGGTCGAGCTGGAAAGCTGGCGTCACCACAATCAGGACATCATCATCAAGCTGAAAGGCATTGACGATCGTGATGCCGCGAATGCGCTGACTAATTGTGAAATTGTCGTGGATTCGTCGCAGTTGCCACAGCTGGAAGAGGGCGACTACTACTGGAAAGACCTTATGGGCTGCCAGGTAGTCACCACTGAAGGTTACAGCCTGGGGAAAGTCATCGATATGATGGAAACCGGGTCAAATGACGTTCTCGTCATTAAGGCAAACCTGAAAGATGCATTTGGCATCAAGGAGCGGCTGGTCCCGTTCCTCGATGGACAGGTTATCAAGAAAGTCGATCTCGCTACTCAAACCATTGAAGTAGATTGGGATCCTGGTTTTTAAATTCTCCGGATAAACGGTAAAAGACGGCGCTATGTGGATTGGCATAATTAGCCTGTTTCCTGAAATGTTCCGCGCGATTACCGATTACGGGGTAACTGGCCGGGCAGTAAAGAATGGCCTGCTGAGCATCCAGAGCTGGAGTCCTCGTGACTTTACTCATGACCGGCACCGTACCGTGGACGATCGTCCTTACGGCGGCGGACCGGGGATGTTAATGATGGTGCAACCCTTACGGGACGCCATTCACACAGCAAAAGCCGCGGCAGGTGAAGGCGCAAAGGTGATTTATCTGTCACCTCAGGGACGCAAGCTTGATCAAGCGGGCGTGAGCGAACTGGCGACGAATCAAAAGCTGATTCTGGTCTGTGGTCGTTACGAAGGGATAGATGAGCGCGTAATTCAAACCGAGATTGACGAAGAATGGTCTATCGGCGATTACGTTCTCAGCGGTGGTGAGTTACCGGCAATGACGCTGATTGACTCCGTCGCCCGGTTTATTCCGGGGGTACTGGGCCATGAAGCTTCGGCAACGGAAGATTCCTTTGCCGATGGATTGCTGGACTGTCCACACTATACTCGTCCTGAAGTGTTAGAAGGGATGGAAGTACCGGCAGTGTTACTGTCTGGAAACCATGCCGAGATACGTCGCTGGCGTTTGAAGCAGTCGCTGGGCCGAACCTGGCTTAGAAGACCTGAACTTCTGGAAAACCTGGCTCTGACTGAAGAGCAAGCAAAGTTGCTGGCCGAGTTCAAAACTGAACACGCGCACCAGCAGCATGAACATGATGGGAAGGCGTAATACGCTCCCGAATATCAGTTTACCCAGGATAAGAGATTAAATTATGAGCAACATTATTAAGCAACTTGAACAAGAGCAGATGAAGCAGGACGTACCTTCCTTCCGTCCAGGTGACACCGTGGAAGTGAAAGTATGGGTTGTTGAAGGTTCCAAAAAACGTCTGCAGGCATTCGAGGGCGTGGTTATCGCTATTCGTAACCGCGGTCTGCACTCTGCATTCACTGTTCGTAAAATTTCCAACGGCGAAGGCGTTGAGCGTGTCTTCCAGACTCACTCTCCGGTAGTTGACAGCATTGCTGTTAAACGTCGTGGTGCTGTACGTAAAGCTAAACTGTACTACCTGCGTGAGCGTACTGGTAAGTCTGCTCGTATTAAAGAGCGTCTGAACTAAGATTCGCTTAAGCGACATCCTGTTAGAAAGGGCTGGCCGAAAGGCTGGCCCTTTTTTTATCCCATCGCACCTCTCGCATTAACCCTTTCGTCATAAATCATTTACAATGCTTGCCTCTTGAATGGAGGGGAAGTGGATAACGTACTGCATCAGCAAAACAGGAAACGCGCAGCGGCATTGACCGCGCTGTTTGCGATCCTGCTGATCGTGGTGGCACCCCTTATCTCCGTCTCGTTGCAGAAAGACCCCATGAGCGCCATGCCGGGCATGCATCATGACATGAGCATGATGTCGATGGACGAGCATAACGGCGATATGCCGCACACGATGCCTGTCGACCATGCGGAAGCCTGTGGCTACTGCGTGCTGTTAGCCCACGTGCCGGGCGTGATGCTCGCGCTGATAGTGCTGCTCAGTATCGTGCTGCAAAGGCTTCGCGTTAAGCCGCCGCGTCAGGCGGTCAGCCACTGGCACTTTTTCCCCTGGCTTTACCCCGATACCCGCGCGCCGCCGCGGCAGTCTGCTTTTTCCCTTTAAAAAATAAATCGATAACTTACTGCCTTAAAAAGGAAAAGTATGACTACCTGCACTCCGCGCGCGGCATGGGGAAATCTGCTGCGTCGCCTCCATTTCTACGTCGGGCTATTTGTCGGCCCGTTTATCTTCTTCGCCGCACTGACCGGGACGCTGTACGTGGCGACCCCACAGCTGGAAAACGCGCTGTACCGGGACGCGCTCCATACGGATTCCGTGGGCGAGCCGAAGCCGCTGGCGGAACAAATCGCCACGGCGGAAAAGGCCGTTGGCTCAGATTTGCGTTTGCACGCCGTCCGCCCGGGACTGGTTGAAGGTGAAACCACCCGCGTGATGTTTGCGGACCCGACGCTGGGGCCCTCGGAAAACCGGGCAATCTTTATCGATCCGGTAAGCCTCACGGTGCTGGGGGATATGACGGTGTACGGTACCAGCGGGATTTTACCGCTGCGTCAGACCATTGATTATCTGCATACCTCTCTGATGCTGGGCGATATTGGGCGGCTCTATAGCGAACTGGCCGCTTCCTGGATGTGGGTGGCCGCACTGGGAGGGATTGCCCTGTGGTTTTATACCCGACCAAAACGCCGGATTAACAATCGCTTCCAGAACCGCCGTCGGGTGCATGTGACGCTCGGCTGGATATTACTGGGGGGCATGCTGCTCTTCTCTGCAACCGGCCTGACCTGGTCCCAGTGGGCGGGCGGGAACGTGGATAAGCTGCGTGCAGAGATGAACTGGCTCACCCCGCAGGTGAACACGACGCTATCCGGCCAACATGAGGTCGTGGATGAACATGCCGAACACCGTGGCCATCACGGCGGAATGGTGATGCCGGAAATGGCGATGGATCTGACGCGGTTTGACGGCGTGTTGAGCGCGGCGCGTAAAGCGGGGATTGATGCCAACAGGCTGGAGATCCGCCCGGCGAAAACAATGGATCGCGCATGGACAGTGACGGAGATCGACCGCAGCTGGCCGACTCAGGTGGACGCCGTTGCGGTTGATCCCGGTACGATGCAGATCCTCGACAGAACCCGATTCGAGGATTTCCCGCTCATGGCAAAACTGACCCGCTGGGGCGTGGATTTCCATATGGGGATCTTATTCGGGCTGGTGAATCAGCTGCTGCTCGTTGCTTTCGGCCTTGCCCTGTGCGTGCTTATCATCTGGGGATACCGGATGTGGTGGATGCGTCGTCCGGCACAGTCGGCAATGAATCCGGTGCAGACGCTTACTCAGAGCTGGCTGGCGCTGTCAGGGTGGGGAAAAGGTGTTACCGTGGTCATCAGCGCACTGCTGGGGCTGGCTTTGCCGGTGATGGGCGTGAGTCTGGCGCTGTTTGTTCTGATTGACTGGCTGCGCTGGCGAGCGGCAACAGGCGTGTCGCTCACCGAATCATCCGCTAAATAATCCTATGGCGCGCTGATAACCACTGACACCCGGCGGTTTTCAGCGCGCCCTTGTGCAGTGCTGTTGCTTGCAATCGGATATTTTTGGCCTAATCCCCGGGTGGTGAGATTGCTGCGCGGGATATTCGCGCCCTTCGCCCACGCGTCGGCCACTGCATTGGCGCGTTTTAACGACAGGGCTTCGTTGTAGCTTGCTTCACCGTAATTATCCGTATGACCGTCCATTCGCGCGTGATTCAGGCCAGTTTTCGCCAGACGAGAGGCCATGGACTGGATCTGTGTTTCACTTTCCGGGCGCAGTCTGGCGTCATTCTTATCAAAAAGAATGGTGTCCGACATACCAAGCGACCAGTCGCCGTTCAGTTCGTTGAAACCGTATGACTTCATCGCCGCGATTTGCTCAGGAGTAAATTTGCCCTGGGGCGGCGACTGACAGCCTGCCAGAACCAGTGAGGCCATAACTAACGGCGCGAAGTAACGTTTTAACATAGAATTTCCTTCCTAACTTATTGTTTTTGTACGCTGGTTCTTGACCTGGTACATATTGCGGTCAGCCCTCTCCAGTAATGCTTCCACGGAAGCATTTTCCCACGCCAGAGCAAAGCCAATGCTGAGTGACATCGATGCTTTTTGTCCGTTGTGCAGATCAAACGGACGGATAAACTGCTGCGCTAGCGCAGCACAAATGTGTTGAACCTCTGGTTCAGAATGCACGCCGTACAGCACCATGGCAAATTCGTCACCGCCAAGGCGGTAGGACTGGTGGCGTTTATCGCCAAATTCCACCATCCTGCTGGCGACTTCAATCAGCACGCAGTCTCCTGCCGCGTGTCCCCAGGTGTCGTTAATAAACTTAAAATTATCACCGTCGAGGAAGAGCAGGGCCGAGTTTGTTTTTGCCGAGGGGTCATTCATTAATGCCGCAATACTGTTACGAAACGCAGCGCGGTTAGCAAGACCGGTGAGCGGGTCGTGCATGGCGGTACGAAGCAACTGAGCGTTTTTCGCCTGGAGCTTAAGCTGCCACTCCTCCATCTCGTCCAGCAGGCTATTAAAGTCTTCTCCAAACTGATGGAATTCTTCAATGCGCCCATCTTTCACCCGACGGGAAAAGTTGCGATTGGTGCGGACGTCATGCACAACGTCGGTGATATTTTGCAGCGCCGTGACCATGCCGCGGTGCAGAGACTGGGTAATGGTGAGCGCGACGACGGTTGCAAAAAGAATACAGCCGGTGAGGACGGCAAACGACATCCAGATGAAATGGCTGATAAGGCTGTCACGCGCGGTAAGACGTATTTCACCTATCTTCGCGCCGTTGTGCAGGATGGGCTGCGCAACCGGAACGGGGAAAAGCCAGCGGCTGACCAGCGCCCCCAGCGTGTCGTTATTATCCTTCGGGTTCCAGGACCAGTAGGCAAAGCGCTTTTTATGCCCGTTGATGACTTCTGCTACGGCAAACTGCCCCTGCTTACCCAGCGCAGCGAGCGTTTCGTTGGCCGCCAGTGAATCGTTGAAAACCAGAGAGGCTTCAAGGCTGTGGCTCATTGTGGCGCCGGTTAATTCGAGATTTTTTTGCGCGTATTGTTTTAATGTTACGACCGAGGCAAAACAGAGCAACAGCCATATTAACGTCATTGTGATGATGACGCTTATCATGCTGTTTCGCCTCAGCGTTCTTTTAAACGTCGGACGCTGCGTCGAGATGAAATCTTTATCCATGCTGCTTATTCCGTGCAAGCATCAATACATCCGGGTTAACCCTGACGCCACTGCGTGTCAACGCATCCAGATTGACGGAAAATCGCACCTGGCCACGATCGATTATCAGGCAAAAGGCGCTGCCAATAACACATTCCGGATTTTGCTCTGAGATTAATAGCAATGCTCTGCCCTGATATTGACTTATTAATTCAAGTTGTTTCGCAGGTGGTTCAGTCCCGAAATAAACAGCATCGCATGTCGCGGCCAGGGCTTCCCGATCGTTACGTACAATAACGGGGGTATAAGGTAACTCGTTATGCCCCTGGTTTTCGCTGAGCGCGTGCGTATAGTGAGATGTGGCATAAATGCAGAGTTTAGGCTGACCGGAAAGCGACGGCCATCGCGTATAGCTCACTATGCCTGAGACAATAGAACGTACCGATTTATCTGTCTCCGAGAGGGCGCCTGCCATCGCCGGGCCCACCATAAGGAACAGCATTAGCACCAGAGTGAGTCGGAACAAAGAGTTCAAGAATAAATTTCTCACCAGAATCCGCCGTACCGCTCCGGAAATAGATGTCCTTAAGAGTTGCGGGCAGAATACCATTGTTTATCAGAACCGTCATTATGTCAGAAATAGCCCATGGCTGACCTAAGCTAAATCCTACAGTTGTTTATTTTCCAAAGAATAAAAGCAGACTTAATTAAGCTGGCTGGAACGCATACTTTCATCCATTCCTTTTTGCCATGACGCATGCAGTTTCGCTGCATTTTCAACAGTATCACAACTGGCTGGATAAGATTTGCCCGCTAATCCCCATGCATGAATAAAGCCTTCTTCACACACTTTCTTCTGACCATCAGCATAGCCGCGAAGATATTCATTACGATCGACGTGGGGGTCGTTAAAACTATCGGCCAGGGTCTGGTTATCTTTAACCGGCAGGCCATTTATGGCGTCTTCTTTACCCACGCTGAACCAGTCCGGGCTCGTCCAGTTGGGCTGGAAAGTGTAAGGATTAATCTGGCAGCCCGATAAAAACAGCGACAGCAGGACGAAAGCAATCGATCGCATAACCCTTCTCCTTTTTCTTCAGCATAGCCTGGCGGGAGAAATTTAGAGTGTAATTTAAACTTTACGATTTTAGCGGCTGATTTTTGTCTTTATTGTGCGGCTGTAAACTAATGTGTACGAATTTTGGATTGAAATCTTTACTTTTTATGGTATCGTGGTTTCACCTCACTGAGGAAAACAACTATCGCAAACGAGCTTTACAGGATCGCTATCATGCAAAAAGACGCGCTGAACAACGTACATATCACTGACGAACAGGTTTTGATTACCCCGGATCAACTGAAAGCGGAGTTTCCGCTGAGCGCCGCGCAGGAGGCTCAGATCGAGCACTCTCGCCAGACCATTTCTGACATTATCGCTGGCCGCGATCCGCGCCTGCTGGTGGTTTGTGGTCCTTGCTCTATTCACGATCCTGAAACCGCCATTGAGTATGCGCGTCGATTTAAAGCATTAGCGGAGGAGGTCAGCGATAGCCTCTATCTGGTGATGCGCGTCTATTTTGAAAAGCCACGCACGACGGTTGGCTGGAAAGGATTGATCAACGATCCGCACATGGATGGCTCGTTTGATGTGGAAGCAGGCCTGAAGATTGCGCGTCGCCTGCTGGTGGAACTGGTCAGCATGGGGCTGCCGCTGGCAACCGAAGCGCTGGATCCAAACAGCCCGCAATACCTGGGCGATCTGTTTAGCTGGTCCGCAATTGGTGCGCGTACGACTGAATCGCAAACCCACCGTGAGATGGCGTCTGGCCTGTCGATGCCGGTTGGCTTTAAAAACGGTACCGATGGCAGCCTGGCGACGGCGATCAACGCCATGCGCGCCGCCGCCATGCCGCACCGCTTTGTTGGGATCAACCAGGCGGGCCAGGTGTGCCTGCTGCAAACGCAGGGCAACCCGGACGGTCATGTGATCCTGCGCGGCGGTAAAGCGCCAAACTACAGCCCGGCGGACGTGGCGCAGTGTGAAAAAGAGATGGAACAGGCGGGACTGCGTCCGGCACTGATGGTAGATTGCAGTCATGGTAATTCGAATAAAGATTACCGTCGCCAGCCAGCGGTTGCGGAATCCGTGGTCGCACAGATCAAAGACGGAAACCGTTCGATTATCGGCCTGATGATTGAGAGCAACATTCATGAAGGTAATCAGTCATCAGAACAGCCGCGCAGCGCGATGAAGCACGGCGTCTCCGTGACGGATGCCTGCATCAGCTGGGAAACCACCGATGCGCTGCTGCGTGAGATCCATAAAGATTTAAGCGGCCAGTTGGCGACGCGTCTGGTTTAAGAGGGTAGTTATGGTTGCTGAATTGACCGCACTGCGCGATCAAATTGATGAAGTGGATAAGGCGCTGCTGGACCTGCTGGCGCGCCGCATGGCGCTTGTTGCCGAAGTCGGTGAGGTGAAAAGCAAATACGGCCTGCCGATTTACGTCCCGGAGCGCGAAGCCTCAATGCTGGCCTCCCGTCGTAAAGAGGCGCAGGCGCTGGGCGTTTCGCCGGATTTGATTGAAGATGTTCTGCGTCGCGTGATGCGGGAATCCTATTCCAGCGAAAACGACAAGGGCTTTAAAACCCTCTGTCCGTCCCTGCGTCCGGTGGTGATTGTTGGCGGAGCAGGGCAGATGGGGCGTCTGTTCGAGAAAATGCTGACGCTTTCTGGCTATCAGGTGCGCATTCTGGAAAAAGAGGACTGGGCACAAGCACCGGAACTGATGAAAGATGCCGGAATGGTTATCGTCAGCGTGCCGATCCACGTGACGGAGCAGATCATCGGGAAGCTTCCTCCTTTACCAAAAGACTGCATTCTGGTGGATCTGGCTTCCGTTAAAAACGGTCCTCTGCAGGCGATGCTGGCTGCGCATACGGGCCCGGTGCTCGGGCTGCACCCGATGTTTGGCCCGGACAGCGGCAGCCTGGCGAAGCAGGTGGTGGTTTACTGCGACGGCCGTCAGCCTGAAGCCTATCAATGGTTCCTGGAACAGATTCAGGTCTGGGGCGCGAGGCTGCACCGCATCAGCGCGGTCGAGCACGATCAGAACATGGCGTTCATTCAGGCGCTGCGCCACTTTGCGACCTTTGCCTACGGCCTGCATCTGGCGGAAGAGAACGTGCAGCTTGAACAGCTGCTGGCGCTCTCTTCACCCATCTATCGTCTTGAGCTGGCGATGGTCGGGCGTCTGTTTGCGCAGGATCCCCAGCTTTACGCCGACATCATCATGTCGTCTGAAAATAACCTGGCGCTGATCAAGCGCTACTATCAGCGCTTTGGCGAAGCCATTACGCTGCTGGAGCACGGAGACAAGCGGGCGTTTATCGACAGCTTCCGCAAAGTGGAGCACTGGTTCGGCGATTACGCCACGCGTTTCCAGAGTGAAAGCCGCACGCTGTTGCGCCAGGCAAATGACAGTCGCCAGTAATCCAATGATGTATATACTGAAAGCCAGCAATGCTGGCTTTTTTCATTTTGGGGAACTGTCATGGCTGAACCGCAGCTGCTGTTGAACTACACCGGGCATCTGCCCGAATGCCCGACGTGGAGCGCAGAAGAAAATGCGCTTTACTGGGCGGATATTCTGGAAGGGGAGATCCACCGCTACCACCTGCCGACGGCGGAACATACCGTGCTTTCCTTCCATGAAGAGGTGGGCTGTTTCGCGCTGCGCGAGCAGGGTGGTTTTATCGTTGCGATGCGCACGGGCATCTGGCTGACCGATAAACACGGACTGCTGCGCCGCAAGGTGTGTGATAACCCCTCTAACCCGCAGCTCGCACGTTTTAATGATGGGGGCACCGACCACCAGGGCCGCTTCTATGCGGGCACGTTCTGGGGGCCGGGAGATTACAACGGCGCCCTGCTGATGCGCATCGACAACGACCTGACGCCGAAAGTGATCCAGTGCGATATCCACGGGCACAACGGCCTGGCGTTTAGCCCGGATAAGCAGTGGATGTTTACCTCAGACACGCCCAACGGTGTGATCTTCCGTACCCCGCTTGATGAACAGGGTGAACCCGGCAGGCGTGAGGTGTTTCGTCAGTTTAAAGAGGGCGAGGGGATACCGGACGGTGCGGCGATGGATGTGGAAGGCTGCTACTGGAGCGCGCTGTTTGACGGCTGGCGTATCGCGCGTTTTTCTCCACAAGGGGAGCAACTGGAAGAATACCGCATGCCGGTGCGTTGCCCGACGATGGTCTGCTTTGGCGGCGATGATATGAAAACGCTGTTCATTACCACCACGCGGGAAAATATGGATGCGGAGGAGGTGGCGAAGTATCCGCTTTCCGGAGCCGTCTTCACCCTGCCGGTTAATGTGGCAGGGATGAAGAAAAGCCGTTTTATCGAATGCTAGCTTGGATCGACCGGGACGACGTTTTCGCTCGGATAGCAGCCCAGCACTTTCATTGAACGGGTAATTTCACCCAGTTCGCGCAGGGCTTTCTGCATGGATGCAGATTCCAGGTTGGCCTGGATATCGAGGTAAAACATCTCTTCCCATGGATTACCGTGGATTGGGCGTGATTCCAGCCTGGTCATGATCAAATTGTGGTTGCGCAGCACCAGCAGGGCTTCTACCAGCGCGCCCGCCTGCTGGCCGGTCGCCATCAGCAGCGTGGTTTTCGCCGGCACCTGGTCTGACACGTTGATTGCCTTGCGGGCCAGCACCACGAAGCGGGTAATGTTTTGCGTCTGGTTAGCAAGATTGCGTTCCAGAACCTGTAAGCCATACAGCGCGCCGCCCGCTTCGCTGCCGAGCGCAGCAACGGTTGGGGAGTTGGCTTGCGCTACTTTTTCCATTGCCGCCGAGGTGCTTTCGGTGTACTCAATTTTCCAGTTCGGATAGCGGTTCAGGAACTGGCTACACTGCTGGAAAGGCTGCGGATGGCTGTAGACCGTTTCGATCGTGTTCAGGTCCGTTGAACCGGAGACCAGCACGCAGTGATCGATAGGGATCGTCAGCTCGCCGACCAGCGACAGGCTGGTATGCTGCAGTAGATCGTAGACGTCGTTGATGGCACCGGAACTGGTGTTTTCAATCGGCACCACGGCGTAATCCGCCTGGCCGGTCTCAACCTGGTTAAAAATATCGGCGAATTTTGCGCAGCCGCTTTCAATAAACTCTTCAAAATGACGTGCGGCATACTGGCGTGCGGCCAGATGAGAGTAGGAGCCTTTAGGCCCAAGGAAGGCGATGCGCGCCGAGTGCGGGTTGGTTTTATTGAGATGCTGCTGGAGTAGCGCTTGCTGGGTCAGAACGGAATCTTCGATGATGAGCTGGAACAGCCGGGTGATGTAGTGGGCATCGAGGTGATGCGCTTTGCCGAGCTGGATGAGACGTTCCAGCAGATCCCGCTCGCGGTCGATGTCACGGACCGGACGATGGGAGTCCAGCTTGGCTTTGCCCACTTCAACGGCGAGGGCGCGACGTTCGGCCAGCAGCGCCAGTAATTTTTCATCCAGCGCGCTGATTTTTACTCGCAGATCCAGTAACGGGTTTTCCGGTGTCATAGTGTTGCCTGTCTCATTTTATCGTTATCAATAAAAAAGGCCCCCCGGTGTGGGAGGCCTTGTTGTTCGTCTTCGCATTCTTTATCACACGACGAAACGCCTCCCGTTCAGGGGAAGGTAAAAAAGAATGCGAAGAAGAACGGCGTAAGTTTCATAAAGTCATCCTGTGATTGATACCGTTAAAGTACCCGTACTGTTTTCACCCTGTCAATAAAAAACGCGCCCGAAGGCGCGTTGGCGGTACACTCAATTTAAAGGATTACTCTTCTTCAACTTCTTCCGCGAAGCTGGCGTCTTTCACCGACGTTGCGGCGCGACGGGCTTCACCTTTGTGTTGCACTTTATTGAGCTGCCGTTCCAGCTTGTTGATCAAATCGTTGATTGCGGTGTACATATCCTCATGTTTTGCGCTGGCGACCAGATGGCCGTTTGGAGTATTGATAGTTGCGTCAGCGATGAAACCCTGGGGCTCCTTGGACAGGATGATATGTGGATTAATCAAATGTGTTTGCCATTTATCCAGTTTGGCGAGACGGTCTGCGACGTGCTGGCGAATTGCCGGAGTAATTTCCATTTGTTTACTGGTAATGTTCATTGTCATAAATTTTACCTCTTGTCTTTCCGTCTTGGTGATTCCAGCATACCCGACCTAATGTCAAAATGTGTGATTTAGATCACGTTATTTTGTCGGTTTTTGTCAGGGAATCTTTTTTGTGAGGCAGGGCAGGAAGAGATGAGATTTACCTTGTGGAAGGTACGAATTGCGGTCATAGTTGACGGGATGTGTTGAGGCTAAAGCGCTTCAGCGGATGTCTGAATTGAATAAAAAAACGGCAGCCTTCGGGCTGCCGTTTTGCATTGAAACGCTATCACGTGTTGCTGCTGTTCGCGGCGATGATTTTCGCCACTTTTTCAGCCTGAGCGGTCATCTGCATCTGACGGTAAGCATTTTCCATCAGCTTCAGGCCGTCACGCGTTGCCTGAGTATCCGGGTAATCACGCAGCATACCTTCTACGCGGTTAACCACAGCAACCCATGCGCCACGGCGGGTATAGTATTCCGCAACGGAGTATTCATATTTCGCCAGACGATCTTTCAGGAACACCAGACGTTTGGTCGCGTCGGTGACGTACTGACTGTTCGGATAGCCGCGCACCAGCTTGGAGAAGTCATTGAAGGCGTCGCGCGCATGCTGCGGGTCACGGTCGGAGCGATCTACGCCGAAGAAGCCCTGCAGGGCGCTGTCGTCCAGCGCCATGTTGGTAAGGCCGCGCATGTACATGACGTAGTCGATGTTAGGATGAGTCGGGTTCAGACGCATGAAACGATCGATAGTTGCCTGAGCCAGCGGCAGATCGGCATTTTTGTAGTAGGCGTAGATAAGATCTAACTGTACCTGCTGCGAATACGGGCCAAATGGATAGCGATTATCCAACGCTTCCAGTTGCGTTATCGCCTGTTTCCAGTTACCGTCCTGCAACTTTTGTTGTGCAGTCGCATAGATTTCATTCGGCGGATTGTCAGGGACCTGTTCATTCGAACCGGAGCAGCCCACCAAAGCCAGGCTCAACGTGGCCGCTGCCACCAGATATTTCATGCGCGTCATGACGTTTTGACTTTCCTCAAATGTTTGTCCGGGAGAAACTCTGTTCCTGCTCCCGATTAAGACCAGCTACAATAGCACACTATATTAAACGGCAAAGCCGTAAAACCCAACGTTAAACAAAGAAGCAGTTTATGGCACAACGAGTAGAACTCACCGCAACAGTCTCCGAAAATCAGCTCGGTCAACGCTTAGATCAGGCTTTGGCCGAATTGTTCCCTGATTATTCGCGTTCACGCATAAAAGAATGGATCCTTGACCAGCGCGTGCTGGTAAACGGCAAGATCTGGGACAAACCAAAAGAGAAAGTGTTTGGTGGGGAAGCTGTTGCCATCAATGCTGAAATCGAAGAGGAAATCCGCTTCGAGCCGCAGGATATCCCACTGGACATCGTCTATGAAGATGATGACATTCTGGTGATCAACAAGCCGCGCGACCTGGTTGTTCATCCGGGCGCAGGGAATCCAGACGGTACGGTACTTAACGCACTTCTTCATTATTATCCGCCGATTGCGGATGTCCCACGTGCAGGTATCGTTCACCGTCTGGATAAAGACACCACCGGCCTGATGGTGGTGGCGAAGACCGTTCCCGCTCAGACCCGTCTGGTGGAGTCGCTGCAGCTGCGTGAGATTACTCGCGAATATGAAGCGGTGGCGATTGGACACATGACCGCTGGCGGCACGGTAGAAGAGCCGATCAGCCGTCACCCGACGAAACGTACCCATATGTCGGTGCATCCGATGGGTAAACCGGCGGTGACGCACTATCGCATTATGGAGCACTTCCGTATTCATACCCGCCTGCGCCTGCGCCTGGAAACCGGTCGTACTCACCAGATCCGCGTTCACATGGCGCACATTACCCATCCGCTGGTGGGGGATCAGGTGTACGGCGGTCGTCCGCGTCCGCCAAAAGGCGCGTCGGATGAGTTCATCAGCGTACTGCGTAAATTCGATCGTCAGGCGCTGCACGCGACCATGCTGCGTCTTTATCACCCGATCAGTGGTATCCAGATGGAATGGCATGCGCCTATCCCGCAGGATATGGTGGAACTCATTGATGCCATGCGTGCCGATTTCGAAGAACATAAGGATCAAGTGGACTGGTTATGACCAAACTGATTGTCCCGGAGTGGCCGCTGCCTGCAGGCGTAGCCGCCTGTAGTTCGACCCGTATTGGCGGCGTGAGCCAGGGCGCGTGGGAGTCTTTAAACCTCGGCGCGCACTGCGGCGACAGCCTGGAACACGTTGAAGAGAACCGCACGCGTCTGTTTGCTGCGGGAAATCTGCCGTCGAAGCCGGTTTGGCTGGAGCAGGTTCACGGCAAAGCGGTACTGAAGCTGACGGGAGAACCTTACGCTTCCAAACGCGCCGATGCTTCTTACAGTAATACGCCGGGCACGGTTTGTGCCGTAATGACCGCCGATTGTCTGCCGGTTCTGTTTTGTAACCGTGCCGGTACGGAGGTAGCAGCAGCGCACGCGGGCTGGCGTGGCTTATGCGAGGGCGTGCTGGAAGAGACCCTCGCCTGCTTCAATGATGATCCCGCCAATATCATGGCCTGGCTAGGTCCGGCGATTGGCCCTCGTGCTTTTGAAGTGGGGCCGGAGGTTCGCGAAGCATTTGTGGAAAAAGATCCGCAAGCCAATGAGGCCTTCCTGCCTGCCGGGGAAAAATATCTGGCGGATATTTACCAGCTTGCCCGCCAGCGTCTGAATAATATTGGCGTAACGCAGATCTTCGGCGGCGATCGCTGTACGTTCACCGAAAAGGGTGATTTTTTCTCCTATCGCCGCGACAAGACGACGGGTCGTATGGCAAGTTTCATTTGGCTGATATAACCTAAAGAATCAAGACGATCCGGCACGTGCCGTTTTCTTTTCACATAATTCAGGTCATTAACCTTGAATAATTGAGGGATGACCTCATTTAATCTCCAGTAGCAAATTTGACCTGTTATGGGAGGAGTTATGCGTCTGGATCGTCTTACTAATAAATTCCAGCTTGCTCTCGCCGATGCCCAGTCCCTTGCACTGGGGCACGACAACCAATTCATCGAACCTCTTCATTTAATGAGCGCCTTGCTGAATCAGGAAGGGGGATCGGTACGTCCTTTATTAACGTCTGCTGGCATTAATGCTGGCCAGTTACGCACCGCTATCGATCAGGCGCTGAGCCGTTTACCGCAGGTAGAAGGTACCGGCGGCGATGTGCAGCCGTCTCAGGATCTGGTTCGCGTGCTGAACCTTTGCGACAAGCTGGCGCAAAAACGTGGGGACAACTTTATTTCGTCGGAGCTCTTTGTTCTGGCGGCGCTTGAATCACGCGGTACCTTGACCGACCTGCTGAAATCTGCTGGTGCAACCACCGCCAATGTGACTCAGGCGATTGAGAAAATGCGCGGAGGTGAAAGCGTGAACGATCAGGGAGCCGAAGACCAACGTCAGGCTTTGAAGAAATTTACGGTCGATCTGACCGAACGTGCCGAGCAGGGCAAACTTGACCCGGTTATCGGCCGTGACGAAGAGATCCGCCGTACGATTCAGGTACTGCAGCGTCGTACCAAAAACAACCCGGTACTGATTGGTGAGCCGGGGGTCGGTAAAACCGCCATCGTTGAAGGGCTTGCGCAGCGTATCGTAAACGGTGAAGTGCCGGAAGGGTTGAAAGGCCGCCGCGTATTGGCGCTGGATATGGGCGCGCTGGTGGCCGGGGCGAAATACCGCGGTGAGTTTGAAGAGCGTTTGAAAGGCGTGCTGAACGACCTGGCGAAACAGGAAGGCAACGTCATTCTGTTTATCGACGAACTGCACACCATGGTGGGGGCTGGTAAGGCCGACGGTGCGATGGATGCCGGGAACATGCTGAAACCTGCGCTGGCGCGTGGGGAACTTCACTGTGTCGGTGCCACTACGCTTGATGAGTATCGTCAGTACATTGAGAAAGATGCCGCTCTGGAACGTCGCTTCCAGAAAGTGTTTGTTGCTGAGCCAAGCGTTGAAGATACCATCGCGATCCTGCGTGGTCTGAAAGAGCGTTATGAACTGCACCACCATGTGCAGATTACTGACCCGGCCATCGTTGCGGCGGCGACGCTTTCGCATCGGTATATCGCCGATCGTCAGTTGCCTGATAAAGCAATCGACCTGATCGATGAAGCGGCGTCGAGCATTCGTATGCAGATTGACTCGAAGCCGGAAGAACTGGACCGACTCGACCGCCGCATCATTCAGCTCAAGCTGGAACAGCAGGCGCTGAAAAAAGAGTCTGATGAAGCCAGTAAGAAACGCCTGGATATGCTCAATGAAGAGCTGGACGATAAAGAGCGCCAGTATTCTGAGCTGGAAGAAGAGTGGAAAGCCGAGAAAGCCTCCCTCTCTGGCACGCAGACCATTAAAGCGGAACTCGAACAGGCCAAAATTGCCATTGAGCAGGCTCGCCGTGTGGGTGACCTGGCACGTATGTCTGAACTGCAGTACGGCAAAATCCCTGAGCTGGAGAAACAGCTTGAGATCGCCACGCAGTCTGAAGGCAAAACCATGCGTCTGTTACGTAATAAAGTGACGGATGCCGAAATTGCCGAAGTGCTCGCTCGCTGGACCGGTATTCCGGTGGCGCGCATGATGGAAAGCGAACGCGATAAGCTGCTGCGTATGGAGCAGGATCTGCATCAGCGGGTGATTGGTCAGGACGAGGCGGTTGAAGCGGTCTCCAACGCTATTCGCCGTAGCCGTGCTGGGCTTTCCGATCCAAATCGCCCGATCGGTTCGTTCCTGTTCCTGGGGCCGACCGGTGTCGGTAAAACCGAACTGTGTAAAGCGCTGGCAAACTTTATGTTCGACAGCGACGATGCGATGGTGCGTATCGACATGTCCGAGTTCATGGAGAAACACTCCGTCTCGCGCCTGGTCGGTGCGCCTCCGGGATATGTTGGTTATGAAGAGGGCGGCTACCTGACCGAAGCGGTGCGCCGGCGTCCTTATTCCGTCATCCTGCTGGATGAGGTGGAAAAAGCGCATCCGGATGTGTTCAACATCCTGCTTCAGGTGCTGGATGATGGTCGTCTGACAGACGGGCAGGGGAGAACGGTCGATTTCCGTAATACGGTAGTCATCATGACTTCGAACCTGGGTTCCGATTTGATTCAGGAACGTTTCGGTGAACTTGACTACAGCCATATGAAGGATCTGGTGCTCGGTGTGGTGAGCCATAACTTCCGTCCGGAGTTCATTAACCGTATTGACGAAGTGGTGGTATTCCATCCTCTGGGTGAGAAACACATTGCGTCGATTGCGCAGATCCAGCTGCAGCGTCTGTACAAACGTCTGGAAGAGCGTGGATATGAAATTCACATCTCCGACGATGCGCTGAAGCTGCTGAGCGAGAATGGTTACGATCCGGTTTATGGTGCGCGTCCACTGAAACGTGCTATTCAGCAGCAGATAGAAAACCCGCTGGCGCAGCAGATCCTCTCCGGAGAACTGATTCCGGGCAAAGTTATCCGTCTGGAAGCCAACGACGATCGTATTGTGGCAGTGCAGTAAGTCACAAAACGCAAAAACGAGCCGCTTGCGGCTCGTTTTTGTTTAAAAACCAGGCGAAAATTGAGGTCTGGGATGCGTTTTGCCTGGAAAGTGAGCGGTCAGTAAATAATTTTCACTTTATCCTTGCAGCTTCGGAATTACTCCCTATAATGCGCCTCCACTGACACGGAACAACGGCACGCAAGCCGCCGGGTCAGCAGAGAAAAGCGAAATAAACGCTTGACTCTGAAGCGGGAAAGCGTAATATGCACACCCCGCGCCGCAGCGAAAACGAAGCGGCACTGCTCTTTAACAATTTATCAGACAATCTGTGTGGGCACTCAAAGTGACATGGATTCTTAACGTCCTCGGACAAAAAATGAA